>CAZRCN010000148.1:0-6028 GCA_964598575.1 uncultured Victivallales bacterium | reverse complement strand
GGCAGAGAAGCATCTCAGGAGAATGATCGATGAGAGCAATCCGCACTCGTACACGCACTCGTACACGCAAATCTCCCCCTCTTTCTGCATGGCCATGTGCCACGAAATGACTAAAACGAACCCACAGATTCTGCGGAAGAGCCTTCCCTTCCAGCAACCACAATCGTTGTGTCAGTTTTGAATCATCATCTCTTTGGGCAGTGATAGTTATTCGTCTAGCATCTAGAATCTGGTCTATGCAGTCTACTTGCTGCCGCTGATGAACATGCAATGACAGTTCAGACGAACCAACAGATATCTTTTTCAGATTCGGCAGGAAAAGAGGACTAATCTCGCTAAATATATCTCTAGCATGAGGCAGTCTCTCTTTCACATCTTGCTGCCCTCTATTGTGCAGGTGTAAACAAAAAAGGCTACCTCGTTCGCTGCTGATCATATTGCGAGTCATATTCTTCAAATCCGTCGGTAATGAAGAAATATATTCAGGGGTGCAGTACCCGAGGCGATCATTAACCACATTGCGATCTGGCACATCAAGGCCTTGGCTTCCAAGTGCATTGACAATTCGCCGAAGACGCGATGCATCGGGCAATGAATCCGGATATTCAGGCTTGAAAATTGGAAGTCTAAATGCAAACGATCCATCTGAATCCCAACTGTATACGAAGACTTCGGTTGCAATTCGATAACAAGATTTAAATCCTATGCCAAACTTTCCGATAGTTCGTTCGCTAATGGGCTGGCTATGAGCAAAAAAGCGAGTCAACCCTCTCAGGTTTCCTGCGTCAATTTTTCTGCCGTTATTCGAAAATAACAACCAATCACCATCAAAGAGCACGTTGATCTCCGCTGATTGCCCATCTGACGAATCATCGGCATTCTGTACTAGCTCTGCTAGATAGTTGGCATCTAAGGCACCCTTCCCGACAACTAAGTCGCGTATGGCCAGCAATGGCAACGCAGAAACATCATTCAATTCTATGATATGGTCAGCATAAAGGGCATCACAACGCTGTTCGTTGTTGAGCCAGGAGAGAGCCTCATCCAACGCTACATACGTTTCAAAATGTTTATCACTTAAGGTTCCATCCAGAACCTGTGCGGGCAGATTTTCTTGGCACGCAGCCAAATAAGCTATTTTATTAAAAACAGGCATCTACACATGCTCCTTTGTGTCCGGCAGTCTACCGTCTTGCTTGCGGCGGAGGAAAGTGTCGGCCACGACGCAACGGTTGATGATGATTCCCATATGCCAGTAGGCATACCCATCGTGCTCAAAATAGATGACGGGCTTCTGGTAGCAGTATTCCGTGTAGCCATATGAATCGATGTGGTGAGCCAGTTGTGCAACCAGATCCGCGTCCACCCGCTCTTGCACGATATACTCATGCGGCCATGTTTCGGCGTATGTCTGGCAAAAATCCACTCCTGTTCGGCGATGAACCTTTGGAGGGCTTCCGGCAAGGGTGCACAAAGAGTCTCGTCCTGACTCATGCTATAACTCCTTCATGTATACTCGGATCTTGATTTTCGGCCTCGACCATCGCTATTTGTTCCCCTCCCAACGCCGACAGGTATTGCGGCACGCAAGTCATCGAGAAATTCGGAGGCGGGGTCTACGCCGGTGACGAGGAGGTTGTCGCGGGCGCGGGTGCAGGCGACGTATAGGAGGTGGCGCTCGGTGTTGTAGACGTCTTCGAGGTCGCCGGTGTCGGTGACGGACTCGATGCGCGATTGCAGGGGAATTACCTCATCGTCGCAGGCCATGACGGCTACCGCTCGGAATTCGAGGCCCTTGGCCAGGTGCATGGTGCAGATGGCGAGATATCCGGGTTCCGGTTTAAGGTTGTCGTCGAGGAAGACCGTGGGCACATCTATTGCTTCCATGGCCGACTGGGCACGGTCAAACTGTTCGCGGCAGCGGACAAAGACGCCGATTTCATCCGGCTGGAGCCCCTCGTCCAGGCGCTGCCGCAACCACTGCCCCACAAGCTGCGCTTCCTGCTCCGGCGTGTCACAGGTTCTGACTTCAGGAGCCGGGCCATTGAATACCGATACCGTCCCCTTGCGGGATTCCTCGTTACCGTCCACATCAGCAAGTTCCGACGGTAATAGCCGATCGGCTTGCTGGCGTATCTGGTGAGACGTCCGGTAATTCACGCGCAAGGTTGTTGAACGTCCCCGTACATCCACACCCAACGCTTTCCACGAGAATGGCTGACGAAAGATCCGCTGCCCCAGATCCCCGGCAAAGAACAGGCCATCGGTACGGTCTCCACCCAGTGCCGCCAAAAAACGCAGTTCAGGAACGCCTAGATCCTGGGCCTCGTCGATAACCGCATGTTGAAACAGCGGCTGATTGTCTGCCTCTATCGCTTCGGACACTTTTGACAGAATCGCTGCGCGCGTGTGGAGTCCCTCACGTTCCAGCCAGCCGTGGACAGCCGAGAATACATCCCAGAGCATTTTGCGTTGCGGCTCCGAAAGCCGGGTTTTTCTTCCCAGCCGCTGCACATCGCGATATGCCTCCCAATCGCGCAACTGCCAGGCATCCACCACATTCGACCACTCATCCCACAGGAAGTTAGCAGTAAACCGCGATCCCTCGATACGCTTCGCCTCGTCCGACAAGATACGCTGTATATCGGCATCCTTAGCCAGCTTCAGCTTGCCGAACCGGGCCTTACCGATACGCAAGGCGATACTATCCAGCGAATGCACCTCCAGACGCTCCGCCAGCATGGGTTGATGATAGATCAGCTTCCTGACCCGAATATGCAATGCCTGCGCCAGCAGATCGGAATACGTCGTCAGCAGGACGCGTGCGTCCGGATAATGCTTTGCCAGGTAAACCGCACGATGCAAGGCCACAATCGTCTTGCCCGTCCCCGCAGACCCCGCCACACGAGCCGGGCCGTTGCATTCCCGCTCCACAAGCTGCTGCTGACAGGGATGCAGGAAAATCGTCCATTTGTCCCAGGGATATTCCAACGCCTGTTCCAATTCCTCAACATTCGACATCACACGGAATCGACGTTGGGCATCGGGATGCTCGAACGGGTCTGCGTCCGGTGTCGCTACCGGTGCAACCTGCGGCCTTCCACCCGTTGCCAGTTCCAGCAATGCTTCCGCCGCCTCGGCTGGTAGCTTATCGGCCAGATAAAACAAGCCGTCCTCATTCACCGCCTTCACCCGGGAAAGCCACTCTTCCGGCACACCATAGGACAGAAGCTCGTCGGGAGGTGTATTGGCAAACAAAGCTGGTTTCGGGGGGGCTGGCTGCTCCACCTCCACATACTTGGGGATCTCGATTTCCTTGACCGTTTCACGGATTTCGACGATCTGTGCGGCACCGGTCTTCGGGTGCGTTTCAAGTTTACGCTTTTCGGCCCAGGCATAGGCCTTGTCGTGGTGATCAACATAGCACAGGAGCAGGCTATCCTGCGTCTTGTGAACGATTAGCCGGACATCGCTACTTACCCGTACCGACCAGAAATTCTTATCCTTTGCCCGGTCCAGCTTATGAAAACTCATGCCGGGGGAAGTTGTGGATAGTGCATTGTGGATAGCGGATAGTTGGAGATCGAAGACCGTCGTCTTCACGGCCTTCTGCTCCTCGCCCATCAGCTTGGCGAGACTATCGGTAAATGTGTCGGCGATGCGGAAGTTCATGGTCATCCAGTTTTGTCATGCTTAGAGCGGGGCGTAGTCGTAAACACCCTTGATGTTGTTGCCCAAGTACGAGCCTTTTGAGTCGGTTTGAATAAACTCGTCAAAAACCCATTCATCCACATTGTAATAGACGTAGGTTCTTCCGGTCTTCAAGAAGCTAACGTGCAGTTCTCTGGTGTCAGGATCATATCCAATCGACTCTACATTACTGGAATCAACAAAGTGCATTTCAGGCATTTTTCATCTCCTCTTTCTCAGGTGTAGGTTCTTTGGGCTCAGCAGCTGTAGATTGAGCTCTCCATTTAGCAAGTGCCCGGCAATATCCGCTACCATCCGGACGTTCAGTTTTCATCCAAGCTTCGGGAAGGCGAGGATCATCACCCACGGGTTTATTGAGTGCTTTCCGAATGCGCACACGTGACGGGATTGGCATAACCTCGCCGAGAAATATACCTTCACCCGTTCGAAGCGTGGGAAGCTGATCCACCAATCCCCCCAGATCGTCAGGGACAGATGAAGACACTTTTGAACGATCAGTTCCGTTCGTCATTCGCAGAGCTATAATCGATCCGCACTGACTCAACACTGCAGAATCGATCTCTGACGGACGTTGTGTTATGAGCATAAGGCCGGTTCCATACTTCCGCCCCTCCTTAGCAATCATGGACAATGTACGGTGTGCCGCTGTTTTATGGCCTTCTGGCACGAATAGATGCGCCTCATCTAGCATTACCAACAAAGGTTGCGCACGACCGCCCATAGGCAGATCCTGCCCCCAGAACAATGTGTCATAAACAACGCGAAGCATTGTGCCGACAACTGTGGGCAAGACATCCGAGGGCAGCCCGGACACATCGAATACAGTGACAGGCCTATCATGACCAATCCAATCCTGCACCAACCTATCGAGGTCGCTTTCTATATGTCCATTGATGTCTGGGCCGTAACCTTCCCCCGGAGAGAAAAGAAATCCATAGCGGGAATCCGTAAGCCTGCTCCGCAGCAGATCCAGTTGCCGTTCGATATTGAGCTTTTTCTGATTCTTGTAAGGAGCTTTATTGTAAGGATCAGCCGCAGGATACTTCGCTGAACGAAGTTCCTCCGCACTACCTTCATCATCAGCATCATAAGCTTCATCTTCAACTTGGGCCGTCCCCGGCTTCTTGAACGTTATACGTTCAAATTTATCCAAGTCGTACCAAAGCTTACGAATGCTGAACGGAACAGGCGCGTCAGCAGTGAGTGTTTCGGTTGGTGGAGGAGACTGCAACAGCGCTGCTGCTTCAGTCTTCATGTCGAGTACGATGTCGCGGATGCTCGCCTCGTGATTTGGCTGAAGCCCTCCGAGAGTTAGCTCCTGAAGCTCTGAGAACGGGAGAGCCCAGAAAGGAACCCATAGATTACGCTCTCCTGCCTTAACGTCTGGTTTTATTTTGAATACCCTCGCTTTGTCACCTAAAGCAGAGGCGTATTCACCGTGAGGATCTATGACCAGCGTCCGGGCATTAGGCAGGCTGCTGCTTGAGAGTGTTTCCAGCAGAACTGTTACCAGGTTGGATTTCCCCGCCCCAGTTGATCCAACTATCGCACTATGTCGCGATACTAAACCTCCTATGTTAACATCGGCAGAGATCCCTGACGCAGCAGCAATACTACCGACAGAGATTGTGCCGGCATCCTTCTTTGCCCAACCGTATATCGTCTCCAGATCGCGATTCGTTACGACGTGGACCTCATCTCCGGCAGTTGGATACTGACCAACACCCCGTTCGAACTCCCCAGCGTAACCTTCACCGAAAAGCGCAACTGTGATCCACCGATATACCGACAAATGTGTGCCATCATCCTTTTCCAGAGGGTTTTCGACAGCGGGTTCAAGTGCACCCGGTGGAGCCGCATCTGCTCCGACTTGCGTGCAAACACCATAGAGATTTACATAGCCAAGTGGAATGCGCAGAAATCCTCCTATTTGCCCAACTCGGTATGATTCACCCTCGATCATGACCAAGGTGGAGGGCATGTCATGCCTGAGTTGTATACGAACAACAGCTCCCGTCACGGAGGCTACCCGACCAATATACGAGGGATCTGAGACTGACATGATCGCTTACCCTCCCACCATCGATTCTAAAAGGTCGCAGAACTTGCAAAAATCGCCAATGTGGGAAATTGCTTCCGGCTCCTTATCTTCTCCTTCGGGCGGTTCAGTTACCTCAATGAGCCCCTCCAGAAAATCAGGCACTGGAATGGGACGCCACGCAGCTCTAGTACCACCGAAGATTCCGGTTTTTGGCGCTATCATTACGAGGTTTGCTCTCCGCGCGGCACGCTTCACGAGTTCGTGTTCGTCTCCTGG
>CAZRCN010000147.1:0-6098 GCA_964598575.1 uncultured Victivallales bacterium | reverse complement strand
GCAGAAGCGCAGCTTGCCGCTGCCCGTATAGCGAGCAGGAAGTAAAATGGCACTTGATCAGCAGCAATCTTTATTCTTCAGGGCTGGCACGTGGCGTTCGGGGGGGGGCGAACAAGAGACTGGCATATTTCGCAATAAAATGAGAACGTGTGTCAACCGAAGCGGCGGTTTCAGCGTATCAACCATCAAAGGACAGGAAAGATTCGGGGATGAAACCAAGTGATGAGGCATTGATGGTAGCACACCGGGACGGAGACCCTGCGGCTTTTGGCGAGCTGGTTGGACGGTACGCTGATACGTTGCTGGGGTATCTGGTGCGGATGACGGGAGACCGCCAGCATGCCGAAGATCTTTTCCAGGAAACATTTTTACGCGTGCATAGGCATGCGGGGCGCTTTCGGGATGATGGACGTTTCAAGACCTGGCTTTTCACGATTGCGACCCGCCGGTCGATTGATCTGCTGCGGAAACGTGGCCGACGGCCGGCATGGCTCTCGCTGGATGTGGAGCCAGCCACCGCGAACCGTGCATTGGAACTGTGTGATGCCGCAGGAGATCCAGCTTGGCAGGCAGAGAGGTCGGATGTGAAGGAACAAGTGCGAGCAGCCGTCGACAGTTTGCCGGGCCAGCAGCGGGCCGTGCTGCTGCTGGCGTACTTTCACGGTTTGAGCTACCCGGAGGCTGCGGCAGCGCTGCAGTGTTCCGTGGGCACGGTGAAGACCCATATGTCCAGGGCACTGAAGACTCTGGCGAAGAAGCTTCCGGATATGAAAGGTGAAGTGTTGTGAGCGGGCATCTGACAGATCAACAGATAATGGACCGGCAGTTCGGGCTGGCCGAAGATCGTGCGGCGAGGGTAATCGATCAGCATCTGGCGACATGCGCGGACTGCCGGCGTCGGCAGGCAGGCTTGCAGCGCACATTCGCTGCCCTTGATCTACTCAAGGACGATGTGCCGGCCCCCGAAGCCTTGGTGGCCGACGTTCTGGACCGGGTGCAGACGCCATCAAAGCTCGTCAGGTTCCGCATGCCCGCGCTGGCGGCCGCGGCAGCCATCCTGCTGGTGGGGTTTTTGATCGGGAGAAATCTGTTGATGCCTGCGCCGGACGAAGGCCTTGACCTGCAACTTGCCGCTCAGGCGGATATGGATCCGGAACTTGCCGCCCTGCGCGCGGAGGATCCGTTTGTCCCCGGCAGCAATATCGAACTGAACGTCCTGCCTTCGCGGGACGACGTCCAGCTCACCATCTACAACTCGGCTGATCTTACGCTGGTGCGGGAGCGCCGCGTACTGACCATGAAGAAAGGTTGGAACTGGCTCCAGTTCATGTGGGCCAATACCTTGATCGACCCGACGTCGCTGCAACTCGAAGCGGTCGATCCCGCGCACCGCGGCAAGGTGGAGATCGAGGCGCTGGTTTTCCCGCCGCGCCTCAAGGAACTGGGGCGCTGGCTGCTGTTTTCGGAGGTCAGCGGTGCGGTGCCGGTCGAGATCACCTATTTCACCAGTGGCATCTCGTGGCGGGCGTTTTATGTGGGCACGCTGGCCCCCGACGAACAGACCATGCGGTTGGAGGCATACGTCCGGGCGGACAACAACAGCGGCGAGGACTATGAAAATGCCCAGACCCGCTTGCTGGTGGGCAAAGTCAACCAGCTTGACCGGATTGCGGACCTTGCACGCCGCCAGCACGCCTATGGTCGGCCCGATCAGGTGGGTGAACAAGGCGGATGGGGGTATGATAAAGGTTTCGGTATCCCTGAAGCAGAGGGAATGGACATGGTTATGGAAGTTTCCAAGGCGCTCGACTCAGACATGGACCTGCGCCAAAAGGAAATCAAGAAAGAGGGCCTGAGCGAGTATTTCCTGTATACGATTGAGGGACGGGAAACGATCAAGGATGGCTGGGGGAAGCGGCTGCCGTCCTTTGACGCAGACGACATCCCCGTGAAAAGCCTGTATAAGCATAATGAGGATCTCTGGGGCGACCAGACCATCCGGTTTGTGTCCTTTGCCAACGACGAAGACCACGAACTGGGGGAAACGCCGTTGCCGAACGGCAATGTGCGGATCTTTCGCCGGTTGGATGCCGATGCGCATTTGCATTATGTGGGCGAGGCGGCGATCAGCTACATCCCCGTCGATGAGCAGATCGAACTGCAGCTGGGTGCTGCCCGCGAGGTGCACGTGGAGCCCACACGCATGGAGGTACGCACGGAAAACCACATGTTCGACCAGAATGGGAATGTGAATGGTTATGATGAAGTGCAGGTCTGGTGCCTCAAGGTATTCAATACGCGGGATATCCCGGTCAAGGTGGAGATCACCCGCAATTTCAATACAAAAAAATGGGACCTTACCACGCGGGAAAGCGGCTATGAAAAACATGACCTGGTGCATGGCCGCTTCACGCTGGACCTGGAACCACGCACCACGCAGGAGCTATGGTACACCTTGCGGCTGTATCATGGCCGTAGAGCAGAGTAAGAGAACCACAAAGGAGGACGCAGCATGAAATGGAAAGCAGCGGTAGTATGGATGATGCTGGTCATGGCGATTGCCGCCATGCCGGTGCAGGCAAGAATCAAGTTGGTGGCAATTCCCGAGCGGGCTGACACCATGATTCGCCTGGATAACCCCCGGTTCACGCTGGTGGAAGAGGAGCGGGTGCTTACGCTTCAAAAGGGGCTGAACCAGGTGGATTTTTCCTGGAAGGGCGTGCATATCGATGCGGATTCCATCCGGCTGACGGTGTTATCGCATCCCGGCCAGATCAACCTTCTGAATGTCAGCTACCCACCCAATGAGGCGGCATTGGTCTGGGAGATCAGCGCGGCACAGGCCTACGAGGCGCGTGTGCGCATCAGCTACCTGCTCAGTAACATTGATCGACTCGTGACCTACAAGGGCGTGGCCGACAAGGACGAGACGGCGGTCGACCTCAAGAGCTATATTATTCTCCGGAACTTCTCGGGGGAAGATTTCACGCAAGCGAAGGTGCTGCTCGATTACGGGGAGGCGTTCGAGCAGGGGATCAGCCACGAGGAAACCAAACAGCTCCTGTTCCTCAAGAAGAATGCGACCCCCATCACGAAGGTATGGACGTTTGATGCCGCCCGCATCCCGTGGGATCCCGAGAAACTCGGTCCGGGCCAGAATCAGGAGATCCCGGTGACCTACCGGTTTGCCAACACGAAAGAGGGCAAGCTCGGGGAGCATGCCCTCTGGGGCGGGAAGATGCGCCTGTTCCAGGAGGATGGGCACGGCAGCACGATTTTTCTGGGCGAGGATTATCCCAAGATTGACGGGAAAACCGTACCGGTCGTACCGGTAGGCGAGGACATGGAAGTCTATATCGGCAACAGCCGGGACATTGTCGTTACCCAACGCAAGATGCACGACAAGAAAATCAACATCCGCCGGAATAATAAGGGAGGCATTGTGCTCTACGACACCGACGAGCTGATCACGGCCAAGATTGAGAATTTCAAGGATACGCCGGCTGTACTGACCATGCTCCAGCATATCCCCGGCCAGTGGGATATGGCCCAATGCACGCTCGATGAGGAAAAAGCCACCTACACCCGGAAGGATGTCGGAACCATCGCCTTCGAGATTACCCTGCCGCCGCGTGATGCCAAGACCGGCCAGGCCAGTGTCCGGAACTTGTCGATGCAGTATCACCGCCGCAACGTACGCTAAGGAGAAACACCATGAAAAAAACGCTATATACCGTAAGCATTGTCCTGTTGCTGGCTTCGCCCGGCATTGCCAGGATTGACTTGGTCACCCTGCCGAACCGGGACACGGTGCAGTTGACGATCTACAACTCGGCGGATCTGACGCTGGTACGCGAAAGCCGGGCCTTGACCATGAAGCAGGGACTGAACCAGCTTCAATTCTCGTGGGCCAATACCCTGATCGATCCGACCAGTCTGGATATGCTGCCGCTGGAGCATGCCGACAAGATCGATGTATTTGACCTGACGTATCCGCCGCGCGTGCAGAACCTGGGACTCTGGAACATCCAAAGCGGTGTCAGCGGCAAGGTGCCCGTCAAGATCTCGTATCTGACCAGCGGCATTTCCTGGCGCGCGTTCTATATGGGGACGTTGGCGCCCGACGAGCGCACCATGCGCCTGCAGGGATACGTCCGGGTAACCAACAAGTCCGGCGAAGACTATGCCAATGCGCAGACACGCCTGATCGTCGGCAAAGTCAACCTGCTGGATGAGATTGCGACGCTGGCCCGGCGGAAGCATCCCTATGGATCGCCTGTGTCGGCACCGGCCCAGTCCGCTCCTGTTGTGATGAGAGGGGCGGCCCGTGCGATGGAGAGAGTGTCGTTTGCTGCGGGTGCGGTGGCAGATAGGCCGAGGGAGGAAAAGCAGGTTATCAAGGAAGGGCTGAGTGAGTACTTCCTGTATACCATCGAGGGGACAGAGACCATCGAAGACGGCTGGAGCAAGCGCTTACCCAGCTTCGAGGCTGTCGATATTCCGGTGGAAAATCTCTATAAACACGAACCCGAGCGGTACGGCAATCAAGTGGTGCGTTTTCTCAGCTTCCGGAACGACGAGGAGCACAAGCTGGGCGAAACCCCGATTCCGGGCGGCATGATGAAGGTGTACCGTGATGTCGGCCAGGACAAGCACCTGTCCTACGAGGGGCAGTCGCAGTTCAAGTACATTCCGGTGGATGAGGACATTGAGCTGAATCTTGGCCGGGTCCAGGATGTGGTGGTTGAGCCGAAAGTCATGGACATCAAAACCACCGATCACCTGTTTGACCGGCATGGCAACGTTAACGGCTGGGACGAGACACGGAACATCCAGTTCAAGATCAAGAATACGCGTGCGGTTGCGATTCAAGTGGAAATCACGCGCAATCTCGGGACAAGGCACTGGGACGTTAAGAACCGCGGGGAGTACGGGGCATACGAAAAGGTGGATCTGGACACGGTCCGGTACACGCTTGATCTGCCACCCCGTTCCGAGCAGGTCTTTGAGCAGGTCCTCACGACCAGGCATGGCCGCAGGGCCGAGCAATAAGCAAGCATGAGAAATGTTAGAGGGAGGATCGCATGAAAAAGATATGGATGATCGCGTTACTGGCCGGCCTGCTTGGCGGGCTGGTGGTTGCCGATGAAGCCGTTCCGTTTGTGTCGAGGTTCAAGGCGTGTGAGAACAAGGGCGGTGCCGGCTTCTTCTGGGTCGACACGACATCGGGCAAGACCTGGCAGCAGGATCCAGCCACGATGGCGTGGATCTATGTCGGCCAGCCCGACGGCGCTGCATCGGCCCCGCTGGGCACATACATCCCCTTCGAGAATCACAACGGGCAGGGTGTTTTTGTGCTGAACACGGCTACTGGGGAAGGCTGGTGGACCGACGGGAAGACTTGGAAATCCCTCGGCGTACCACCACAGCGGAAAGATCCCTGAACCGGTTGGCGGGGCGCACCAGCCCCCCGTCCGCTCTCGCCCCCTCAACTTATTTTGGACAGGTATGTCGATAAGTACTGGGGTGATCCGGTTGCTGCGTGCTGGAAGCTGCGGTTGTACCGGATGAATGACTTCACGGCGATGGTGTATGGCATGATCACATTTCATCGCGCTTTTGCCCATCAGTATTGGTTCTTCAGAAAACGTAACCACAAAAAATGGTGATCATTCTGATAGATGCTGACATGGGTTTCGCGCTATATGTTTCAGCTCAGCGCACAGGCATGAGCGAAAACGATTTGACTGCCACGCCATACTGCGGGGGATTGCGACGCAAGAATGACAACGTGTTGTCCCCACGCTTGAGCGATACGGTCACGGGGTCGCTCTTCTGCCAGCTTCCCTTCGTAAACGGAAGCACCATAGTCATATCCTCAGAACCATTCGCGGAGACAACCAATTCCTGGTCATCGTTCGCCGTAACCACATTGGCTGTCAACGCATACTTGCCTGCCTTCGGAATGGTAACCGTATACGCAAGCTGGGACGCATCGCCCTGCATGGGTCCCGTCGGGTCCTTTCTGGGGCTCTTTTTGTAAGGGTCTTCCGCAGAATCTGTGGGTAAGTCAAGGGCGTAGGCTGCGTAAAACGTTG
>CAZRCN010000146.1:4924-6167 GCA_964598575.1 uncultured Victivallales bacterium | reverse complement strand
TAATGCCAGTTCGTGCTTGCATGTGTAGCGCCGGGGGCGGATACTGGCAATTCGTATCTGAGAACACAGACAGGGAAGGAATGCACACCGTATGATTACCATTAACGGAGAACCACTGCCGCAAGAAGCCATCGAATTCGAATACCGGCGTCTAGTACAATACTACTCCCAGCATATGTCCGCCGAACAAATCAAGCAGCAGGAAGACCGCCTTCGAGCGCAGGCGCGTGAGCAGGCCATCGGGGCCAAGCTCCTCCTCAATGAGGCGCAGCGGCTCGATCTGCAGGTACCCACCGAGATGATCGACAAAAAACTGCAACCCATCATTGAACAATCCGGTGGACGCGAACCCTTTGAGCAACGCCTCAAGGAAAACAACATTACCGAGGAACAACTCCGGCAAAACATGGAGCAAGGCTGCAAGGTGGATGTCCTCATCGAAAAGGTGTGCGAGGGGCTCTCCGACCCCACCGAAGAGGAAATGCAGACTTTCTATAAGGAAAACCAGGAAAACTATCTTCAGCCGGAGCGCGTGGCAGCCTCTCACATCCTGGTGCGTCCGGCATCCGATAAGGACGAAGACCGCGTAACCGCCGAATCCAAGATCGAAGGCATTGCCGACGAGCTGAAAAACGGCAAGGATTTTGCAGAACTGGCTGCCGTCCACTCCGAGTGCCCAAGTGGCAAGCAGAACGGTGGCAGCCTGGGCTGGTTCTCCCGCGGCATGATGGTGCCGGAATTCGAGAATGCCGCTTTTGCCATGAATGTAGGCGAGATGAGTGATATCATCGAAACGCAGTTTGGTTATCATGTCATTCTCAAAACGGCCGAAGACGAAGGCGGACAAGCTTCGTTTACCGAGTCGCAGGACAAGATCCGGGATGTGATGCGGCACGACCGCCGGGGCAAGTGCCTGGCAGCGTTTGTCGAGGACCTGAAGGAGAAAGCCACCATCGCGGAAAACCCCGAACCGGCCTGATCCGCTGCCATCCAGATCTGCAGACAGCGCTATGATGAAAGCATACGATTGTATAGTAATCGGGAGCGGCGGCGGCACCAAGATTGCGATGCCAGCCGCAAGCAGAGGCTATAACGTTGCCCTGATCGAGGAAGATGATTTTGGCGGCACCTGCCTGAACCGGGGATGCATCCCATCCAAGATGCTCATCCACCCGGCCGAAGTCGCTGATCTCGCTCGCCATAGCCAGGCAATGGGTCTCTCGCTAGAGGGGCGTATCGTGCC
>CAZRCN010000146.1:0-4824 GCA_964598575.1 uncultured Victivallales bacterium | reverse complement strand
GAGGTTCATTTCCTCGTGCGGAGTCGCGTCCTGCGGGGACTTGACCCGGATATCGGCACAGAATTTGAGCGCATCTTCCGGCGAACCTGCCACGTGCACCGCCCCGTGCAGATACAGCGGGTTGCGCACGACGGACAACAGTTTCGCGTATCCCTTTGCGAGGGCGACAGCAGTCAGACGACAATGCTCGAAGGCGACTGCCTATTGGTTGCCAGCGGCGTAACGCCCAACACGGACAACCTCGGCCTCGAGCACACGGCCATTCGTCGCACCTCCAAAGGGTACATCGAAGTGGATGCACATTTAAAAACCCATGTACCAGGCGTCTATGCTCTCGGGGATTGTGTCGGCAACTACCTCTTCCGACACACCGTCAATTACGAAGGCGAATACCTGATGCGCACAGCCTTTTCCGATGACACGCCACCACCCATCGACTACGGGCCCGTCCCGTATGCCGTATTTACCGTGCCACAAATTGCCGGTGTCGGCATGACCGAGGAACAAGCTCGCACCCTGCGCCTTCCCCTCCTTGTCGGCAAGGCTTCCTATGCCGAAAGCACCCCCGGCCAGGCCCGGGCCGCGGATCATGGCTTTGCCAAGGTTATCTTCGAGCGTGGCTCCCGACGGCTCATCGGTGCACACATTATCGGCGAGGAAGCCGCCTCCATGAGCCACCTCTTCATTGCCATGATGAAAATGAAGGGAACACTGGACGATTTGCTCGATATGATCTTTACCCACCCCGCTTTACCCGAAGTGGCACGCGATGCCGTCCGCAACGCTGCGGCCCAGTCCGGCTAAGAGTACGCTATGTCCTATCAGGCCCTTATCTTCGATCTTGACGGTACTCTCCTCGATACCAACACCGACATGCAAACCGCTCAGCGAGCCGGCCTGGCCTCGGTCGGCGTCACCTGGGGCTTTCGCGATCGCGCCGAACTCCGCCAGCACCATGCCTCCTTCATCATCGATCATCCCGACCAGCTCCTGCCGCTGACCGACACCACCCCCCGCACGCACAATATTTCCAGACCCACCAACCCATCGTCCTCGCCATGATTCGATTTCTTGTTCGCAGACTGCTATTCATGATCCCGGTCCTATGGGCGGCCGTAACCATGGCTTTTCTTCTGGTTCGGCTAGCACCGGGGGGGCCCTTTACGAACGAGCGTCAGTACCCGCCCCACACCCTCGAACAAATCAACCAGCACTACGGCCTAGATCAGCCGCTGCCCATCCAGTACCTTCGATACATCGGCGGTCTGCTGCGAGGTGACCTCGGCCCCTCCTTGACGCAGTCCGGACGCAGCGTCAACGAACTCGTTGCAACCGCATTCCCCGTTAGCCTTGAACTCGGCTTGTGGGCCCTGCTCGTCGCCCTTCTCATTGGGCTACCCGCCGGCATTGCTTCCGCTCTGCGCCCCGGCTCCCTGCTCGACTCCGCAACCATGACAGCCGCCCTCGCAGGCATCTGCATCCCCGCCTTTGTCCTGGGGCCATTACTGGTCCTCACCGTCGCCCTCGGTCTTGGTTGGTGCAATGCTTCCGGCTGGAATGCCCCATCCGACCGCATCCTCCCCGCCATTACCCTCGGTCTGCCCTATGCCGCCTATATCGCACGTCTTGCGCGCGCCGGACTTCTCGAAATCCTCCCCATGGATTATATCCGCACGGCGCATGCTAAAGGGGTACATCCCCTCAAGGTTGTTGCCATTCATGCCCTGAAACCCGGTATCTTTCCCGTCGTCTCTTTCCTGGGGCCAGCTATTGCCGGCTTGATCTCCGGCTCATTCGTCATCGAAACCCTCTTCCACATTCCGGGGCTCGGACGCATGTTCGTATCCGGTGCCTTTAATCGGGACTACACCCTCATTCTCGGACTCGTCGCGTTTTATGCCGCACTGGTGATTCTCTTCAATGCGCTGGTAGACATCCTGCTGGCGCTGCTTAACCCCCGACTCAAATTAACCGCATGAATACCCCTACCCCCACATCGATTGGTTCGGTCCGGCAGCTCTGGTCGCGCTTCCTGCGGAAGCGGTCCGTACGGATTGCCATTGCCCTGCTCGCCGTGCTGTGCATCAGCTCCCTTGCCGCGCCCTGGTTAAGTCCGTGGACCTATGAACAACAGGATCTCGCACTGGGGGCGACCCCTCCCTCCAGGGCACACTGGTTCGGCACCGACGACCTCGGGCGCGACCTCTTTACCCGTTTGCTAT
Organism: uncultured Victivallales bacterium; assembly: GCA_964598575.1. GTDB lineage: Bacteria > Verrucomicrobiota > Kiritimatiellia > UBA8416 > UBA8416 > T3Sed10-140. The sequence goes on along the minus strand of CAZRCN010000146.1, from coordinate 2,602 downwards.
ACGGCGGGCGTATCTCACTCGCGGTTGCAGCCGCCGCCACCTTTGTTGCGCTGGGTATCGGGGTTTGCTACGGTACGCTTTCCGGCTATGCGGGCGGGCGTACCGATGTCATCATGATGCGCGTTGTCGATGCGCTCTACGCCCTGCCCTTCACCGTATTCGTTATTATTCTCATGGTGGTGTTCGGACGCAACATCATGCTGCTTTTCGTGGCAATTGGTGCCGTGGAATGGCTCACGATGGCGCGCATTGTGCGGGGACAAGTTCTCGCCCTCAAGCAACAACCCTTCATCCTGGCCGCCCGGGCACTCGGATACTCCCATGTGCGCATCATGCTGCGCCATATGCTGCCCAACATGATGGGCCCCGTCATCGTCTATACCTCGCTCACGATACCACGGGTTATCCTGCTGGAATCATTCCTGAGCTTTCTCGGGCTGGGCGTGCAACCCCCCATGAGCTCCTGGGGATTACTCATTCGCGATGGCGCGCGCGTCATGGAAAGCTATCCCTGGCTTATGATCATCCCAGGGGTCACGCTGTGCCTCGCCCTCTTCTCACTCAATATCCTCGGCGATGCATTCCGCGATGCATTAGACCCGCGCAACCGCGCAGCCTAATAAGCCCCCCAGGGCAAACCCTACTGCTGCGTGGCAGCGCGGACCGTCCGCGACATAGCCCGGATATCCGCCGCCGGCAAAAGCATCATTTGCTCAACCTGCCCCTGCGACTTCCATCCCGCAAACAGCAGCCCCAGACCAGCATCTTCAGGCAGCTTGATGGGCAGCTCTTCCCCGGACATGGCAGCGCCCATCCGCACCATACCTAATAGATCGATCCGGCCCACCCCATACGGGGCCGTCGGCAGATCCAGTTGCGCGAGCAGATCCGGGCCCCCTTCGCTATCCAGATTACTGCCTTCCAATAAAGCCAGTGCCTTCAGCACCTGTGCATCGCCGCCCGACGCAAAAAACATACCCTCTGATGTGGCACCATACATCTGCCCACCCATAAAGGCATTCAGGAACGTCTGCATGTTCGCAAACTCCTCGGGATCCATTGCCGCACCCGCCGCCTGCATTTTCTCCTGGAATGCGTCCTCATCCAGCTTCATCTGCGAGCGATACACCGTCACACCTGCCACCTCATGCGCTTCGGGTTCGGAAAACTGCATGCCCGAACTCTTCATATACGTGCCAAATGCCTCCGATTTCTGTACCTCCAGCATCTCCTGCAGCATGGTGGATGCTTCGTCCGTCAGCGCACCGCCATAGTACTCGAGCCCGGAGAGATCCTCTGCCAGATCGGCAAAAAAGAAAGTGGGAGCCCCCAGCCCAGCCAAGCTAGGCTGCATCAGTTTGCGCAGCATGTCGCGATCAACCGGCACTTCATCCTCGACCATGGCCAGAATAGCCAGATACTGATCCAGCACCCGCTGCATGACCGGCTCCGGCACCTGATATCCGCCAGCAACCATAGCCATGAGGCTGTCCCCATCCAAAGCCTGCACCCAGCCATCCGGTGCGGGCTGCAACGAGGCGACAATCTTTTCCCCGGCACGCCCCGGCGCCGGTACGAGACGGCTACGAACCGCAAGCCCCTTCTCGCTGATGCCAATGCCCTGTTCATAGATAGCAACCTGTTCGAGTGCCGACTGGTATAGCCCCAGCACCTCATCAAACATAGCCTTTTGCTGCTCCGTATCCATTCCCGCCGTCATCATGGGACGTGCCTGCTCCAACAACCCAGCTACCTGCATCGGAGCCATCTGCATGCGCAGCACACCCGGCACCTTAGGCAAGCCCGCCGGAACCCCGACTGCCAACCCCACATCGAGATCATCCGCAGAACGCGCCAGCAGCAGACGTTTTCCATGCACCTGGGCCGCGCCCTGACTCGTCACATAGCGGCCATTCTGCGCCTCCGGCAGCTCGCCGCCCGAGGCTCCAAGCAGCGCACCTAAAAATGCCTCCGGCGTGTTTGCCACCCCGACATCCAGCACTATGGCAGGTGTACCCGGCTCACCATCCGGCAGGTAGACATGCAGAGCCACCGGTTCATTTTTGTTCAGCTCGGACGCCCCCGGCATCGACATGCTCAGCAACATCGGAACCGAACCCAGTTCCGGTATCTCAAACGCCTGTGCCCCTTGGAAAATCTGCTGCTGCAAAGCGGCATAGCTCTCCAGATACACCGAGAACATCCGGGTTGCGCCCGTCGCCTGCATCGCAAACCCTGCTACCAGCATTGCTGCCAAAAAATGTCGCGTACTCTTCATCATACTCCCTTTCGCTGTCTTGCTGTTTCACCCTGGACGATACCCCCTGTACATGTGTACCAGATTCGAAGTATCCTTTAATCCGCACGCCAAGTCAAGGAACATGCCCCGGGGCCAGCAATATCCGTCATTAGCGTGCATGCTCATGGGAAATGAGATACGTTTGCCCTGGATCTATTCCCGGTTGACGTTGCCGCTTGGTGTTCTATCATAGGAGAACATTGAACGAACACATATGTTGACACCGAACGAACCACTGCCATGGAGCAATATGGAAACAGCCACACCACACCTTTCGAGCCAGCCAACGTTTTGCGATCTGGA
>CAZRCN010000145.1:0-6178 GCA_964598575.1 uncultured Victivallales bacterium | reverse complement strand
CAAGACGCCATCGGCAGGGGAATGGGTCTCGACCGTTGTAACGAGAATCTGACGGCTCTCACTACTATCTACACCACGGTGAAACACCCATCCACGAAAGCCTGTAGGTCCCACATTAAAGTTTTTATCTTCAAAGGGCTCTTCTCCCTTGGTAAGTTCTGTCACCGGACGTGTCTGCCACTCAGGAGCGGCTGACAACTTCACTCCAACGCAGGCAACACATAAATAAATGATGATAATTTGAGTGATTCGTGGTCGTTCAAGCAATACGCGCATATCTATACTCCTCTAGGGTTCGATGACAATTGCAAATGTCGTCATATTGTGCAAACCCTCATTTCATCTCCAGTGCCAGGCCTATGCCGTTGTTGTAGACACTGTTATCCGCATCCAATTCTATTTGTCGTGTATAGCGTCCCCAACGCCAGTTATTCCGGAATGTTGCCGAGATCACGTTCTTTCCATTTCGAACTGCATCAAGGGCGCCATCATTCAGGGGAATATCCAGGATCGATTCTGCCTTGGCATTGTTGATCTTCGCAACGGGTGTACCGTTGATATAGATCTGCATGTTCTGCTGCCGGAACGTGTATTTACGTAAGCGCAAAGCACGGATCTTACGCTTATCACCGATTTCAAACGGAGCCCTAAGCAGAACGGTATGATTCAAATGCCAGGATATTGGCAGTGTCGCCGGCGTCCAGTTATTGTCATCGAAGGTTAATCCAGTCCATCCAGCGGGTGCCTGATCCATCGATTCCACTATCTGCATGCGCCAGCTTGTCGCCTCGGATTCAGGAACCGTACTTTGATTTCGCTCAAACCAGGATGAATACTCGCTAATGGTGGTCAACGGTTGCCACTCGTCCTTGTCGCTCTCATCCCTGGCGGGGACCAAACGTTCAAAACGCAATGCAATCTGTTCATTTTCATAACGTTCTTCATCCCGTGCGATCGCTTCAGCATTGTCTGGACTAGCAAGCGCGCGCTCGATGGCTATCAGCCGGTCATTGTCCCCCGGAAGCATGTTTTGTAGCTGAACAAGATCAAGCCCGGCTTCATACAGCTTACCTTCCGTGATGAGGCGCTCAACGTTTTCTACATCAAAGGCGATACTTTCTTGCAGTTCACGTGTGACCCGTTGCAACTGTTTGGCCTTCTCCAGTTCCCCCCCAATCAAGGTGCCTCCTTCAATCAGCGCCGTAATGCGTTTCTCTGCCTCGGCATAGTCACGCTCCCAGTGAGCCGTCAATGCAGGCCTAAGCGCTTCTGGTGGATTCGCGGCAAAGACCGATTCCGGTGCCCCCGTGATCCGCAAGCGCTCGCGCGGAGCCACCAGGGAAATCAACTGCCCGCCACCGATCTTGGCATTTCCCTGATAGTGACCGTGATTATACATGCGATGCAAATCACGATACCAGGCATTCCCCTGAACAAACGTTTGCAGTCCCTTTTTGCTATGCGCTTTTGCCCCCAGACCGGTCCAGTAATTGTTCCAGAAGTTACCACCGTGTCCCTCATGCGTATTGTTGTATGAATACACCGATTTGAAGCCGCAGGTATCGGCAATCTTAGGCTCTTCAAGTATCTTGAAGAGAACCGCGCCCAGGGCTATGGATCCATTGTTGGTGACCAACTTCCCATCGGCCATCTGCTGTGGGTCAATGGGTGTTACTTTCGTTACCGGTGTTGGCCAGGAGCCATAACCGACATTCCCAACGGCCACACCTCCCCGACGTAACAGACCGATTCCGCGTTCATATGCGGCTTCGTCTACCGTGACGCCGGCCTCCTTGGCGAACGTGAATCCCAACAAGGCGGGCACCCCCGCACAAGGCATCGGATTGTAAGTGGCCGAACCATAGAAGTTATGACGCCACCCGCCCTCTTTGCCAAGAAGCGCAGCCGGCCATGGCTTGGGTTCAGCTTCCAGCTTGATCTGAAGCAGCGCGGCCACATCACACAGGTATTTCAGGTAAGGCAACACATTGCGATCACCTGTTGCCAGATAATATTCCCCCGTCAGCAGCGCTTCATAGGCAGGCCCCCAAATCTGAGGCTGCTTCTTGTCATACGGATCAAGTCGCTTATCCAGATCCCATTTTGCCATCTTTTCGTAAACCATACGTCGCACAAGACCTTGATACCTGGGATTCCCGGCTGCCAGCAGAAACAACGCGTCACTGGTCTGAAATACGGTGTGCGAAGGCATTGCCCCACCACGCTTGGCCAGGAATTTTTCCATGTTCGCGACAATACGGTCCGTCTTGGGACAGTCGTAGGGCGATGTTGAGCTGTAGGACCCCAGCACTTCAAGCTGCAAGTCGATGTCGATATTCTCACCCTTGCGACGAAGCCCCAAGGTCATCTTCCCCTGCCCCATACGCCCCTCTGAGAAGGCAAGCGCTTCCCCGAAACGCTTCAACGGATCATCGCCTAACAACTCTCCGTTTACGGCATAGATCAAGTCATCACGCTGCACCCTGCCTTCAGCGGGCGAACCTTTAAGAACATAATAGACAATCAGATTGGGGCCAAATGGATCCGCCTTGATCCCCGTCACGCCAAGGCAACGCCCCGTATTCCAAAGCTGCTCGTTTCTCAACGCTCCATTCACAACAACGACATCCCCATCGCCCCAATCCTTTGCCGGCGTATGGTATTCTGAAGGCAAATCACCTTCCGCCTGCGGGATGGCACGTGGGAATGGATGTTCATCGGTACGAAATGGGATGGCAGGCAGACCACTGGCATTCACCAGCCCATCATCAGGCGTATCGGCCCAGTTATAGCGAGCATGAACAATGCGATTGATTTCGTCGGTCTCGAGCTTGACGGTTGAGCCATCAATCGATGCAATTGCCGGAATAAAGACACCATCCGCGCCTGCTACCTCAAAATACGCCAAGGCACCTGGCAATGCCTTAAGTCCTTTTGCCGTGCCTGGCTTGTAATGCACACGAGCCTCTGTATAGCTTGTTTCGAGATGGTCAAACAAAGGACCAGAAAAGGGTGTCTTGTGTTGTTTGTAAATGTTCCCTTTGATCCACTTGAAGCAGCGCTCTGCTACAACGGATTCATCTGCGGGCTGCGCACTGAAAGGAATGTGATCGTAGTCAGGTACAATCAGCCCAATGTTTGGCTCCCGCATGGCGATCTGGCGCTGTAGCTCTCGAATTTCGTTATGGTGACGTGCCATCGTTTTAAGTGCTGAACCGGGCGGCATGATCAGCCCCATCGGCATCGATGGAGAGGCAAAGACGGTGCGCCATTCGGTTGGCACACGTGGCACCGTGTAGGGTTCCATGTAGATGCACCATTTACGGAGATCATACGTATCCTTGTAGGCGCTACCGAGCTCTCTTCGCGCTGGTGTTCTTCCATCGGCAAAAAGATCCCGGTACGTCTCGTACATATAGTCGTTTCCGAGTTGCAGCAGCACGCCGGAAAGCGCGATCCCACGGAGCGGATACAATACCGCATTGTAGCCAGCGGCCGGATACAGAGGGTCTGATAAAGGATGCAGCCCTAATGCCGGCTTCTCCGGCACAGGCATATTCCGGTTTTTCGCCTCCTCGGCAGCCTTTGCATACCGTTCATCAAGCTCAGCTTGCGTTTTTCCCGTCTCATATTCAAAGGATCTGATGTGCATCCGCTGCACGGTCTGCTCGACTGGCGTTTTGTCCTCACCGAATGCCTTGCCGGTTGCAAGAAGCGTCTCATGGCTCATCCAGGCGATTGGGAAATAGCTTCCCATATTCAAATCGATCAGACCAACGGGGACATCGCTCTCGCCAACCAATGCCACCCCTAGGCGGACAGCCGCCCCACTCATGACCAAGGCCTGCTCCTTGTTCATTACATGCCAGCCCGTCGTTGATGCAGCAGATAAATCCTTCAACGGTTCCTTCTCGGGTATCGTCTTGATATGCATGACACGCAGGTTCGGGTTCACCTTCAGAGTTGCAGCAACTTTCCTCCCTGCTTCATCCCGCCCCAGGGAAATATCAACAGTCGCTTGACGCCCGATTAAAAACACATCCCCCACAACAACATCGGAAAGCGATGTCTTTAGATTGCCGGATGTTGCAACCAATGCACGTCCTTCTGCCGCTACCGGCATCGGATCCAGCGTTACACGCCATTCTCCGTTCTCATTGGCCGTCACCGACCTTTTCTGATCAGAGAAGGACACAGTCACATCTTCATCCGGCAGCGCGAATCCACGAATCAATACAGGTTTATCACGCTGCAAGACCATATGATCACCATAAAAACGACTGAATCCAAGTTCAGCGGAAACCGTTCCGGCAAAGCAAATGATACCAACAACGAATGCGGTCACTGATTTGCGCAATACCATCTGTAGCACCTCTTCCAGCATTATCGCTCTGGACCGATTACCATCTATCATATTCTTTCTCATCCTATACCTTTCAGTTTAACGAACCTGTCCAGAACCCTACCATTCTCTCGAAGGCGAGCACATAAACCTTAATCTTTCGCCCTAATCTTTCGCCTTAATCTGCCTTCAACTAATGAAGTTATACCCTAGCAGGAACCTGCTTTGCCAACTCTGCCCCCCCGCCCTTCCTCAATCGGCGGGCCTTTCAAGGCCAACCCTCGCAAATTGCCACGCGGGAGCGCCAACCGCGGCCAATTCGTGCGTCAGCCTTTCCGCCCAAATGCTTTCAAGCTGATCATCAACCACGGGCGTGGTCTGCCTCGGGTCATTGACGAGATCGTACAAGAGGTGATGGTCTGGTGCATCGTGGTGCCGATAACTCTTCGTGGGGATACGAAAGAGCTTTAATCCTTCGGCCTGGGGCAACCAATCGCCATATTCGAGTTCCCTGACGTTTCCCGGCATAAGCGTATGATGATAGGCCATGCTGTCTGCCAATGGTTGCCTGACATAGGTGGTATGCCCATCGGTAATGGATATGTCCTTGGCGAAATACCCGGTAAGAACACGCTCGTGCAACGTCTCACGCCGCTGCAGAACCAGATCCAGCAGACTGGCGCCATGCGCGTGTTTGAGCGGTTGCGCGTCATGGAGCTCGCAAAGTGTTGGCGCCATGTCTATCGCGCTGCTCAGCGCGTTGCAGATGGAGCCGGGGATGGCGTCAGGATGGACGATCACCAGGGGGATATGGGTGAGTTCCTCGTAATCGAAGACATAATTCTTGGCCCAATAGCCATGCTCCCCCAGAAGGTAGCCATGATCGCTCGTCAGAATAATGCACGTGTCGTCCCAGGATTCGGTAGCATCGATCGCATCGATCACCATGCCCAGGTGGTGATCGGCCATCATCAGACTCCCGGCGTAACGCGCCTCGATATGCCTGCGATCGACCGCATCGTCACCATCGCTTCCCACCGGGCCATAGTTTGGCCAGTTGTAGATGCGTTCGCGGTCATACGTATCACCGGCCTTCTTCAGCCATGAAGCGGGACAGTCAAAAGGTTCATGTGGATCAAATACCTCAAGATGGAGATGCCAATTATCCGCGGCGGCATTTCGCCGAACAAAATCGGCGGCTTCCCGAAAACAACGGGCGGTTGGATAGGCATTTTCATCCTCCACATCCAGCCTGCTGCGGTTGGCCCAGTACCGCCTGGCGTTCTGTCGCTTCTCACTCGTCAAGGGAATCTGGTTGCCCCCGGCAAAGTCAGCCCAGCAGTCAAACTCCTGTCCGCGTTCAAAAACCCAACTGTGATACTGGGTATGATAGTTTTCTCCCCCGACCTGGAAGTAATGGTAGTGATCCGTGATCATGTGGGTATAGATGCCGCGCTCGCGCAGATTGGCGATGCAGCTCTCATCCCACGGCTCCATGGGGCCCCATCCTGACTCCAGAAAGGTGTAACGACCGGTCATCAGATCGCGCCGAGCGGGCATGCAGGGAAGACTGGCGGCATAATGGCGGGTAAAACGAACCCCCTTCGCCGCCAGTCGCTCCAGATTAGGCACCGGCACGGGGCCGCCATAAAGGCTGAGCCGATGGCGATTCAGTGAATCCATGAGAATGGTTATCGTCTTCATCTGTTTACTACTACCCGTTATCCGTTCTCGTCGCCGTTCTCGTCAACCGATTTCCCTTCATAACGCAGAAAGAGGTAGCCGGGCCGGGCCACGCCACTGAACGCAAGGCTGCCGTCCTCGCCACACCTGGCG
>CAZRCN010000144.1:0-6222 GCA_964598575.1 uncultured Victivallales bacterium | reverse complement strand
TAATCGTCGCCCGTAATCGTCAATCGGTTCCAGTTCCAAAAGAATCAGTCATGGGGCGTCATAGAATCCTGCCGCATATATTTCTGCCGCGAAACCGGACACAGAACGAGACGCGGCAACGAAGCAAGGTATTTCGAATCCGTATCTCGGGGTTAGGCGGATGTTACCGGGGCGAGACATGCGGTACGCTTTTCCTTATGACAGGTGTAAGGGGATAAAACCCTACAGATGCCCGCATCAGGAGCCACCATGCAACCGGAAGACGTAGAGACCATCATTCGCCAACTGCAAATCAGCAGTGGGAATGAGCCATTGCCGGACACACTTGTTGCCGCAATGAGTGGCGATCAGGACATAACCCCCGAGGTTTGCGCGATGATGGAGCGTCTACAACGGGAACGGGGTTGCTTGCTGTTTACGCAGCTACTGTTTGCCGTCACGCACCAACGTGTTCCGGAGGCGGAGGCGGAGGCACGCTGGCGCGAGATTCTGTGCCATAAGTATGATATGTCTGTCAAATTAGGCCGCAATGTCGGGGTTGCGGTTGCCGCGCTGGACTATCTCTCGAACCAGCGGCATGAGATCGAGCATCCTGTTTTCATCTCCAGGCCATCGATGGAATCGATAGCAAGGATGGCACTTGAGGATCCGTTGACACGTGTGGCCAATCGGTCCGCCGTGCTGGTCAGGCTGGAGGATGAAATCCACCGGTACGAGCGTCATGGCACACCCTGCTCCCTGCTTCTGATAGACATTGATAATTTCAGCCGCATTAACAATAGCCGGGGGCATGACGCGGGCGACAAAGCTGTTATTGCGTTTGCGGACGCCATCATGCAATCGCTTCGCACGGTAGACCTATGCGGACGATTTGGCGGCGATGAGTTCATGGTGCTGCTACCGGATACTGGTGCCCCAGAAGCAGGACAGGTGGCGGAACGGATCCTCAGCCGCGTGAGAGAGTCAGGCCTTACTTGCAGTATTGGCATAGCGTCTTGTCCGGAACATGGCATGCAGGTTGCTACCATACTCAGCACAGCGGATAAGGCGCTGTATGCAGCCAAAAACCATGGCAAGGATCAGGTGAACATCGTGTCCCCGGTCCAGGGTGCCCCGCTGTAGGCCACGGGAGTGCGTTGTATTTATGTAAGTGATTTTTATTACATGGTTTGCATGTGACTCACTCCTCGATCTTCAATGTCCAATATCCAACAAGGAATGTCCAATATCCAAGTACAATACAGTGGAACAGCCTGAATTTGTCCCTTTCCGACCCTTGTTCGGTTGGATATTCCGTGTTGGATATTGGATATTCTTTCCAACTCCCTGTCAGTCAGTTACAAGTGAGAAACGCACACCCGTGCGCTGTAGGCAGGTTCTTTTTGCTTGGCTTTTTGTTGTTGGTTTGGATACTCGAGCATAGGGGAAAAGATGATAGGGGAAAAGATGATAACACAGGGTTTTTGATAATGAATAAAGGAAAGATGCAGATTTTACTCGTTGATGACCACCGGGCGACTCGCGAGGAACTTCGTGCGTTACTTGAAGGGGAAGCGGATATGCACGTTGTGGCGGAAGCGGACTCGGGCGAGGCTGCGTTGACCAAGGCCGCCGAGGTTCATCCGGATATGGTGGTGATGGACATCCTGTTGCCGGGTATGAACGGCATCGAGACTACGCGCAAGATGCTCGCTGCACAGCCCGAAATCAGGGTGCTGGCGCTATCCAATCATTTTGGTGAGAGACTCGAAGATGCCATTTTGAAGGCGGGAGGCATGGGCTATGTGCGCAAAAACTGGGCCTTTGAACATCTGATCCCGGCCTTACGGGCGGTGTCTGCCGGCAAGCAGTACCGCATGACGTAAACGCCTTTGCCCCGCAGGTCTATCCCCTCTGCGGGCATGGAAAATCGCTTGCAAACATCCACTGGCACACCTCGCCCAGTAGTTGTTCCATGGTCCACACCGGAACCTCCTTGCGCAAACGATCATGATCATCCAGCACCAGCACTTTCATCGTTGCTCCCCGGTTGCTGTCGGCCTTGTTTTAGTGATTGCGTTGCGTACGGGCGGCATGTAAGCGACGCTTCGCTTGTGCCGCATAGAGAGCAAAGAGACGTCTGGCGCTATCGGTCTGCGCCGAGCGGTGCATCCGTTGCGCATAGCGCAACAAGGCAACCGGCCCGTCTGGATCAAGGGTGATATGTTGTTCCGGTTGCTGCTGCATGATGGCGTCCTTTCCGTGTCTATCCTCTCGTAAAGGGTTCCAAAGCGGTTACATTCTGTTCGATCAGGCCGGATCCGGCTATCGGGCATTGGATGGAATGTTGCTTCTAAAAACCCTAGGAGGGGAAGAGGTGTGGAAGGCATGGGCACGGGCACCAAACCAAATGGTACGTCCGTCGCTGCTGTTGCGGAAAGATGCTATGACGAGTCCATGTAGGTTCGGTTGCCGGTTTCGCGGATTGACTTTGGTAGGGAACGCCGCTATGGTCTTACCTGCTGGCAAGATACCCTCCGGTTTCTGCCACGCGCTTTCTCTTTCCCGTCCATCCGTCAGGCAGAGAGGTACCTTTGTGTGATGCGGATGACAATAGACAGGAAAACATGAAAGCAATCAGTAGTTTCGAAGCGCTCATCGCGCCCCTCCAGCAGGCCATTGCCGGAGAGGGCTATACCACGCCAACCCCCATTCAGCAACAAACCATACCGCACTTGCTGGCAGGTCGCGATGTTCTCGGCTGTGCGCAGACAGGCACGGGCAAAACAGCAGCGTTCACGCTGCCGTTGCTGCAGGCCTTGACGTCAACCCCCAACAACCGAAAGCCCGGACATCCCCGGGCGCTTATCCTTACGCCCACGCGTGAGCTGGCGGCCCAAATCGGGCAGAGTATTGCCACCTATGGGCAATATCTCCAGATTCGTCATACGGTCATTTTTGGTGGCGTTGGACAAATGCCCCAGGAACGCGCCCTGCGTCAAGGTGTGGATATCGTTGTTGCTACCCCCGGCCGGCTCCTCGATCTTATGCAACAACGGCATATCTGCCTGGATGCCATTGAGATCTTTGTCCTCGACGAGGCTGACCGCATGCTCGACATGGGGTTCATGCCGTCCGTTCGCCGGATCATTGCCCCACTCCCGCGCAAACGCCATTCCTTGTTTTTTTCCGCGACGATGCCACCGGTTGTTGCTGCACTGGCAAAAGAGCTGCTGCATGCGCCGGTACACATCACAGTCGATCCCGAGTCTCCTACCGTGGATCGGATTGCACAGAAGGTCATGTTCGTTGACAAAGGCCACAAGGATGCCTTGCTTGTCGATGTAATCCAGCGCGAAAATATGGCGAAGGTGATTGTCTTCACGCGCACGAAACACGGAGCTGATCGGGTGGTACGTAAGCTCGCGAAGGCAGACGTATCGGCGCATGCCATTCATGGCAACAAATCACAGAATGCGCGCACCAGGGCGTTAGAGCAGTTCCGGCTTGGCCGTGTGCGTGCTTTGGTCGCTACCGATATCGCAGCACGCGGGATTGATGTGGATGGCATCACGCACGTCATTAACTTTGATGTCCCGCAAGATGCCGAAAGCTATGTGCACCGCATTGGACGAACAGCACGGGCCGGTTCGAGCGGCAGCTCGATCTCTTTTTGTTCGGCGCGCGAGCGCGAAGCGTTGCGCGGCATTGAATCCTTGATCCGCAAGCCGGTGCCGGTAGAAACGGCACATCCCTGGCACTCAAAAACCGCCCGTGAGGCGACCGGCACCGATGCACGTCCCGAACCCAGAGGCCAACGTCCCCCTCGCCGCAGTCGACCGGGACCGACAACAAGCCGCGCCCCAGCGTCGCGCGCAAGACGTGCGCCTCACCGCCGCCGCAATGCGGTTCGGTAAGGAAGCCCAGCGGATTTGCCTGTCAAGGGTCCGGCTAGGCACGGGAGTGCGTTGTATTTATGTAAGTGATTTTTATTACATGGTTTGCATGTGACTCACTCCTCGATCTTCAATGTCCAATATCCAACAAGGAATGTCCAATATCCAAGTACAATACAGTGGAACAGCCTGAATTTGTCCCTTTCCGACCCTTGTTCGGTTGGATATTCCGTGTTGGATATTGGATATTCTTTCCAACTCCCTGTCAGTCAGTTACAAGTGAGAAACGCACACCCGTGTCCGGCTAGGTAACCACGCCAAATAGCATTTGACAGCAAGGTGTCAAACATTGCATAAACGCGGCTTCATGTTCCGGTTTGAGACGACGCAGCATACAGGAAGACATCATGTCGTTTGAATTTGTCTATATGCAGATATTGAGTCTGGGCCTGCTGGGGCTGGCGGCGCATTATGGCTCACGCATCACAAGACGCATCGGGTTGGGGGAGGTCGTCGGGCAGGTTATGGGCGGGCTGCTGGTCGGTCCGGTCCTGCTGCTCATGCTGGAGCACCGGTTTCCGGCCTATCGCGAGGCGTTACAATCCCTGCATTTCTTCACGTTCGTGTTTCTCAGCCTGATCGCATTCGGTATCGGCGACGAATTACATATCGCGAAATTGAAGCGGCTGGGATCACGGGTTCTCATCATAACCGCCGTGCAAGCCTTTGCCACCTGGTTCCTCCTGACAAGCGCCTTCCTGCTGGTAGGGTTCGATCCGGTTATCTCGCTGATTATCGGCAGTATCGGCATTGCGACCGCACCCGCCGCGACCTTTGCCATGATGAACCGGTTGGATATTGGCGGACGGATGCGGGAAACCCTAAGTGGCATGGTTGTTCTGGATGACCTCTTTGAGATCATTGTCTTTTCTGTCATGTGTCAGATTGCCTTGATCCAGCAGCGTGCCGGATCCATCTCCCTGGAAGCCCTGGCCCTGCCGGTGATAAAAGACCTGGGGGCCGCATTACTGCTGGGCTTTATCGTGTTCATTCTGCTGCGCGTGTGCATTGAGCGCCGCTGGTTGTATCCAAAAGGTGCACATCGCTCTGCCATGCCCGGTCCAGAATTCCTTTCCCGCCTGATCTCGGAAATGCCAGAGCCGTCTGTCAATGTCTTTATCATGGTCTCGGGCTGTGTCAGCCTTGGGGTTGGCTTGGCACTGCACTGGCATCTGCCGTTCTTGATTACGGCGGTTAGTGCCGGCATGCTGATCTCGAACTTCTATTCACGCGAGTTGTTTAAATCACTGAGTATTGAAGGTGCTACCTCCATCTTCACGTTAATCTTTTTTGTGCTCATCGGGGCCAACGCCGACCTGGAATCCTTCCATCTGGAAAATCTCCTGTATGTACTCCTGTATGTGTCCATGCGCTTGTTGGGCAAGATCGGCGGCACCTGGCTGGGCTGCAAACTCACGCATACCGAAGTGCAGATGACAAAAACCCTGCCGCAATTAATGCTGCCGCAGGCCGGGGTTGCGGCCATTGAGGCCTTTTATGTTGCCTCTGTCCTGGGCGATGACGGGCGCATGGTGCTGGGGGTTATTATCCCCGGTCTGATTATCTTCGAGGTTGTCGGGGTGCTGGCATCAGAACGGGCGCTGTTGCGGTGGCGGGCCTGGGTAACCGGGGAAAAGGATCTGGGCACCGAAGAAGATCGTATCCGTGAACGCTTGTCACATAACGATGTCTCGCTGGCAGACATTATTCGTCCGGACTGTCTCTGCCTTCCGTTAGAGGTAGAGAACAAGGGCGAAGCCATCTGGGAGCTGGTACGCACATTACAATCCTCCGGCCAACTCGAAAATCCGGGGCGGGCACTGGGCATTTTATTGGATCGGGAACGGCAGGGCGGTATTCGTCTCGGCGAGGGGGTGGCACTCCCGCATGGCCGATTACAGGAGCTGGAGCGTCCCGTGGTTGCCCTCGGTATCCTGCCCGAGGACCATAGTATCGCCTTCGGCGGAAGCGATGACCCGCCGGTTGATATCATCTTTCTCGTGCTGTCACCCGAACAGCCGCCCGAGGTGCACTTGAAGGTTCTGGCCCGCATCGCACAACTGCTAACCAACGAAGAGGCACGGATCCTCCTGCGTCATGCCAAGGATAAAGAAACGGCCATGCATCTGTTGCGGAAATATTCCACCCCGCCATTACCCCCCGCAGAAGCCACACCTGCTGCTTCCGGCAAGCCGCCAAAAAGCTGAAGCGCTAGCGTCGTCATGGGGCGGCGTTAGTGATGGGGCTCACCCTCCCCGGCTTGGTAATAGGTGTGGGGGTAAGCACC
>CAZRCN010000143.1:0-6295 GCA_964598575.1 uncultured Victivallales bacterium | reverse complement strand
CAGGGGAGATGTGCGTGTACGAGTACGTGTAGGAGTACGTGAATGCCACAGGAATCGTACGATTCTCTCTCCATACTCGTACACGTACTCGTACACTCGAATCTCCAGGATGCGCTTATCAAAGTTCCCTTAGACATTATGTGGGGAGTCGGGGTTCTGGAGACGGCCCGCCCCCGGGCCGCAGCGGACGGCTGGGATGCGGGGCGAGGGCGCCGGCTGCAGGGGATGTAGTGTGGGGAGTCATTTAGATAAGGAACTGCTGGGGCAAGAAAAACAGGGGAGATGTGCGTGTACGAGTACGTGTAGGAGTACGTGAATGCCACAGGAATCGTACGATTCTCTCTCCATACTCGTACACGTACTCGTACACTCGAATCTCCAGGATGCGCTTATCAAAGTTCCCTTAGACGTTATGTGGGGTGTCAGGGTTCTGGAGACGGCGGGGGATGGACGAAGAGAGGTGCAGGCAGGATGGGGAATGTAGCATGAAACGGCCGGGATATCGGTGCGTACATATGGTGGGGATTGGCGGCAGCGGGATGTCCGCGCTGGCAGAGGTGGCACGTGGCTGCGGGGTGGATGTCAGTGGGAGTGACCGTGCGCATGACCAAGACATGCCATCGGAAGTTCTGGCGCGACTGCAGCGGAATGGATGTCGCTTGTTCGAGCAAGACGGGCGCGGGGTGCATGCGGGTGCCGATATTGTTGTTGTGAGTACGGCCATCGAAGCCGATAATCCTGATCTTGCGGCCGCACGTACCTGCAAGGTACCGGTGATGCATCGTGCCGCCTTTCTGGCTGAGCTGGTAGGAAATGCACCCTGTCTCGGCGTAGCGGGTACCAGCGGCAAAAGTACCGTGACGGGCATGGTTGGATGGATACTGGCGCAGAATGGGCGCGATCCGATGGTTGTGAATGGAGCATCCATTTGCGATTGGGAAGATCCGGCCCATATTGGCAGTGTACGGACGGGACAGCAGGATCTGTGGGTCCTCGAATTGGATGAGAGTGACCGTTCGTTGCTGCAGTTTAGGCCATCCCATGCGGTGATTACCAATTGCTCGGCAGATCATTTCCCGATGGATGAAACCCAAAACCTTTTTGATGCGTTTGCGGGACAGGTTCGAGGTTCGTGCCTGCGGGGGCCGTGGCAAGCACAGGCGGTGGAGGTCGATGCACAGGCGATCCGGTTCAACTGGCAGGATGTAGCGTTTTCGCTTCCGATACCGGGTTGGCATAACGTGGAGAATGCGGTAGCGGCAGCCGCGCTTTGTCAGGCCTATGGGGTGGCGGTTCCCGATAGCGCGGCCGCGTTGGCTTCGTTTCGTGGGCTTCGGCGTCGGCTGGAGGTCTGCGGGCAGGTGGGAGGCATTACGGTGCTGGATGATTTTGGGCACAACCCCGCCAAGATCCGTGCGGCGCTATCGGCGGTGCTGCCGTACCATGCCCGGACCATTGTGATCTGGCGCCCGCATGGGTATGGCCCCTTGCGCCAGTTGATGCCTGCTCTCCTTGAGACGTTTGGCGTACTTGCGGATCAGGATGCGCCCCTCCTGTTACTGCCGGTCTACGATGCGGGCGGTACGGCTGACCGGACCATCGGGTCAGAGGACCTGGCCGCTGCCTTGGCAGAGGCGGGGATGTCGCAGGTCCAGGTGTGCAAGGCAGAGGATGTTTGTTCTCAGATACAACGCCTGCAACCCAGCGCGGGTGATGCCATTCTTGTTATGGGGGCACGCGATCCGGGGCTGCCCATCCTGGCACGGGATCTGGTGCGCCAGTTGCGCCAGGATGGAAATGGCAATAACCGTTGTTAGGATTTGACGACAGAAACGATCGTATTTACGTTGTGGATCCCTATGGATCAAGGATTGGAGCAAGACGGAAAGCACAGGGGGCAGCATGACACGACCGATTCGGTATACAGATCCGACGTTAAAGCAGACCCGCACGATCGTTCTGGACCAAGGGGATCCAGAGGAAAAACGCGAGGAAATCCGACGCTACTTTCATGCGACATTTGATCTGGATGAGGCACTGCTGGAGTTGCTAGCGAGCGATGATGCGTTTTACCAAAGAGCAGATCCCCTGCGGCATCCGCTGATCTTTTATTATGGGCACACGGCCACGTTTTATATCAACAAGCTGTATCTGGCCAAAATCCTGGAACAACGCATCAACCCCAGCTTCGAGTCGATGTTTGCGGTAGGTGTGGACGAGATGAGCTGGGATGATCTGGACGAGACACATTACGACTGGCCCGCGCTCCCGGCCGTGCAAGCCTATCGTGATGACGTTCGCAAGACGGTGGATGCATGTATATCGCGCCTGCCGCTCCAAATGCCGATCGACTGGGACAGCCCCTGGTGGGTGCTCATGATGACGATCGAACATGCCCGCATTCATTTGGAGACATCATCGGTCCTGATCCGGCAACTCCCGCTCGACCTTCTGCAGGAACATCCGCTCTGGCAGCCATGCCTGGACAAAGGGGCAGCTCCTGCGGATGAAGAGATTGCGATCAAGGGGGGCACGGTGCAGTTGGGCAAAACGCGCGCGCATGCCCTGTATGGTTGGGATAATGAGTTCGGCAGCCATGAAGAGCAGGTTGCGGATATGCAGGTGTCAAAATATCTGTGCAGCAATGGTGCGTTCCGGGCTTTTGTCGAGGACCCGGAAGGGTATGGCAAGGAAGAATGGTGGACACCGGAAGGGTGGCGCTGGCGCAGGTATCTGGATGCAAAGATGCCGCGTTTCTGGCGCAAATATGGAGATACGTACCGCTTGCGGCTGGTGGATCGCGAAATCGACATGCCGTGGAATTGGCCGGTCGAGGTCAATTACCTGGAAGCCAAAGCCTTTTGCAACTGGAAGGCGGCCCGATGCGGACAGCCCGTGCGGCTACCGACAGAAGCCGAGTGGGTACACATGCGGGATCAGGTGCTGCAAGCAGATCAACCCTACTGGGAGCAGGCCCCGGGGAATATCAACCTCGAACACTATGCGTCCAGTTGCCCCGTCGACCAGTTCCAGCAAGGACCCTTGTTTGATATAATCGGGAATGTGTGGCAGTGGACCGAAACCCCCATTACGGGCTTCGAGGGCTTCCAGGTGCATCCGTACTACGACGATTTTTCGACGCCGACCTTTGATGGACAACACAACCTCATCAAGGGCGGGTCGTGGATATCGACCGGCAACGAGGCAACGCGCGATGCGCGCTATGCCTTTCGCCGGCATTTCTATCAACACGCCGGATTCCGGTATGTGGTGTCTGAGCAAGAGGTGACATTCGAACCCGATGTGTATGAGAGCGATCCGCTCATTGCCATGTATTGCGATATGCATTACGGGCCCGAGCACTTCGGGGTTCCCAATTTCCCGGCGCGCATGGCGTCACTCTGTGCCGAACGCATGCAGGGGCGGCCTTGTACTCGGGCTCTGGATCTGGGCTGCGCAACCGGACGCTCCAGCTTCGAGCTGGCAAAAACCTTTGCGCATGTGACCGGGCTGGATTTTTCGGCACGCTTTATTCGCATCGGCGTGGAGCTGCAGCGGCGCGGACGTATCCGCTACACGATACCGACCGAAGGTGCGCTGGAGACCTTCTGTGAGCAACGCCTCGATGCATTGGGGCTGGCGGAAACGGCAGACCGTGTGGAATTCTTCCAGGCAGATGCCTGCAACCTGAAGCCGATCTATGACGAGTATGACTTGGTGCTGGCCGCAAATTTGCTTGATCGCCTCTACGCGCCGCGTAAGTTTTTGGCAGACATCGCCGGGCGGATACGGCCCGGTGGGTTGCTGGTGCTTGCGTCCCCGTATTCCTGGGACAAACAGTACACGGAGCCGGCCGAATGGCTGGGCGGATACCGCGTGGCGGGCGAACCCTATTCCACCCTGGAAGGGCTGCAGGATGCGTTGCGCGATACCTTTGCGTTAGTCGGGGAACCCGAACAGATTCCCTTTGTGATTCGCGAGACCGCACGCAAGCATCAGCATACGGTCAGTGAGGTCACGGTCTGGGAACGCAAAGCATAGGATTGCCTCAGGGTTTCGGGGCGACGACGATGCGGAAGCCGATGGTCGCATATTTAGCGTCGGGGCGATCCAGTCCCCGATGGCGGACGCGCAGGCTTTCGGCTTGGTCGAAATCCCAGGATCCGCCCTTGCGGATTTTGAACGTTTGTTGCTGCGGATCGAGCCAATCCCGGGTCCATTCCCAGACATTGCCGGCCAGCCCGAAGATGCCGAATTCGTTCATGCCGGCACTGTCGACGGGGGCGGTGACGGCAAAGCCATCCTCGTAGCCCTCGATGCCCCGCCAGTGCGACAGCGCCTTGCGGGCGGTTTCATCCGGAAAATTCCCGTATGCGGGGGGCCAGTCCTCGCCCCAGGGATAGGTGCGGGTTTCACCCATGGATGCGGCAAACATCCATTCGGCCTCGGTAGGCAAGCGGAAGGCATACTGCTCGGGGATGCGATCAGCAAAATGCGTATTCAGCCAGGCGCAGAAATCCTGGGCATCCTGCCAGCTTACAAACACGGCGGGCTGATCGTTTTCGTTCAGGGAAAAACCTTCGACCGACCGACTGGTATGGGCGGGCTGGTAGCGGCGGTATTGCGCATTGCTGATTTCGTGTTTCCCAAACCAGAGCTGCTGTTGCTCGAGCCAGACAAAGGTCAAGTTGGCCCCGAGACCCACGGGCACGGTCAGGAACATGCCCGGTAGGGCCGCGGCTGTGGGTTCGGTCATTTCCGGCAGGGCCGAGCCGGAGGGTTGGAGGGCAGTGGGGGTCGGTGCCTGGGGGTCCGGCAGGGGTTCCAGCAGGCTGGCCTGTGCCAGGAGAATGGCAGACTCCGAGTTGGGGTCGTTCTTGACGGCCAGGTGCAGCGGGGTTTCTTCGAGCGTGGTCCGCGCCTGGGGGTTGGCACCCGCTTCCAGCAGGAGCTGGACGGCAATCATGGCGTCCTTGGTGGCGGCCCAATGCAGCGGGGTGATGTCGCGCAGGGCCTCGGCATTGGGGTCGGCCCCGGCTGCCAGAAGCAGGGCCATGCAATCGATGGCATTGCGGGACGCGGCCCAGTGCAGCGGGGTGAAGCCGCGGGTGGTGCGGGTGTTGATCGTGGCGCCGCGCTCGATGAGCAAGCTCACGATGTCGGGCTGATCCGTGGCTGCTGCCAGATGCAGCGGGGTGATCCCATCCCCGATCGTCAGGTCCAGTGCATTCCCGATGCTGACTTCCACGATCTCGCGCACCGTCGATAGATCCTGCGCCCTGATAGCTTGATGCAGCGGCGTGCCCTGTCCTTGCAGCGGCAGCAGTAGCGCCACCGCACACAGGCTGCCCCAATACCCTATGTGTTTTTTTAGCATGCCCACAGTCTAGCGGTGCAACGCCGTTTGTCCAGCAAGGAGTTGCAACAATCCGCTGCACCGCGATAGTGCCCACACATACCCCCGCACCCCGCACGCACATACATTTCCGTGCTCCACAACAATTCCCCTTGGCGAACTTCGCGTCTTAAGCGCAGCGGGCGGTGTAACAATCCGATTCACCGCGAAGTCGCAAAGAACGCCAAGCGCATGCTCCGCGGGAGAGTTTGAACCACAAAGACGCAAAGACACGAAGGCGCATGCACTGCGGGGAGGGGGGTATGTGCGTGTGGGAGTTACGTACTGGAGTCGCGACGCCCGCGTCGCGCAAGCACGTTTTGTGGGCATATCATGGTCATAAGAAAGCCCTAAGGACACACTATGATCCTGGCATGCACGGCCTACGGACAGCGCGGCGAGGGCGCCGCGGCTCCAGGGACACCCGAAGACTGAGTATAACGATGAAGGTACGGGCTAGTGCGTGCAGGAAAGCGGGTTGCTGTAGCCTGCTTTTGCCGAAAGCAGGCTTGTCCGTGTGTAGTGCATTGCGGCCGAGACGTTGCCAGATGCGGTGGTGGAGGAAAGGGGCACCGCTCGCTGCGCTTAAGCCGCAAAGAACGCGAAGCCAATGCTCCACAACAATTCCCCTTGGCGAACTTCGCGTCTTAAGCGCAGCGGGCGGTGTAACAATCCGATTCACCGCGAAGTCGCAAAGAACGCGAAGCCAATGCTCCACAACAATTCCCCTTGGCGAACTTCGCGTCTTAAGCGCAGCGGGCGGTGTAACAATCCGATTCACCGCGAAGTCGCAAAGAACGCGAAGCCAATGCTCCACAACAATTCCCCTTGGCGAACTTCGCGTCTTAAGCGCAGCGGGCGGTGTAACAATCCGATTCACCGCGAAGTCGCAAAGAACGC
>CAZRCN010000142.1:4531-6421 GCA_964598575.1 uncultured Victivallales bacterium | reverse complement strand
ATCTGCGTTCCAAATGACTGGCGGAATAGGGCAGTCCGGTTGCGGAAGAGTGTACTAGCGCATGTAGTCTGTTTTAAGCTAATATTGTTTCCAGATGGTAGTTCGTGCCCCTCGTGGCGGTGTTCATTTAATAATGGAAAGCAGGTAAGTTTTGAGACGTAATCCGGTTCAAGGCGTGTTCCTCTGTCTACTGGCCGTCTTTGCATTAGCATTCGGTTCCTTACAGGTAGTGAGCGGTGCACCGCTGGTCTATGAAGGATTCAGCGGGTCTGCCGATGGGGCGGGCGATGACTACGAGTTCGATGCAACAATAAGGAGTACGTCAGACGCCAGGACCGGCTTCACGGGTGCATGGGATGACCCGGTGGTCGCGACCGGGCTTGACTTCGAATCGCGTAATGACAACTCGGATTACACTGGGCTAACAACGGGAACAGCCGGCGCGTTGGAAATTTACGAGTCCAGAGCAGGACAATCGGCCACAGGCCGCGCGATCACGCGGGAACTTTCCTATACAACGCCTACGGATGATCTCTATATTGCTTTTAGCTGGTCCACAGCTGATGGGGCGGCTCTATCGGTCATGCTGGATGATACAAGTGGTGGTGCTATTGATGCTGACTGCACAGTCAGTGTGTCCACAAACGGTACCGTGAGTACGGCTTTCGCTGGTTCATCCAAAGTAAATTACAGCAGCAGCGCGGGAGCTGCTCATCAGGATGGCACCTGGAACCTGTTTGTCATGAAGTGGGCCTGGACCGGTGGGAACTACGACGACATTGAAGTCTGGCTCAATCCTACCATTTCCGGAGGCAGCCTTGGAACGCCGGACAAAGACGACTGTAGTGGGATTGTCCGCAGGCTGGACCTTGCCAATCCTACGAGCTACGGTCGTGCAGGATTCAACGCGACTGTCGGCACGGGTGATGAAGTTCGGTTCGACGAATTCTACATCACAACCGATCTTTCGAGTATTATCGCGGGCCCTCCCGCAGGGACGGTTCTTGTGATCCGTTAGGCTTGGGGCAGGAGTCTGGACATTTCTGGGGAGATGCGTGAAGCCGAGTTGCTGACAATCGGCAAAACTGAGTGTGTGTGAGGAGAGAGTGGCAATGCATAGGGAGGTAAGAAGATGAAGACACGAAACCGATATACAGAAGTACTCACGGTTACCTTGGTGGCCGCCGCATGTGCTGGCCTCACGCCGGCGCTTGTCAGCGCTGCCGAGATCATTACGCCAACGGCGGCGACATCGACGACAACGATTGGCGGTAGTCGTACCATAGCCTACACGATTGACGGCAGTGATCTCAGCGCCGGTGGTTCCAGTGGGGACATCCTGACCGAAACACATGACCAATGCACAGATAGTGCGGGCTATTGGCTGAGCGGTGATGGGGCCGGATCTGACACGAATGAAGTTATCGAATTCACATTACCTTCGGCATCCGACGTCAATGCTGTGCATTTGTGGACGTACTGGCGCGGTACGGACAGTCCGACGCGCGGTATAAAGACGGTCGACATCTCCTTTTCTACAGACGGTGGGTCAACCTATCCAACCACGATCACTGGGGCCACGCTCGGGGATTTCCTACAGGGAGACAATACCGCCGCACAGTCCGACAATGAGACGGCTGTTCAAACCAAGACTTTTGCGACACAGACCGGCGTTACGCACATCAAGTTGACCAACATCATCAATTTCGGGAACGCCTACATCGGTATGTCTGAGATCCGTTTCGGTGGGCCGGACGCCGCTCCTGCACCAGGCAGCGCTGTCTACATGAAGTGAGGAGTGCGGGGGGCAGCAGTATACGCTGATTTAAGAGGACATGCGGAATACGAAGATGTTTACACCGAACCTAAAGTTGGTTGCTGCCGCCGTTG
>CAZRCN010000142.1:0-4431 GCA_964598575.1 uncultured Victivallales bacterium | reverse complement strand
GCGTTGCTGGCGGCATCTTGGGCATATGGTCAAGCTCCGGCAAATCCGGCTGGCGCGGCCGGCCAGCAGCCGGAGCGGGTTGCTGATATTCTACGCGATCGCAGCATCAATTGGAAAAATCCGCAGGCGCGTGCGCAGGCTGCACAGCGAATGAAAGCGATTGAAGAGCGCCAGTTGCAGGAGGCGCGGGCGGTGGCCCTGCAGCGCGGGAAGCCGCTGCGGCTGGAACTGCCGGGCAAACGGCTGATGGAAGTGGCTGGACTTGATGAGCATGGTGAGCTGATTTACCATATCACGCACAATGCCAATGCGGCGATCTCAATGGCGGTTGATCTGGTTCGTCCGTATCCCTACCTTCTCGACGGGGCGGGACTGACGGTTGGTGTCTGGGATGGGGGTAGCGGGTTGACTACCCACCAGGAGTTCAATGAAGGGGCTTCCTCACGTGTTGTCAGTATGGATGGTGCGGCGGTTCACTACCATGCCGCCCATGTGATTGGGACAATTGCCGCGTATGGGGTAAATGCCAGCGCCAAGGGAATGGCGCCGCAGGCCGAGGTGGATTCCTACGACTGGGATTACGACGAAAGTGAATTTACCGCGCGGGCGGCGACTGCCCCCGGCCAATTCGACACGCAAATCTACCTTTCCAATCACAGTTATGGCTACAGCTATGGCTGGAGCTTTGACGGAGCCTGGAGTTATTCCGGGACTGGCAGCGATCAGAATGCCTATGACGCGGACTTTGGGCAATACTCTACGAAATCACGCAATCTTGATCTGATTGCGTACGATGCCCCGTATTATCTGGCCTTCTATTCGGCAGGGAACGAGAACAACAATAACCCCAATACGGGGAATACGGTGACGATCAATGGCGTATCCGGGATCACGTATGACCCGGCGATACATCCGCCCGGCGATGGCGAGTACCGCAACGGCTTTGAAACCATTGGTGACCATGGTCTCGCCAAGAACGTGGTGACCGTTGGTGCGGCCAATGATGCCGTATTCGGCGGTGTGCGCAGTCCCGCCACGGGGACGATCGCGGCCTTTTCGTCGACCGGCCCCTGCGATGACGGGCGCATCAAGCCGGATGTGGTGGGTAACGGAGTCAGTTTAACGTCTTGTGATGAAGGTAGCGATACCGGTTATGTGAGCATGAGTGGTACCAGTATGTCCTCGCCCGCGACCTGCGGGTCGGCAGCACTCCTGGTGGATCTCTACCGCGAACGGTTTGCGGGTGGGGCCATGCGCGCCAGTACGCTCAAGGGACTGCTGATTCATACCGCCACAGATGTCGGCAACACCGGGCCGGATTACACGTATGGCTGGGGTTACGTGGATACAAAGACCGCCGCCGACCTGTTGATCGATCATGCGGAAAATCCGGCCAAGCAACGCCTGACTGAAGACCAGGTTTCCACCGCCACCCCGACCCGGACGTATACCTTTGACTGGGATGGTGTATCGCCGATCCGCGCCACGATCTGCTGGACCGATCCGGCTGGTGCCTCGACCACAACGCACGACGAGCGCTCGCCGCGCCTGGTCAACGACCTCAACCTCAAACTCATTGCCCCGGATGCGACCGAGTATTTGCCGTATGTCATGCCGTTCGTTGGCACCTGGACGGTGGAGTCGATGGCACTGCCCGCCACGACTGGAACCAACCATGTGGACAACGTGGAGCAGGTCTATGTTGCCGCCCCCGGACAGACCGGCACCTGGCAGGTCGTAGTCTCGTATACGGGAACCCTTACCGATAACACGCAGGACTACGGCTTACTGCTCTCTGGTGTGGCCGGTGTTCCTGACCTGTCCGCCCCAACACCCAATCCCATGACTTTCGCCACGGCACCCGCACCGGCAGGCAACACACAAGAGGCGGTAGCGCTCGCCACCACCGACTTCACGGGGCGCACCATCTCCGGTGCCACTGCCCAGAATATAACCTGGACCGTGAACGGGGTCGCCGATCCCGGTGATCTGACGACGACTGCCCCGGACGGATTGTTTGATACGGCGGAAGCCCAGGGCCACTTCGCACCCGATCGCAACGTTGATAATGAGGGGCCGTGGTCGGTTTCGATACCGCTGAGCCTCACCAATACCTCGGTCACGCTCACAGACGTGATTCTGGATTATCAGCACTATGGTAACACAGGCGTCTTCCAGGCCGACGAACGGATCGTGAACTGGACGGTTACCGTGGTTGGCTCCAGCTCCGGTCAGATCGGCAGTGTCGTGGTCAACGGTTATCCGAGCCAGTCCGGCGTCGAGACGGCGGACTTCAGTCCGGCTTTGACGCTCACCAATTCAGAGACCTACACGATGACCATTACCGCCGAGGGGATCACCACCGGCAACAACACCGGTCTGGATGCGCTGACGATCAACGGTGAAGTCAACCGCGTGGGCGACCCGTACACCGAGATCGCGATGACCGCCACGACCGCAACCGATGACTCCGACGTCGAATACTACTTTACCGAGACCTCGGGCAATCCGGGCGGCAGCGACAGCGGCTGGCAGGACAGCCCCGTGTATGTTGACACCGGTTTAAGCTATAGCACGGAATACAGTTACACCGTGGTCGCGCGCGACAAGAGTCCGAATCAGAATGTGACGACCGCTTCCGCGCCTGCCTCGGCTACCACAGAAAACCCGTTCCCTGTCTATTTGGAATACACCAATCTGCCGACGACGGTTTCGGGTGGCAGCGGAACGGTGTCGGATATCCAGACCAATGATGCAGCTGTCTATACCGTAAGCAAGGGTGCTTCGGCGACGATTGGCGGGTTCAATGCTTATGAGGGGGCGATTCGGTCCGTTTACCTGTTTGCCGGATGGAGCGTCGATGGGGGCTACAACGGAACGGGGGCTCTGAAGGTAAATGGCATTGATACCGTCATTGTGCCAAAGGCCGGCGACAGTGGGCGGCAATCGTATGTGGATCTTACGGGCGGGAGCTTCGGGATCGATACATCCGGTGAGATCGAGTCACTCTCGATCTCCTTCCTGAACAACGATACCGGCGGCGGGGACTCGGTCTACTTTGACTATATTTATCTTGTCATTAACCCTGCCGGGCCGATGTTCCCGGCGACTGTTGATTCTCAAACCCCATACGACTCGGTTCCTGCCTCGGGCGGTGCCGGCTGGAGTCTGGTCTGGAGCGACGAGTTCAATACAAATGTCCTGGATACGACCAAGTGGGGGATCGACGTCAGCACCAAGAGTCGTGCGCCCCGCACCGACCGGGGAATTGAAGCATGGTATTGGAAGGCTGAAAATGTCTCTTTTGATGGCAGTAATGTGGTGCTCGCTGTAACCAAGCACAATGACACCACCATGTATTGCGGCTCGATCAGCTCCGATGGACTCTACGAACCGCAGTACGGCTATCTTGAATCGCGCGTCCAGGTTGCCGACACCACCAAGGATACGCATACCGCCTTCTGGTTGCAGGGGGCCAACATGAGCAACGTGGACGGGACCGCCTATGATGGCGCGGAAGTCGATATTTTCGAGTCGGCCTGGTTTGGCGACTATACAAAATCCGTGGTCCATATCGATGGCTATGGGGCTGATCATCAAGCCAACACGAAGCAGTACAACACGGCGGGGCTTCATGATGGGTATCACGTGTTCGGTCTTGCGTGGGATGCCGACAGCATGAAGATCTACTACGACGGTGCGCTCAAGGTTACCTACACGGGGACCTGGGTACCCCGGACCAACGAATGGATCTGGCTCTCGGATGGCGCCAGTTTCGGGGATATCGGCACGTTCTCAAGCGAGCCTCTCGGTTGGTTAACCGAGGCAAAATTCGATTATGTTCGGGTCTGGGAGGCCAGTACGCAGGAGTACACGTTTGCGGTCTCGGCCGGTGCCGGTGGTAGTGTTACAGGCGATGCATCCGGTTCGTATCTGGTCAATACGCCGCTCTCCGTAACAGCCGTGCCGGATGCGTACAATCAATTCAGCCATTGGACGGGCGATGTCCCGTCTGAAGCGTCCACGGACAATCCGCTGTCGCTTAATCTCTACATGGATCGCTCGGTATCTGCCGTCTTTACGCCTGTTTCTACGATTGTGGCGTCAACCAATATGCTTTCTGTACCGGAGGGGAGTACCAACCACTTTGACCTGAGGTTGTCGGTGGCACCGGCGGGCACCGTTACGGTAAATGTCTCGCGGATATCTGGCGATACGGACTTGACTGTACAATCCGGATCCAATCTATACTTTACGGCGGTGAACGCAACCAATTGGCAGCAGGTTACACTGGCGGCGGCGGAAGATGCCGATACGACGAACGGCATAGCGTTTTTCAGCTGCGTAGATGTCGGCGGTGTCTACACAACCGCGACTATCAATGTCATTGAAGGTGAAAACGACAACCTTCCTCCGGTTGTGGATGCCGGC
>CAZRCN010000141.1:0-6490 GCA_964598575.1 uncultured Victivallales bacterium | reverse complement strand
AGGTCTTGTCTCAAATTATATCAGAATTTACCGTTGACTTCTTCCTGGTACTCTGCCCCCTTGCCCATGCGGGCGGCTTTATCCCGAGCGTGGATCACCAGACCCCGCCGGATGTCTCGTTCGATCATTACCACTGCTATCTCGCGCTGCTTGCCGAGTATGCGAGGAAGGGTGCTCAGGGCGTCTGATTACCGGCGATTTGTGCATTGTAGCCACGACGAGGATGCGGTATGTTCAAAGGTCTTAAAAATGGAATATAGGAGCATACATGCAACCCAACGTACTCTTCATACTCTCCGATCAGCACAATGCCAAGTGCCTAGGGCACAAAGGGCATCCTGACGTAAAGACGCCTTGCCTTGATAAGCTTGCCGCCCAAGGCGTGCGCTTTGACAACGCAATCACCCAGAACCCGATCTGCACGCCCAGCCGGATGTGTTTTATCTCCGGTCAGTATGCCCATAACCACGGTTACTACGGGTTGTCGGGTCCGAATCCCAATGGGCTGCCCACGATGTTCGGCCATTTCCGCAAGCATGGCTACCGTACGGGTGCCATCGGCAAGATCCACTGTCCGGAGTACTGGGTCGAGGATGATTGTGATATCTTTCATGATAGCAATGGTAGCAGCATTGGAGGCCGCAGCCCCGCCTACACGCGATACCTCCGTGAGCGCGATATCGAGCATCTTGAGGATCATGCCGCCTGGCAGGAGTTCGGACTTCGCGGCAAGCAGACATGTGATGGGCGGCCAAGCAAGGTGAGCTATCG
The DNA here is from genome assembly GCA_964598575.1 of uncultured Victivallales bacterium. Classification (GTDB taxonomy): domain Bacteria; phylum Verrucomicrobiota; class Kiritimatiellia; order UBA8416; family UBA8416; genus T3Sed10-140. The sequence goes on along the minus strand of CAZRCN010000141.1, from coordinate 5,719 downwards.
TGACAGCCAGGAAGGCTGGTCGGTCAACGAGGGCATCGTATTCATGAAGGAGGCGCAGGCAAGCGGCACGCCCTTTTTCCTGCATGTCAGCTTCCCGAAGCCCCACCAATGCTACACGCCGGCACAGGAGTTCTGGGATCTCTATGATGAGCAGTCGCTGACCCTGCCGCCCAATGCCGATCACGAGGGGCCTCACCGCGCGCCGCATCTGGCCAAAATGGTCGAGAACTGGAAGCAGGCGAAATGGCCGTTGCTCGAGCCGAAGACATTCGAATCGGCACGGCGGCGCAAGTTGCATGGCTACCTGGGCAACATCAGCCATATCGACCATGCCGTTGGTGAACTGATGGATTTTCTGGAAAGCAGTGGCCTTGACGAGGATACGATCGTCATCTATTCCGCCGATCACGGTGACTACGCGGCAGAACACGGCATCATGGAGAAGGCCCCGGGCATCTGCCATGACGCGATTACACGCATTCCGTTCCTGTGGCGCTGGGGTTCGAAGTACCCGGCCGGACAGGTTGTGCCGGAGCTCGTGGAGACGGTCGACGTTTCCACGACCCTGTGCGCGCTTTGCGATGTGCCTGCCATGGAGACGAGTGATGGCAAGGATTTGTCTCAACTGCTGCAGGGTGGGGCAGGGGCGGTTCACGATGTTGCCGTTACGGAATTTGCCTGGAGCAAGTCCGTTCGCAAGGGCGATTGGCGCTACGTCTACTATCCGCGCGAGATGTTCAAGGATGAATACCCCGAAGGCTTTGGTGAACTCTACAATCTGGCGAAAGATCCCTGGGAGATGCACAACCTCTTTTTCGAGGAAGATCAGCAGGAACGCGTCAAGGAGATGCGGGCAGATCTTCTCGAATGGTTGATCACCACGACGCGTCCGGTCAGCACGAACTGTGCGGATCTCGCGGAGGGGCCGCAGCGGAATAAGCGGTATCAGGTGGTCGTCAATGCCGACAACAAGATTCATCCCGACAACCTGCGAGCGGTCGATTACAAGAACTACCTGTAGGAGAAGTCACAATTATGCCATCGAAAAAGACTCGCATCAAACGCTCGGAAGCCTTTCTGGGAATCCATTTTGACTTTCACGCCGACATGAGCTGCAAGGAAGTCGGCAAGACGCTGACCCGTAAAATGCTGGGTGACATGCTTGATCTGGTCAAACCGGACTTTGTCCAGTGCGACTGCAAGGGGCATCCCGGAATTGCCAGCTATCCCACAAACATCGGCACCCCCGCTCCGGGATTCGTGCGCGATCCCTTGAAGCTGTGGCGCGAGGAGACCGCCAAGCGCGGGATCAGTCTCTACATGCATTACTCTGGCGTGGTCGACCATGCAGCCATCAAACAGCATCCGGACTGGGCTGCCCGCAAGCCAGATGGCGAACCTTACGGGGAGGCTACATCCGTATTTGGTCCGTATGTGGATGCGTTGATGATCCCCATGTTCAAGGAACTGGTCGACCGCTACGGTATCGATGGTGTCTGGGTCGATGGCGAGTGCTGGGGAGCCCAGATCGACTACAGTGATCATGCCCGCAAGGCATGGAAAGCTGAGACCGGTCTGGATGTCATGCCGGAAAAGCGAAGCGACAAGCATTTCGAGCGCTTCCGTCAATTTCAGCGCGATGGATTCAAGTCGTATCTGGCGCACTATGTGAATGCGATGCATGACTACGCACCTGGTTTCGAGATTGCCAGCAACTGGGCCTATACCGCCCACATGCCGGAGCCGGTAGACGTCGATGTCGACTTCATCTCCGGTGACGTCACGCCGCAGGACGCGCTGGCCGAGGTCTTGATGGACGCAAGGATCCTTTCGCAACAAGGCAAGCCCTGGGATCTCATGTCATGGTCATTCAATTTCAAGTGGGGACAGAAGGGACCATCCACGAAGACGGCTATTCAGCTTCAACAGGAAGCCGCGATCGTCCTCGCTGCAGGTGGGGGCTATCAGGTCTACTTCCAACAAAAGCGCGATGGCGCCATCATCCCGTGGTCCATGCGGGTCATGGCGGAAACAGGTGCGTTCTGCCGGGTACGGCAACCCTATTGCCATCGGGCGGAGCCGGTTCCCCAGATCGGGCTCATACTGTCAACTGACGGCTATTACAAGCACATCGATACGCTCATGCGTCCGTGGGGGCGGGTATACCAAGGCATGCGCGGCATCCTTCGCAATCTGCTCGACAGTCAGAATGTCGTGGATGTTGTCATGGACCATCATCTCGAGAAAAATCCCGATCGCTACCCATTGCTGGTACTACCCGAGTGGAAGACCATCAGTGGCAAGCTGAAAAAACGGTTGTTGGAGTATGTCTCGAATGGCGGGAAGCTCCTGCTTATCGGTGTACACCCTACGCGTATGTTCAAGGAAGCTTTAAAGATTGATCTGCAAGGCAAACCGGCAGAGCGCGAACTCTTTGTTGAAGTCGGGGACCGTATGGGCGGAACATTCACTGACGTTCAGGAGGTGAAGCCAAAGCGCGGAGCCAAGGTCCATGCCTGGTTCTACGGGCGCAACGAGGCCAGGAATCCGTGCATCCCCGCTGCTATTGTTTCCAAATATGGGAAAGGGCAGATGGCGGCGATTCCCATGAATATGGGTGAGCGCTACGGCGCTGCCAGAACGACGGTCGCCAGAGACTTTCTTCAAAGCATGGTCCGCCACCTGATGCCGGAGCCGATGGTCGCCGTAACCGGATCACACCAAGTTGCGGTGTCGTTAATGAAAAAGCAGGATGCCCTGATGGTTCATTTGGTAAATACCGGAGGCCCGCATCACTCGACGTGCTTTACCTTTGACGAAATCCCCGCCGTTGGGCCGCTCGAGGTCAGAATAAGGCTGAGCAAACCACCTCAAGCGGTCAAGCTGCAACCCGACGACCGTGTTCCTGAATGGACATACGACCATGGTTGCCTGACGGTGCAAGTGCCTTCGGTACATATCCATGAGATTCTTGAGATCATCACAGCGTGAAAGCGTAATTCGGATGGTCGGTTCTGCTCGGGCTTTACCCTTTCAGCTCGTGATCCCGCGCCCACTGCTTGGCGAGGTGATCATCAAACGCCAAGGCCGCCTTGGCTGGTGGCAGAATTTTCGTATTGCCGCCACCATTCTTGAGGTTGATGTCCATATGGCGCGGGTTGGTCTGCCAGGCGCCGCAGGTGAAGTCGGGGATATCGATCGAGTTGGAGCGGTTCAAGGCTGACCAACTGGTCAACGGCACAATGGCGCTCCAGGCGGCGGCATCGTAGACATCCTGTGGCATGGGTAGGCCATTGCGCAGGCAGTCGATGATATGCCAGTCCATTCGCAGGTCGGAGCCGCCATGGCCATGCCCCCGCGAGGCATGGCCGGTCAGCTTGTAGATCTCCGGTCGGTACTGTTCGTAGAGTTGGGCATATTGCTCTTCGCCGTTACCTTGCTGCCGGTACCAACGGTGATCGCCCTTGGAGAAACGCGGTGGGTCTGGATCTAATAAGGCGGCGCCTTGTGTCCCGAAAATGCCGTGAATCAGATTATGGGGCGTCGGGGTGTAGGGATCGTGCTGCAGCATCATCGTCTTGCCCTTGACTGTGCGAATTAGCGCCACACCCATGTTGCCGCGGTAGGGGCAATCGGCAAATTCCCCGTAATAGGCAGGATCCTGCTTCGCCAGTTCCCTCGCCCGGGGGCCGAAGGTGAAATCATTGCCTTCCACATAAACCAGGTAATCCATGCGATCACCCCGATTGATATCCATGCACGTGGCGATCGGCCCCAGGCCATGCGTCGGGTAGATGATGCCGCGCCGCTTGCCGAACTCGCGCAGCCACCACATGTCGCTGTAGCCATGGGGTGGCTTGCGAAAACAGTTGCCCTCCTTGCTGGTGTTGTAGGCACCTTCCGCATGCACGACCTCACCGAAGAACCCCTGGTAGGCCATGTTGATGGTTACCAGGTGGAAATCCATGTACGAATAATTCTCCAGCATCATGAAATGCTTCTGCGTCTCCTCGGCCGTTTTCACGAGCTCCCAGCAGGCGTCCATGGTCCAGGCGGCTGCGACCTCGCTGCAGACATGCTTGCCCTGCCGCATGGCATAGATCGACATTTGTGCGTGCAGTGGAATCGGGGTGCAGACGAAGATCAGATCCAGATCCTTCTGTTCGCAGAGTCTCTTCCAGTCATCGGTGCCATCACTGTAGATTTCCGGTTTGTGATCCGTGCCCTCGAACCAGACCATGGCCTGCTCGACAATTTCCGGACGCTTGTCGCAGATCGCGCGAATCTCCACGCCGTCGAGCTGCACCAGGGCCTTGAGATGGTTGGCACCGCGACGTAAGCCGATCACCCCCACGCGTACCGTGTCAATTTTCGGCGCGCGGAAACCGGCCATGTTGCGGCGCTGCACATGCTGGGCCGCGTACTCGCGGTTGATGGCTGGGATGTCGGGGTTCGGGATGTCGATCTGGTCAGGTTTCATTTCGTAGTTCCTTTACAGTTTCAAAGATGGCGGCGACTTGCGCGTCCTGGATCTGATCGTCCAGGTTGATGCAGCACACACCGGTTTGTTCAGGGTTGGCAGAGTCGGCGACCAGGCGGGTGATGATCGCGCGGATTTCGTCCGGGGAGTATCTGTTCAACTGCACTGGGTCGAGCCGGATGTTCAGAAAGGTGTCCGGTAGGAGGTCGCGGATGACCTTCACGTCGCCGCCCCAGCCGACATCGAGAAAATCGAGGTGCGGCAGCTTGGCATAACAGGCAGCGAACCGGTGGGGATCGTTGCCACAGTGATGAATGCCGAACGGTCGCTGCTCGCGGCTCCACGCGGCGTCGATCGGCATAATAAACTGTTCATAGTCTTTGGACGAAATCATCGTATTCGAGCACTCGGAATGCAACCAGACCGGCTGGTCGAAGTACCGTACAACCCGGTTGACGGAGATCGAGCTGGTTTCTGTTTCTGCCTGGACGCCACTGGCAAAGCGCGTGATCACCTCGCCAATTCGCGCAAATCCCGCCCGAACGGCATCCGGATCATCGAGCATATCCAGGAACAGGTTCTGGCCGCGTAAATCGAGTGCCAGGTTCAATACGCCCGACCAGTTGACGTCACCGGTCAGAAAGCCGTATTGCTTTTTCAAGGCGTCGCAGAGCCGTGTGAATCGCCTGAATGCACGGCTTTGAAAAGGGGCGTCTGGGTCGAATTCAAGGGAGTCGCGTTCTGCCGGCAAGACGTCCGGCGGGGCGTCCGCATGGTAGCGGAGCTCGCAACCGAGCATCTCTGAAATCAGGTAGCCGGCGGCATTATGCACCGGGCCTATCACCGGCAAGTCGTCATGACGATGCTCTCCCAGCCCGTATTGCCCGAAGCGGTCATAAAGCACCTGCTCCATGCGACGCTCGCTCTCCACGCGCTTTTTCGGATGATAGAAGAAATCCTCATCAAACGTAATCCCCGTGTGGGCATGCCACCACGCGGGATGAAAGACAATGTCGACCGGTAGTTTTTTGTTCATTGGGTTGCCCTGTAACTTCCCTGTTTTCCTAACAATTTGCCATAAGAGATTCGTGTGTACGAGTACGTGTACGAGTATGGATTTCTCCCAATGCCACCTCGTACTCGTACACATACTCGTACACGCATATCTCTCTGCTCTCAACGCTCCCGAAGTTTCTCCATGCATCATCCGGGGCACCCCGGGGCCGGGGCTAGTCTGTA
>CAZRCN010000140.1:0-6491 GCA_964598575.1 uncultured Victivallales bacterium | reverse complement strand
TTCCCGCGATCAGCTATGGCATATCCTACCCACAGATTCTGCGGAAGACCCGAAAAAATTTCTTGCATGATTGCACACAATTGTCTTGTCCTTTTTCTTTGCTCCCGTTCTCGGCATGGCCCAGGAGGCCACAGAGACGGCAGCACCCCTTCCGCCAAGTGCCCTCACCCTGGGCACACTCTATGCGGAAGATTACTGGGAAGGAACCGGTGATCTCCTGATTCCCCTGATGATGACCGAAGACGGACTGCTATTCATCAATCCCCGTACCAGCGGCACCGACAATGATGCCACCGAAGTCAACCTCGGCGTGGGGTACCGCCACCTCTTACGGGACCGCCAAGCCATTCTGGGTGGCAACATCTTCTACGATTATCGCGACACGACCTATGGCGCACGCTTTCATCAGTTTGGCGCGGGAATCGAATACCTGAGCAAATATCTTGATATGCGTGCCAACGTCTACGTGCCCACCGACACCAAAAAGAAAGTCAGCGAATTCGAAGTCACCGAGGAAGTCACGGAGATGGCTGCCGCCCGATACGACATAACCGAATACGACGATCCCTATGCCTCCGGCAATTCGGTATTCCAACCCTACACCGATTCGACCGTCACACGTGTAAACACCACCACCACCTCCACCACCCGCTTTTTCGAGCAACACGAAATCGCCTTCTGGGGCTGGGATGCCGAGATCGGGACGGAGCTTCCGCTGCCTGCCATCGAGAACTACGTCCGCATCAAGCCCTTTGCAGGGGCCGTCAGCTACTATGGGCGTTCCGGCGTGTCGGATATCGAATCCTTCCGGGGACGACTCGAAATCCATGTGCGGCCCTCGTTTTTCGTAGATGCCGTCTATCTATCCGATGATGCCCTCAATGGCGGGCATTTCTCCCTGGCCGCGTATATGACGCTTCCATTTGATCTGGCAAATCTGGCACAGGGACGCAATCCATTTGCCGGTGCAACCGAACGCTGGACTGCCGGCACCACGGAGGATATCACCTGGCGTATGACGGATCTGGTCAAGCGCGACCCGCAGATCCGGGCATCCCTCACCGAACCGGAAGAGCAGGAGGAAAAGGCAACGACCACGACCACAACGGCCAGCGAGGCCATTGCCAAGCCAACCGGGGAAGGCACCGAGGTTGTGGCAACCGACGTCACCTTTGTCGATGGTGAAAGCGGGGATGACGCCAACCCCGGCACGTACGAGCAGCCGAAGGCCACCGTGCAAGGAGGCGTCGACGATCCCCGCAGCATGGTATTCGTGCATGAGATCGATGGTGCCTACTAGGAAAATGTCGTTCTCACGGAGAACGTCATCCTGCGCGGCAGCGGCGCCCCCATCCTGGCATTTGGCGGGCAGGCCTACGGCAGCGGCACGCACCCGATCCTTGATGGGAGCCTGAATCCAGAGGCACCGACCGTGGAGATGACAGACAACACGACCGTGCAAGGGTTCGACATTCGTCATACTGCGGAACCCGAATTCCGGACGATCGGCGGAACCGGCGAACCGACCTACAGCTACGGAACCGGCATCGGCGCAACATCGGCCGAGAATATCGTCATTGCCGACAACCGTTTCAGCGACGTCTCGGATGGCGTCCGGATCATGGGGGAAGGAGACCTACGCGTATCTCTCATCAACAACACCTTCCGAGACTTCACACGAAGCGGCGCCACCATTTCGGGATATGGTGGCAGTATAATCCCTGGCGCTGACACCGCCCCTCTGTATAGCCCCCCGAGCAGCACCTACTTCGTCGAGGCGTATAACAACTCGTTTGCATCCGACCTGATGATCCTTCCCGATGGTGACATCTCCTCATCCGGGAAAATACGAGGAGCAGGCCTGGCACTGGATGCATTCGGGTATAGCACGGCCATTGCCGTGGTAGATGACTTGCAGGCCTCAGGCATACCGGGGGCAGGCATGGGTGTGTACCTTCAAGCATCAGACCTGGCCCTCCTGAGCATGGGCGACATCCAGGCCAGCGGCAACGACGTGGGTGTAAGCGCCCGCGTAGAGGCCATGCATGGCACCGGGCTCATTGTGGGAGGCATGCCGCAGTCCCTGGCAGATCTGATCAGCGACGTTGGCCCGTCCTCGCCGGAACTTGAAAGCATCCTGCGTGCATCCGGCCCCATTCAGGCCAATCAGAACGAATGGCTGGGGCTCGACCTCTCGGCAAGCGGCGATTTTCTCGGCGCGATCGCCTTGTTCGACACCCAGGCCAATGGGAACGGGATGGGGGGCGCCAATCTGGATGTGGATAGTCCCGAGGTAGCCATTGGCCTGGTTGCATCCGGCCAGTCCACCATGGAACTGGCACAACTAGGAGACTCCTTGCTGGCCGAACTCGGCTTGGACCTCGGATTGCCGGCGTTTGAAATGCCCGCAACGGGTCCGTCTCAATTCAATGACAACGGCAGTACAATGCCGTTGTCCGACACAGACGTGGCCCCCCTGCGGGAAGGAGGATATGGACTGAACATCCGCGCAGAGGGTGACAGCCTGGCACTTGCCGGTGGGCTAGGCATAGAAGCCAACAACAACCGCGGCGACTACGGGATCGGGCTTCGCTCCGTGAGCGATACGGGCACTGCCGCCAGCCTGCTCTATCGCGCCGAAGCAATCGGCAATGCCGGCGACGGCATGTCCGTTCGGAGCGAGGGGGATTTCCTTGCGGCCAGTGTGGTGCTTGACGCCAACGCCAGCCAGAACCAACAGAATGGCATCCAACTGGAAGCAGCGGGCGAGATTGCCATTGGCGTGGTTGCATCCACCGATCCGCTGCGTAACCTGGCAGCGATCGCGAACCAGGAACTGGAACTGGATCCGCCCATCGTAATGCCCGGCGAACCCTACGGTCAAGTCATCGCCAGCCAGAACCAACAGGACGGCATCCAATCCAGTATTTTGGGTGATGAGCAGGCACTGGGCTTCTTCCTGGATTTCCAAGCCAATGAAAACGGCAATCTGGGTGTTGACGTAGACATATCCAGTTTAGGGGATGCCAGCACCTATATCGGATCATCCGACCCGTTGTTTGACGACGGACGCATGCTACCCGGTTTTGGGCTGGGTGTAACCGCAAGGGCGGCCACGAAAGAACCGCTAGAAGCATCCGAACCGGAACCGATCGCGCTACCGATCACCATGGGGCCCGCTACAGCAACAGGAAACGGCCAGGGCGGCATTGCTGCCAACACATTTGCCATTGATGATTCGATGGCCTTGATCGCGGGCGTAGATGCATCCGACAATCAGGATGCAGACGGTAGAATGGGCACCGGCATCGACATCAGGCAGATCAGCGATATGGGAAACATTGATTTCGCCCTGTATGATATCACTGCCAACAACAATGCGGGCAGCGGAATCCACGTGTTAAGCGATAACCAGTTTTTATCCCCCATCGGCTCTACGCGTGGTGAAATCGATCAGGTAACAGCCAACGACAATACGGGCAATGGCCTTTCTCTTGTATTGTTCAGTGAGAACGCAGGTATCAGGGGCACCGAAAACACGCTCACGGGCAATCAGGTCGGGCTGCATGTAGATGACCTTTCCCTGCTTTCGGATCTGACCTTTAGCGGGAACAATGCCATTTTCGGCAATGCCGGCTTTGATGCCAGCTATATTGGCGGCGGCACACTGTGCGCCCAAAACAACTGGTGGGGCACCGCCACGCCGGATCCAGGCCAGTTCAGTGGCACGATCGTTACCGATCCGGTGCTGACAGCAGCACCGACCCCGTAACCAACCACCGACGCAACCAGTAGGTGGCCTACAGGCCACGTGGCGACAACGCTGCGTGGCCTTTTGCTTGCCGATACGCAGAAGGCCCCATCCTGGATCAGAACCCATACCGCTGGTCGTACAATGCATGTCGGCAAAGGCCTTGTCCCGCTTATATCCACACCATCCGATCAGGGAGCAAAATGCAGGTTATTCGGTGGGCCGAACCAGCCAATATCCATATCGGTAAAGTGTGGTGGCCCTTCCGTTTCCAGGCGCTCCGCCGAAACATATCTTTACCCCACATTGCTACAAAGAGAAGGCCGTGCATTGCGCGGCCTTCTCTTTCCCTGTTTCCAGCTCCGTTTACAATTGTACCCGGACTCCGCCATACCCGGAAACACCTGCCGTGCCATATCCCGCAATCTCTTCATACTTTTCGTCGAAAAGATTTTCTATCCGGCCAAAAATCTCGATACGATCCGAAACGTCGACGCTTCCTGCCAGATCTACAACCACGGAGGAATCCACGCGGGTATCGACCGTAGAAAACATTTGCATATCAAAATAACGATCATCAAATGCACCCACATATCGGACCGTACTACTCAGATCAACGGTTCCGGTTGGTCGCCAATCAGCACGCAAGGATGCACTATCTTCGGGAATACGAATTAAGCGCGTACCGGTGCTCTCGTTTTCTGCTCTCGTGTACGTGTAGGATGCTGTCAACTCCAGCTTTTCCACGGGGGAAAATCGCCCCAACACTTCCACGCCGTCTGTTTCTACCCGGCTTGCATTTTCGTACCCCATGACAAAGTCAATCTGATCCTTCACGCGGCCACCGAAATAGGTTACTTCCACAAGCACTTTTCCACCGAATAGCGACTGTTCTACGCCCGCATCCCATCCCAGGGAGCGCTCCGGATCCAGGTCAGCATTGCCAACAGGGCCGAAGGCCGTTGCTGGCGCGTAGAGCTGGAAAAGAGAAGGTGCTTTGAAGCCGGTCCCGACCGACGCCTTTACCCGAGTCGAAGAAGTTGCCAACCGATAAGACGGTGCAATCCGCCATGTTGCCTCACCACCAAATTCATCGTGTGCATCATACCGCATACCGGACAGTAGGGCAAAGCGATCATACATAAAATGATCTTGCGCATATACGCCCACATTGTTTGCATCACCGATCGTATCGCCGTCTGATCGCGCCTTTTCCTGATACGCATTCATGCCTACGTTCACACGATGAAACCGACCCAGTAAGAGCGTATGCCGCCAATCAGCATCCAGGTGCTCTCCATCAAATTCCGTTTGACCAAAGGAATCCTCAAACGAACGATCAAAGCGTGAATACTCTAACCGCATTTCCTGTTGCCAGTTGTCATCCGCTGTACCGAGACGAGCTCCGACACTGGCCGTAAATTGCTCAAGATCAGCGAGATTGTCCGCGTCTGCATACGGACCTGAGCCATCGTCGTACTCTGCTTCCGTATCAATATACTGGAGTGTGGCTGCCAGATGGATGTTTTCACGCAATTGGTGATCGGCTGCCACATGGATATTCCACTTATCCACACCGTCATCTTCTGAATTGCCGGGCAATCGACGATTGGCCGAGGAAAAACCATCGCTATGTAGATAAACCGCATCTACGGCAACCTGGGTGGTGTCATTTCCGCTTACCAATCGGCCACCAACGCGGTAGGTTTGATATGAACCCACCTCTGTGAAAACACTACCGGCCAAGCCTGCCTCGCCTCGCTTGGTTATCACATGAATCACACCCGCCGTTGCATCTGAACCGTATAAGCCGGAAAGGGGGCCCCGTACAATTTCAATCCGCTCGACGTTTGCCAAAGCAATCGACTGAATCTCTGCCTCTCGCGTCGGCCCGGATGGATCATTCAGCCGCACACCGTCTACCAGCACCAGCACTTGGGATGATCGGCTCCCACGAACCGACAACGATACCGTCGACCCCGGTGCTCCATTTTGTGCCAAGTACATGCCGGGTACCGTTCGTAAGGCATCCGGCAACGTACGCCAACCTGCCGCCTCGATTTCCGCTGCTGTAATCACTGTTACGGAATGGCCAATATCCAGAACTTCCATCTCATCACCGCTGGGTGTCACCACCATATTGGGTAATTCCTGAAGCTCTGAACCTGTTACGTGTAATGCGCACGCTGCTGTAACCAGACCAATTGCCCCTGTCAACTTACTCATCTCTCTTCTCCTGCCTCTTTGGCTGTTGGCCGACGTAAGCCAGCCTGCATAGAAACAGAACGCAACCGCCTCAGGTTACAGAAAGATATCGCCAATGAAAAACAGCACATTTGCTGTCATCAAGAGCCGTATACCCCTTTTACGCGAAGGGTTGACTGTCCTACCAGTCTGGCGGTGATTGGCATACGTATTCTGACTTCCGGCATCAACCCGTATCTTCACCTTCCCAGAGATTACTCTCCAGTGGTATCCGAAGACTTGTAGCCGGTTACAGCGGCGCGACCGTATCCGATTTACACGAATTTCCGTCTGCCCTTCACCTGTCCGTCGAAATAATAGACGCTCGCAAGGTATTCCCTCCCCCGAAAGCTGTCAAAACCTGTTTTAACACAATGCGTGCATGTCGGTCTCTTGATCCATCTTGCTATATGCGGGATGCCGTGGCAGCATGTAAAACAACACATCACGTCAAGGAGGTATCTATATGCAGCACCGGAACATGCTTATTGCGCAG
>CAZRCN010000139.1:0-6553 GCA_964598575.1 uncultured Victivallales bacterium | reverse complement strand
GTGACAGGCTTGCCGGCGGCGGTAGTGTGCGCTTCGTTGGCGAGGCGTTCTTCCCATGGTTTGGCGCGGTATTCGGGACGGCGGTCAAAGATTACCAGGTGCAGGCTGTCGGCACCGATTTTGTCGTCGTAGCGGGCAATCTGCTCGAGCCCCTCATCCAGGGTGGTGTCGCGTCCATCGGCAGGGTGGACGAGCTTGATCTCGATGATATTGCGCCGTCCGCAAAAATCGATCATCAGATCGACACGTCCGCGTCCGGCGGCATATTCGCGTTCGATGTTGCCGCCGCCATTGACGATGCGCTGAAGAAAAGCCATGAGCAGCAGATGCGGGAATGCCTCGGTATAGTCGGATTTTTCCTCCCACATCTCGGCATGCCGCCGCCAGAACTTCTGGAATGCGGCCATCAGGGCATCCATATCAATCCCGCCGTCATCGCGTTTCCAGCGAAATTCGGGTTCGGGAATATTGTCCTGGAAGTTCTGGCTGAGGTATAGGGCAATCACCTCGCGGTAGATAGCGTTGGAAATCACAAGGGAGCCCTGCCAGTCGATCAGTCCTAGATCGAGGCAGAATTCCACGTCGCGGTCGGCGCGACCGAGGGCGGCATCGGCTTGTCCTATAATCATCGGCTGGATGACTTTGCGCACTCGGTCATCCTTCAATCGCTCCCCGAGCGAGTCGATATGCGTGGCGCGCGATTTGATCAGCAGTTCCTTGGCCGCGTCCACGTGGGCAGCAGTGATGGTGTCAACCTTTTCTGTCGGTGCTGTTTCCAGTACGCATTTCTTGGCCAGCGCGTTGACCAACCAAGGCTGTCCAGATGTGTAATGCCAGATGCGCTCCAGCGCGTCTTCGCCGAACGCCTGTCCGATCTCATCAGTGTGCTGTGCTGTGAGTGCGGCGATGTCCGGCTGGGAGAAGTTACTGATGGTTATCGAGTCTTCCTTGATATTGAACGGGCTACCGGGGTTGAGGGGGATACCGTCCTTGCTGTGGGCGAGGTAATCACGCAGATCGCGCATGCCGACCAAGGCGATGGATACCGGGAATTTGCCGACGCCGCGACTGGCGAACCCGCCGCGCAACTGGCGCAGGAAAGAGATCATGGCTGGGCCTTCCAATACGTCCACTTCATCGAAGAGGACAATGAGCGGCTTGGGTGCCGTCTGTTCAGCCCAGTTCTTCATCAGTGCCGACAACATGCTTTGCGGCAGGACCTCGCTAGCCGCAGGTATCGGCACCTTGAAATCGTGTGCAGACTCGCGAATGGCACCGCAGATTGCGGGGATAGCGATTTCTGCCTCCGGCTCTCCCTGGCAGCGTTCCACGCTGACATAGCAGGCGAGGGCCTCGGAGCCGCTGTTGATCTCGCGCATCCAACTTTGGAGGAAAGTGGTCTTGCCTGTCTGGCGTGGGGCATGCAGCACCCAGTAGAGTTGGTCACGGATATAGCGGTCCAGGCTGGCACCGATCAGCCGGTCAGCAGGCGGCAGCATGTAGTGCATGTGGGGCATGCAGGGGCCGGTGGTATTGAAATAGCGGGCCATCTGAAACATCCTTTCATTGCAAAAACGGCGGTACTTTACCATAGATGGCCACGATAGGAAAGTAGATTTCAGTAGCCCTCTTTCGCCGAAAGTGGGCTCGCCCGTGGGTAGCGGATAGAGCGTCCGGCGTCAGGCCTGAGGGCTCGCAATGGTCTGGCACAATACGCGCGTATTTTCTCGAATTTGCAGTAGGGTTAGTCCCCATAGAACGAAAACTGTCGTGCCATTATTGTATGTGTAGATTAAGGAGCTGGTACTGCGTATCAGTGCCGGAAAAGGTTAAGTGTGCAACACAAAACGAAGGAGGAATGTTGTGATAATGAATAAACGTATGGTGGTTCTCAGTGCAGTGTCATTGGCGAGTGCAGTCGCGATGATCGGCTGTGCCCCCAAATCAGACTCAGAGGGTGAAACGGCAGAGGGTATCGGGGAACGCACGGGTGCTGCGCTGGATACAGCCGCAGAGAAAACGGTCGATGCGGGTGCTGCGGTTGCGGACAAAACCGCAGATGCCGCCAAGACGACGGTCGCAAAAACCAAGCAAATGACAGATAAGGCCGTCCAGAAGACCGGGGAGACCTTGGAAAAAGCGGGCGCAAGCATGCAGGATGATGCAACGACAGAAAAATAAACGGAACACAACCAAAGAAAGAAGAAGAGCATTATGAAAAGATTGATGATTATATTTACAGGTATCACGATCGCAACGGGAGCTATGGCAGCGGGCAAGCCTTTACAGGTGAGCATTACCCCCGAGATTGCGATACATGATCGGACAGAGCGGATAGAGGGATTGAGCCTGAGTTTATGGGGAGAAAACCCACAGACCGCTCTGGCATTTGGCGTCGTAAATGGTTCGACGGCGCAAAGTGCCGGGTTGAGCTGGGCATTGGTTCTCAACTATGCCGATGACTATAAGGGCATCCAGTGGGCACCGATCAACTACACGAAGGGCGACTTCCTGGGATGGCAGGGCGGAATCGTGAATTACACCGCGGGGCAAATGAAGGGATTACAGACTGGCACTGTCAATTATGCAGCGCGGCTTACCGGTCTGCAGCTCGGCTTGGTCAACTACGCGGAGACAGTGGAGACCGGTGTGCAAATCGGCCTGATAAACCTGATCCCACGGAATGAATGGTTTACCGGTTTACCGAATGAACTTGCTCCCGGCATGGTCTTTGTCAATTGGCGGTTCTGATGCACTAAGGAAACTAGAGCCCGGCCCCGGGCACGCCCGGATGATGCATGAGTGAAACTTATTACACTTACTCGCATACCTTAACCGCCACCCTTTCTCGGATACCCTTAATCGACTTCACTTTCAACGGATTGGGCGCGTCGTTTAAGCGCGTCGGGTAAGGGTGTCCGGGTAAGGGTGGCGTTTAAGTGGGTCGGGTAAGAGTGGGAATCGATGAAGTTGCAGGCTGGCTGGTAGGGATATACCCCATAGCTCGTCTTCGCTGCATGGCATAGTCTAGTGCTTCGCGGTGCGCGAGATGCAAACGGGAGGCTTTGATGTCAAATCGGGGAGAAACTTACATTGTACATGGGCGGGGTATTTCGCCGGGGTTGGCGGAAGGTATCACGTTTCTGCATCGTAATGTATTTCCCGTGCAGAATGTGCCGGTTCCCATACAGGTGCAGGATGTTGCGCAAGAGATCGGGAATCTTGAAAGTTCCACAGCAAAAATTACCAGTGATTTGTTGAATCTGGCCGCGCGGGTAGAGCAGAAGATGGATACCAGTTTGGCAGCAGTGTTCGAGGCACATCAATTGATGCTGAACGATCCCGACCTGAAAGATGAATTGCAGGCGGAGATTCAAGAGAACCTGGTGAATGCCAGTAGCGCGGTCAAGGCAGTATTTCTGCGGTGGGAGAAGCGATTTTTGCAGATGGAGTCGCAGACGGCACAACACAAGGGTGTCGATATGCGCGACATATCCAATCGGCTCTCCAATGCCCTGGATGGAGTTGTAGGAGCCCCACTGGATGGGCTTCCGCATGGGAGTGTTCTCGTAGCGCACTTGCTCCTACCATCGGAGACCG
Organism: uncultured Victivallales bacterium; assembly: GCA_964598575.1. Classification (GTDB taxonomy): domain Bacteria; phylum Verrucomicrobiota; class Kiritimatiellia; order UBA8416; family UBA8416; genus T3Sed10-140. The sequence continues at coordinate 2,953 of CAZRCN010000139.1, read as the reverse complement.
TTTTCCTCGCGCAACGTGCCACGGCTGCCGTGCTACTGGAACATGGGCGTGCCATGTCGCATGCGGTATTGTTTACGCGTGCCATGGGCATCCCCTGTATCACGGGAATTCACGAAATCCTGAATAACGTGCCTGACAATGTCCGTGTTCTTGTAGATGCAGACAAAGGCGAGGTTGTCATTCGCCCTCGCAAACCCCGCCGAACCCGGTTTCAGGCTCATTTGGAAGATCGTCATAATGCCTTTTTGGTTGCCCAGGAGCGAGCGCGCAAGCCCGCCATTACACAGGATGGCACAAACATCGCTGTGCTTGCGAATGTTGGCAATCGGGAGGACACCGAACGGGCTGTGGCCAACGGGGCGGATGGCATCGGCTTGTATCGCACCGAGCAAGCTTATCTCGGACGAACCACCAAGCCAAACGTGGAGGATCTGCTTGAAGATATGCGTCATACCCTTGCGCCGATGGGGGCAAAACCTGTTTGCGTACGGCTGTTGGATATTGGTGCGGACAAGCCGTTACCTTTTCTTGGCACCTTACCTGAAATCAATCCTTCGCTTGGTTGCCGGGGGGTGCGGATGCAATTGGCATATCCCATGTTGTTGGAGACGCAATTGCGTGCAATTCTGCTGCTGTCCGATGCATTTCAAGTTTCGATCCTGGTTCCGATGGTGACCCTGCCGCAAGATGTGATCCAAGTGCGCGAGATGCTCGACCGGCTGGTGGCAGAACGAGGGAAGGGGGCTCCGCCGCTTCTGGGGGCAATGATTGAAACGCCTGCGTCTGCACTCTCGGTCGCGACCATCGCGCCACATGTTGATTTTGTTAGTTTTGGCACGAATGACTTGACGCAATACACATTTGCCGCCGATCGGGAAAATGTCACAGTGGAACAATATTTCAATGATTCCGATGATACCATTTTTCGACTGCTCCAGATTGCCCGCGACGATGCACCCCAATTGCCTGCAGCCGTATGTGGAGAGTTGGGCGGGCGTGCCGCACATATTTCTCGTCTCCTGCAAATGGGGATTCGAACCTTGAGTGTGGTGCCCCCATTGATTCCAGCGATCAAAGCGGCAGTACGTGCCGTGCGTATAGGGGAAAGACCCCATAGTGTGGGCGCAAAGACTGCACTAGTGTGTGAGTAGGTGCAAAGGCAGTGTGCGGCGTTCGGGCGTACTTGACAGGCAAGCGCACAAAACAGAAGAGATACAGAAATGGCAGTGAAAAGATCCAAATGAAAATTCTACTATTATATCCAGAGTTTCCAGACACATTCTGGAGTTTCAAGCATGCCTTGGCATTCGTAGGCAAAAAAGCCTCTTTGCCACCACTCGGTTTACTTACTGTTGCAGCCATGTTGCCTGTTGACTGGTCTAAGCGTCTTGTGGATATCAACGTGCGAAATCTGGAGGATGCCGATCTGGATTGGGCCGACTATGTATTCATCAGTGCGATGACGGTTCAACGCAGTGCTGTCCATCGTCTGGTTGCACGTTGCAAGGCTGCGGGAGTGCCGATCGTGGCAGGCGGTCCGTTATTTCAAAGCGAACATGAGCAATTTGCGGATATCGACCATTTTGTGTTGAATGAGGCGGAGGCGACGCTCCCGAACTTTCTTGCGGATCTGGCGAACGGTTGTGCAAAGCGCTTCTATATGGCCAAAGGGTTTCCGGATATAGAGGAGAGTCCCCGACCGATGTGGGAACTGCTCGACATAAAACGATACGGGAGCATGGGTATCCAGTTCTCGCGAGGTTGCCCTTTTAATTGCGACTTTTGCAATGTCACCGCATTGTTTGGTCACACATCACGGATAAAGTCATCGCAACAGATTATTGCTGAACTCGATGATCTGTATGCGCTCGGATGGCGTGGCGATGTTTTTTTTGTGGATGACAACTTCATCGGCAAAAAAACGTTTCTCAAGCAGGAACTTCTGCCTGCGTTGATGGCGTGGCGTCGTGGCAAAAACGGGAATATGTTCTTTACCGAGGCTTCCATCAATCTGGCGGATGATGCCGTACTCATGGACATGATGGTCGAGGCAGGTTTCAACCGTGTGTTCATCGGTATCGAGACACCGGATGACAAGTGCCTCGCCGAATGCAGTAAGGCGCAGAACCAGAACCGTGATCTTGCGGCAGATGTACGGCGGATGCAGCGGGCAGGTCTCCAGGTTCAGGCTGGATTCATTGTGGGCTTTGATCACGATGGTCCATCCATTTTCCAGCGACAAATCGATTTCATCCAGCAGACTGGGATCGTGACCGCCATGGTGGGGCTGCTGCAAGCCCCCCCAGGCACGCAACTTTTTAGACGCATGAAAGAAGCAGGCCGAATTCTTGGCGAATCGTCGGGCGACAACGTGGACGGCACGACCAACATCATGCCAAGCATGGGTATGGATGCATTACAAGATGGCTACCATAGTATTCTTCTGCATATCTATGCACCGAAGCACTATTATGCACGGGTAAAGACCTTTCTACGTGAATACCGACCTCCGCGAAGGCGGAGACATCTGCGGTTTTCCCAGATATTGGGCATGGTGCGCTCGTTCTATCGGCTCGGGATTGTTGGCAAGGAGCGCTACCAGTACTGGCGGCTTTTGCTCTGGACGCAGTTTCGTTGTCCGCGGCTTTTTCCCGAAGCAATCATTCTCGCGATCTATGGCTATCACTTCCGCATGGTGTGCGAGAAGCATGTCGTGAGTTCAGGCGGAAAGTAGTACCTGGCAACATGCCGTGCGGAGCCAAAGCAGGGGAGTTGTGTGGAGTGCGGCAATTATTCGCCGCTTTGGATTTGGCAGGGCGAAAAAGGTGTGAAAAATGGCATTCAAAAATTTAGATAAAAAAAAGGGGGACACACAATCTGAGCTTCATGCCCATCAGGAAAATGGCTCTTCCGCAGAATCTGTGGGTTCGTTTTAGTCATTTCGTGGCACATG
>CAZRCN010000138.1:0-6567 GCA_964598575.1 uncultured Victivallales bacterium | reverse complement strand
TTATTATTAATAATCTAATAAACAAGTACTTACACGACTACGAAACACTCCCGTGTGACGTTTGGGCGCAAGGCAGCTCTGTGGTTAAATTTGTAAGTTGTTCTCTCTCTTAATCCTGTCTCATCCTAATCCGGATATGGACCGACCCTTCAATATTAATCTTCACCTATTTTACACAGTATTTCCTCTTTCTCTCTTCTGGTGGCCGAGAGCGGTGAACGCGGAGGAATGCTTCGACGACGAATCACTATGATATGTCGAGGTCGCTGGCCTTAGCGGCATTCACCTTCCGTCAGAATTGATTTTGCATGGGTCGCGTAGTGCCCCCGCAGATCGTTTGCGTATTGTTTAAGAATCTGCTCGCCCAGCCCGTTGTAATCCCCGCAGCGGTAAAGTGCGCGGGCAAGAACCAGCTCGGGCAGCGATTGGCGTCTTGTCGAGACATCACCGGGATTCGGCGGCTCTGCCTTAATTGCCTTGTCAATATTCGTATAAGCGTAGCCCATCATCCCTTCCTGCATCAGCAGATCATGCAAAGGCTTGGCTGCCCGTTCATCGGCAAGGTTTTCACAGGCCATTGCCACGGCACGCTGATGTGAGAACGCGCTCTTGTTCGTGAGCATGCCCAGCATCCGAAGGATGACGTCCAGCCCTCGCTTATCACCGGTACGACCCAATGCGATGACCAGATTATCGATCGGGCTTGTTGTACGGCCATACTGCCCCATGCCACGGAAACTCCACCCCTTGTCCCATTCAGCATCCGACAGTTTGTTGATTAACGTTTCAACACCCGTACCATTGTGCAGAATTCCGAGAACGTGGGCGTAACGCAATTTTTCCTCTTCGTCTTTAGCTGCTTTCCATGCATTTTCGAGCAGCGGAATAGCACGATTAGGATCAGTAAGGATGATAGGGATGCCTTCATAGCCAACCGCAATCTCAGCCACAGCCGCTTTCATTCTGTCATCGCTGATTGGATATGAATCTTTCATCGTGAGCATTTCTTCAGAAATGATTCCTTTCTCGACAAGATGGCGCTGAAGTGCTTTGACGTCGATTTTGCGGACAGTGGTGTTGCCCTTTGCCGCCATCGCAGCCGCGTAGCCGGCGGCATAGCCGTGATTCTGAACATCTGGCTGCATCCGCAGAACAGGCATCGCATCGCCGTGTGCACTCAGTCCCAGCCCCGTCACAAGAATACCATCGTATCCTTTGGGCATCAGCGCGCGATACGGAAGATTACAGACACGACTTCTAGGACTAATGATCATGAACAGGTCATGACTGGAAAACCCGTGGTTATCGAAGTTGCTCTTGGACACCGTTATCACGTCAGGATAGGTCCTCTCGTTAATGACATCCATTGGCGTGATCACGATGTCACCGATAATACGTCGACGTGCTCTGGTGTTGAGTAACTGCCCCAAATCATAGCTTGTGTAACGGTTCTTATACTTCTGTTTACCAACGACAAATACACGCCACATGTCTAGGACATCATCGTCATCAACAAACGTCCAGTCGCCATTCAAGTATCCGACGCCCGGCGAAAACGTCGGCAGTCCGGCCCCCTGCACGGCGATGTGCGCTGAACCGATCTGCTGGCAAGGCATACCCGCACATGCTGGAATCACGGAATTGCCGGTCGCATCAATCACCGTATTGGCCAGAACTGCGCCCCTGCCATGCGGAGTCGCAACAACCACACCGGTGACACGCTTGTCTTTAGTGATCGCGCCGCAGCCCAGCGACTGGAACCAGATTTCTCCGCCTGCCTTGACAATCTCCCGGCGGTACCACGCCATCTTCTTCTCGATGTTCCAGCCGCTGCCGCCAGCTCCGGCATCAATCTCTTTCGTAAAACCAACCTTGTTACCATGGTAATAGCGGTTGATCCGGCCGAAGGTACCGACCCCGCCCAGACCGTCAAGATATTCAATCACGAGCGTCTTTGCACCAGCACGAGCTGCTGCGATCGCGGCTGGCGCACCTGCCGTTCCGCCGCCAACAACCACAACGTCATATTCACCAAGTACAGGGACCGCTCGGGCAGGGCTCTTTACGTGCTTCGCAGATGCCAGCATTGGCCTGGAACGTACGCCGTTAAGCATCTCACCAATCTCGCCAATGTCCCTTCCCCCTGCGGGCGCACTAACGACCAGATCTGAAATCATCCCGATTTGCCTGTCTTTGGCTTCAATAGCTGCAGCTTGACCAACGATGGATCCCATCTCAATCCCGTTGACGGGCTGCATCAGTTTCGCGGCTATTTCGCGCGATACATCCGCGCAGCCGCCTAGAACATAGAGGCCACGCATACGTTCAGGCTTGAGCGCATCCAGTTCAATATCGGCAACCCCGCTCCAAGACCCAGTCTGTGATTTTTCACTCATCAGCGAATCAGGTGGAACTTGGTAAATGGTTTCAGCAGCATCCACTTGACCATCCTGCCAGGTCCGGTTGCGTATTTCCTGTTCTGCCCTAGCGAAGTCTGCCCATGAATCACCATTCATTTGGACGGTCTCTGTATATTCATAAACACGGTTCGTTGTCAGTCCACTATGTCGTCTGCTGTCGGACTTTATCGTAACCTCGATAGGCAAACGTATTGCCGTATCCTTGGGTTCCCCGCCAACCACAATCCGTTTAAACACCTGCTCACCAGGCGGGTATTCAGAAAACGCAGCACCAGCAATCCTAGCCACCGTAGCTCGGTCAGTGGCATCAATGATGACCTTGGCACGAACGGCCTGCCGACCAGACCGATTGGCCATCACAATCCCCGCCAATGCCCCTCGGCTATCACGTAAGACATCGGTTGGATAACTGCCATAAAGAAATGGAACTCCAGCATCCAATAAGGCTTCATCTAGCACGCGTTTGATGTGCATCGGTGTCGGGTTGGCATTGACATACAGCGCCTCGGCCAGCGGCGTGGTCGGTTTCTCATCTAGCCAAAGCCGATAGGTTGCGCACATATCGGCCCCTAGATACGTTTCTTTCGCCAACAGGAACACACTGGCACCAGCGTTCTTCGCAGCCACGGCTGCAGCAACACCTCGCGTCGCACCCCCGACGACCACAACATCCACATCATAGGCCACAGGAATCTCGCGAGCTCTTTCCTGAATACTATCTGTTGCCGCGCCAGCACCGGCTATAAACGATGCAGCCAATATCAATAATAACCGTTTTCTACACATATTGTCTCTATTCAGAAGCCTCTGATGATCCGTCGTCGCGACCTCGGCGACCGCGAATCCCGAATGGCTGTGTTCCCGCCACGGAGTCATCGACTGAACTGTAAAGCATGGCCCGGACATAAGAACCAAGCTCCTCGACGTCGGCAAGTTGCAACAACTCGCCCTGCCCGACGACACGCCCTTCGGATATCCACTCAATCATCCGCGTGTTGGCCGCGCTAATCCGAATGGTTCCAGCGCGCTCGGAAACGTCGATAGACAGGATCTGCGGCGGCTGTCCGTCATGCCCCTTGGGCGAATAGACAAAATAGAAGGTCCCCCGCTTTAGTGCCTGGCGAACCGTTTTCTCGTTATTATCATTGGCGAGCAACACATCCCAGTTCCGCCCAAGATGTTCAGGCGTGTGCATATCATCGTTTGAAAATCCCCATACAGGACGATCCGGCATCATTGCCGTGAGGATCGCATCCCACTTCTTTCGGTCATCAGGATAGCGATCGCCCTGGTTGAATACTTCAACCCCAAGAAGCTGATCATATTTGGTAAAGAGATTCGTGTACCACGCGACGTCCTTCTTGTAGCGTCCTGGATGATTGAGTATCGCTTGACCGCCCTTCGCGGTAATGGCGTCGAGTGATGCCGTCTCCGTTTTGGTCCCCTCATGATCGGACCAGAAGCTGTTCATGTGATGATGCGAGGACAGTTCATTTCCCTGAACATCGAGCATTTTCAGGACGAGTGGGTCGCGGTCCTCATACCCCTCGCCATAGCGGTCGTTCAGCTCTGCCCATGGATACGTAACCTTGTTGTGATCCGTGATGGCCAGAACGCTGTATCCGAGGTCACGGTACGCATCGATCACCTCGTGGGGATACATCCTGCCGTCGCTTACTTGCGTGTGCACATGCAACGCCGCTTTCTGGCGGTTCTCTGGTTTCCAACTGACACCCGCATAAGGATTGTCGATCCGAATGCCTTTATGCGGCAATCCCACGCAACCGACAAGGCAGGCGAGTAACAGGACACTGGTAGCTGCAAGTTTCCCTACCCTACTAACTGATAACTGATTACTGATCACTGGTCACTCTCCGACTGGTTTTAACATGAACTGCTTCAAGCTTACGCGGCGATTCGGTGACTTGCAAGTGAACATGAGCGTGTGTCAAACCTCTTTGCCCTCACAGTGTATGCAGATTCAGTTTTGCAGCAGCTGCGTTCATGCATGCCTTCTATATTCTGTACCTTTCACTCGTGTGCACTGAACCGCCAACTGCAATTAGTCCTTTTTCAGGATTGCTTCTGCCTTGTTCGTATCCCGCCATATCGGCAATTGGACATCCATACTAATCTCCATCTCACGAGTTCGTGGATCAGTCTTTATGTTCACGGCTCTAATCTGGGTGAAGGGATCTTGCTCCAGGACCTTCACCAATTGAGCCACGCTTGAACAGCGTTTGGCGTTGCCGGTCATCCTGACCGAGTAAGTGTTGATCGCTGCGCCGCTCTGGTCGGTAGGAGATTGCAGAATGCCTATCTCGAGCACAGACTCGGTAGTGATCCTCGACGCTTTGGCCTGCTTCTCTATTAATTCCCTGGCCGGCAGCAGGTAGCTGCCCGATCTCGGTGCAAGAATTGCGGATTGCAGCGTCTTGACAAAGACTTCAGAATAGCCGCCCTTTGAGGTAGTAGTTTCCATAGAGCGCTCTTTGTCTCTGAAATCGCAAAGGATCACCGCTGTTCTTGCTCGCCTGTCGGCATCAGGCGAGGTGTCAGCCGCGAAAGACTCAACCGCAACACGCCATGGCTCCTGGAACGCGGCATTATTCTTCGTTGCTTCAAGCACCCATACTACAGCTTGCTCCCCTTTTGAGGGGATGCTCAGGTAAAACCTCAGTTGACCATCCACACGGGATGGTGCGACAGTTGTGTGCAAGACAATTGAGGTGACGGTTACGTCCTGGGCATTCGCAACAATGTCACAAAGTGCAGCGATCTGACGGTGAACTGAAAGCCGGTTTTCCATGCGGGCACGGGCCTCATTCAGCAGGCGAGTGCGCGATGATTCTACTTGCTTGACTGGGGCGGCTTGCTTCCGCGGTTGTGAAGAATGTGACGGATTCAATTTGGTCTCTTCTGGGCCTTTGCCCGCTGTCTTCTCGGGTTCTATGCGTTTGACCGGCTTCTGGAATTCGCGTCGCATTGCCGCGATGCCCAAGTTAAGGGCAAGATGACCGGTATAGAAAAGGGCAACGACTAGAATCGCCTTCGATACTCCCACCCAGCAGAACTTCGTCACCATGAAGATGGCGAAAGGCACCAGGATCAAAGGCACGGCGATCATAACGAGCAGTGGCGCCAAGTGCTCAAACAGCACACCGGCGATAACGACTGGTGCAACCACGATTGGCGACACGACCATCGCGCACTTCGCAAAGCTGCAATCTGCCTCGTGCTTTGCCAGTAGATAAAGCGATGCGCAAAGTATCAGCGCATCGAAAATAATCAGCGCAAAAACTTGAGCGAACACTAGCGTCCTCCCTGTTTCGCTTTCACTTCTTTTATGTATGTCTTAATCCACTTGGCTTAACGGCACGAGAATTTGTCGGACGGCCCAGTTGCGGCAATGTTCCCCCCACGACTCGCCCGGCCTCCAGCTCGAGTTCGCCATTCGCAAAGAGCAGAACTTCTTTGTCGCCCTTCTTCATCTTTCCCATAGGGCGGCCGATGGCATCAACCACCATTTCCTTTGTGTCGCCTATATTTACTGTTCCCCCAAAAGCGCCTGTTGCCAGGCAAAGCAGAATCGTTATCAAATATCTTCTCATTCGCCTTTGCCCTCCATTTGAAATCAACTACATACATGTTCAGTCTAAGTTATCCGTGCAACAAAAGCAATTTTCAACATTTCCTTGCTCTTCTCTAACCGCCGTCTGCTCTATGAACGTGGGCAAAAGGAGCCAGGCCGCAATCGCGGAGGGATTACAGCCGAACGAGTGGCAGCGGTGCTGGCTAGCGGTGGCCGACTGACCACGCGTGAGGTATTGCGCTGCCGGATACGCTATTTCTCGGACGGGATGATCCTGGGATCGCGGGGCTTTGTGGATGAGATGTTCCAGCGCCACCGTGGCAACTTCGGGGTTCAACGCCAGACCGGGGCCAGGACGATGCGCGCCGCGCAGTGGAATGGGTTTTACGCGGCAAAGCGTCTTCAGCTCGCTCCAATAGAACCGCCAGTCGTGTGCTGATCGACCTCCAGATCTACTGAACCGCCGGTGATCCGCACCGGTGATGGTCGCGGTGTGTCCGGTACTCGTCGAACATTCGCAGCACCTAGCTAACCTGGCCGCTCCACCCCACCCGT
>CAZRCN010000137.1:0-6570 GCA_964598575.1 uncultured Victivallales bacterium | reverse complement strand
TGGGCCTCAGGGTGCGGTGCGGCCATCGCCCCGCAGGTCGCCGCCGCCGCTCGAGATAAACTCTTGAATGGACGAGAGGACATCTGAGGTAAACGCAAAAATTTGCATACCGCCATCCTCCATCAAACCGATAAGCAAGCCAAAGACGATGGCCTTGAGGAAGAACTGGTCGGATATCGCGAGGTAGAACAGGGACCATCCGGGTATCAGCAGGCAAAGGATCCCTTGCATGATATCTGTCGAGAGGGCCCTGACCGTGATGAGCAGATGTAAAAACAGGATACCGGCCCAGGAGTAGGTGCGGATCAGGTCCAGGATGTCCGGCGGCACCAGACCACCGTAGCGCACGAACCCGCTGGCGGACCCCACCAGAAGAAACGTCAGAAAAACCAGAAAGGTGTTGGAGATCAGCGGTTTTTTGCGTTTGGTTTTGGGGTGTAAATCGAGAGGCGCGGAAGGGGGCGGCGGTAGGACCGGTTCGCTTTTTGCCGGGGTATCGGTCTGCTTGGGGGCATTGCGTTCGCGGGCTAGTTTCAGGCGTTGGGGCTTAGGGCGGTTTGCTGCTGGCGATGCAGGCGGCGGTTCGGGTGCTTGACCGCTTGTCGATTTGCTGGTGGTCTCGTTGCTGTGGGTGGGGGGCGGGGGGGGGGGCGTTGTATCGGCGGTTGGCTCGGCGGGTGCCGGGGTATCTGCCGCGCCGTGCATGAGCACCTCGCATGCGGCACAGCGGATTTTCTGGGGATCGGCAAATTCGGAAACCATCCGTGACCCCCCGCAAGAGGGGCAAACATAGGAGATATCGGCCATACTACTCATCCTCCAGAATGTCTTGTAGCTGTTGATCGCGATCTTCGGATATATCGCGAATCTTCTGCTGGGTTTTGCGGCCTTGCTCAAGAGCCTGCTTGCCGGTTACCCCCTCGACGAGGGTCCGCATCGTGCCGCGCTCGGACGATGTTTGCTTGTCCGTTGTTTGTTCAGGGTCAGATGTCCGGCTGCAGCCGGTGAGACCGGTTCCTAGCAGCAATACGCCGCACATGGCCCATTTCAGATATATCGGCATGGCGCTCACCTCCGTATTATACATTGCATACACACCAGATCCGTTTGCAAGTGCAGATCTTCAGGGTGCAAGCTATCACGGCATCAGGTTTGCTGCCAGCGAAAAGGCGTCAGGGTGCCTGTCCTGCATATTCATCCTCGTCAGAAGGGGAATGTGCCCGCTGCCTTGGTTTCCATTGCAGGTGCAATTCGTGGGTTTTTTCCGGTGACACGTGGATATCCAGCCAGGCACCTGTGGGGGTATTGCGCTCTCTTGTAGCACGCAGGGTTCCGGCGGTTGGCGTTATGCTGCTGACCGTCCTGTCATGGAGGGGCAATTGGAGCAGCAAAGGTTGCGCGCGTGGGGTTGTGCGCCGGTATAGTCGGTGGCTGGGGGTACCACAAACGAGGCACTGCAGGTGTGGAAGGCACAAGGAGGCGGCGTGCCAGGTATCGGGGATGGCTGGTGCCCAGACAGGCGTATGCCCGCCAGGCTGCCCTCCCCATAGCCCCTGGAGGACAAGCGCGAGAAAGGCCTGAATTGCCGCCGGAAGGTTATAGCTACCGGGAATGGCCCATCCGGTGGGGAACAGGCGGGTGGGTACCGTGCCGGGGACGTCCGTATAGCAGGTGATACATCGGCTGATGACGTGTAGCCATCGGATGCCGCGGGCATGTTCGCCTGCACGAAAGGCTGTGCAGGTCGCCATGCTCAAAACCGCTAGTGATACCCGTGGCAAGGGTTTGGCAGAAGCCGGTTGCCCGGCTACGATGGTTTCGAGCATATCCAGAAGGGATGATGGGTCCGCGAATGCGGCCATATCCGGCAGGAACGCATGTGCCTTACCCGGGTCTGGCATGCCTTGCAGGAACTGGTGGGTCGCGGCGGCATGAAACGCAGCATCGAGTATCGGCTCCGGGGTGTGCATGTTGTTCTCTGCCCCGAAATGCGCAATAGCATCCTGGGTGTAGCCTGGCCCTGCGGCTGCCAGCAGGTTTTTGTCAATGGCGTGCATATCCAGTATGCGATACCGTTGGGGTGGCTCGCGTGGCGGCGGTACCGGCTGGATTTGGCTGAAATCGGTAATGTGAGAATAAGCCATGCGGCAAGGATAGGCGTATTGGCCGCGTGATGCAAGTGCGGGGCGCGTAAGGGAGGGCTTGCATTTAGCGCCGCAACCCCGCTACTCTCGCGGGCAGAAACGGAATGGGTATGCGGAAGGTGGCGCAACAGCGAGGTGGGTATGACAGGGGCTGGTGAAGCAGAAGTCCAGACATTACAGTCGCTTTTTCTCGAGCATCCGCTTTTTCTGGCGGGCGGGTTGTTGCTGCTGGGATACATTGCAGGTAAGCTTGCCGTGCGCTTGCGTCTGCCGGAGATCAGTGGCTTTATTGTTGCCGGTGTGCTGATCGGGTCTTTCGGCGGGATCATCAACCGCGAGCTGAATGAAATGCTGCATATCGTGACCGAAGTCGCGATCAGCTTCCTGGCACTGACAGTGGGCGGTGAATTCTCGGCTCGCAAGCTGCGGCGGATCGGCAGGGATGTGCTGGCCGTGACACTCGTGGGTTTGGCGGGCACATTTTTGCTGGTTCTGGGGGGATGCAGTCTGCTGGGGTATCTGGTGCCCCGTTTGACGCTGGGATATCCCTATTCGATTTTGCTGGCAGTCATTGCCTGTGCCACGTCGCCGGCCATTATTGCGGCCGAGGTGCACCACATGCGTGCGCATGGGCGCTTTGTTGACTATCTGTTTGGTGTGGTGGCATTGGGCGACGCGATGGCCGTGATCCTCTTCGGTCTGGCTTTTTCCCTGGTGATCAACCTGCTGGGGGCAGGCGGCGGACATATCCTGCTCGGGCAAGCCGTGCGGGAGATCTTCTTGTCGTTGGCGTTGGGGGCGGTTGCATCCCTGCCGCTGGCGTTTCTTGTGCGGCGGGTGCGCAATCAGAATGAGTTAATGATTATCACGGTGGGGTTTGTGTTTGTCGTGACGGGTATAACCATTGCCCTGCACCTTTCCCCTTTGCTCGTCCATATGATGTTGGGCGTGTGTCTCGTTAACCTGCCAGGGACCCATGCCCGCATTTTTCGCGCCCTCGAGCCGTTTACACCGCCGATTTATGCCTTGTTTTTTGTTATTGCCGGGCTGGAAATTGATATACAAGTTATTACGAGTGCCGTGGCTGTGGTAGGGGGCGCTGCGTATGTGCTGTTGCGCGCATTTGCCCGCACAACGAGTTTGGCAGCGGGTTGCTGGCTGCGGCGCCTGCCGCGGCCGGTGATTCCGTATCTGGGGGTATGCACCTTATCGCAAGGCGGGATTGCCTTGGGTTTCGTGCTCCTGATCCGGACGGCCCCCGCCCTGGATGGTGTACGCGCGGACCCCGAGATCTTTGGCCGGTTGGTCGATCTGGTCCAGATTGTGTTGTTGTCGATTTTTGCGAATGAATTGCTGTCACCGTTATTCCTGCGGCTGGGCGTGCTACGTGGCAACGAAATGGAGGGCTCATGAACTTCAGTGCAATGATGCATCAGGACTTGATACGGGTCGACTTTACGGCCAGACATAAGGACGAGGCCTTGCGGCAGATTGCGTCTATCGCCGCCGAAGCCCCCGTGCTACAGGATGTAGGAGGAGATGTCCTGTATGAAAAACTGCAGGAGCGGGAGGCCGCCGTGAGCACCGGCCTCGGGAACGGCGTGGCGATTCCGCATGCCCGGATCGAGGGGCTTACGGAGTTTGTGGTCTTTGCCTTGCTGGCACCACGCGGGGTGGAGTTTGCCGCGCTGGACAAACGCAAGGTGCAGGTGTTTTTCGTGGTGTTTGCCCCGGCTGATCGGGTAACAGAACAGCTCAAGGTGCTGGCAACCATTTCCCGCATGCTTTCACAGCCGGCGGTGAAACGGGAGGTACTGCAGGCGTCGGATACCGATACCCTCTACGAAGTCATTGTCCGCAATGCGGATGAAGGTGGGGCAGCCAAATCAACCCGAAACGAGACCTGCAAGCTGATGCTGCTGATTCTCTACTACGAGGAAGACCTGCAGGCCGTGTTGGAATACCTGATTGACCAAGGCATTGAGGGGGCCACGATCCTCGAATCGCAGGGTATGGGAGCATATATCTCCACGATGCCATTGTTTGCTGGTTTTCTCAGCTTCATGCGGGAGGACCGCAACGCGAGCCATATCATTCTGGCGCTGGTTCCGGCGCGCCATGAAAAGCTGGTTGTACAGGGCATTGAAAGCATAACCGGGGATTTGGACAAGAAGCAGGGTGCAATGTTACTGATGCTGGATGTGTCGTTTTTCAAGGGCACGATGGACATGATCTGAGGGGGAGGAGAGCTGGCATGAAACGGATCCGGGATGTGGGCAGCGCCACGCGTTGCGGGGTAGTCGGTCTGCTGGTTGCGGGTGTAACGTTGTTGGCGGTTAATGCCCAGGGCCAGGGGTATTACCGGGATGCCTACAACCGTGCGTGTCCGGTGCTGGATATGCCGTATGAGGCGTCGCAGGGCGCAGGCATCACGCATGTGACGGGTGCAGGTACGGGTACAACAGGGTGGGGGGATGACATCAGCGAGACCCACCTGCAATTCTGGGGGCGCATGGGAACCTGGGAGAATGCGTGGGGCGGCGAGCTGGAAGTACGTAGCCATCTGGATCTGCGCATGCTGGAAGGATTTGCGGCCGCCAGTGGTATCGACCAGTTTCATACGCTGGGTATGCTGCGTGCGGCGCTGGTCTGGCATCAGCGCTTCCTGGGCGGGATCGGGTTGCAGGTACGCACCTTTCCGGGACTCTATATGGCGGTGGATGAGCCGGATGGCGATGTGTTTGCTATTCCCGCAGGTGGGCGGCTGATCTATGCTATATCCCCGGAGTGGGCTGTGTGGGCAGGGGCCGATTCCTACCCCGGTTTTGATGTTGAAGTAGATCCCGCCCTGGGGTTTGTCTATCAATACCTGGAAGAACTGCGGGTGCAGGTCGGATATCCGGAGACGCGCCTGGCATGGACGCCTTACATGCGTCGCTTTCGGGCTATGGCAGGGGCAACGTTTTCGCGCTGGCCGGAGTATCGACTGGGAAGCGGGGATGCACGCGAATGGATGCGCATGCTGGAAACCCGGGCATATGCGGGGTTTGGTTGGGCCATGTCCGGCGGAACCGAGTTCGTATTGCAGGGGGGGTATGCGTGGGATCGCGAGATCCGCTTTGGCGGGGAGACTGCGGCGGTTACGATAGACGATGCGCCCTTTGTCCGGCTGGCGTTTCGCGGGTTGTTGTAGGAGTGGGGTATGCGTGCAGGGTGCTTGGGTACCTGTAGCGATACCAGCGGTGGGAACACGAAAGAAGGAGGGATGCGATGCAGAGCAAGAGCATGTGGGTATGGGTTGTCGGGTTGTTGGTGGCGGCGGTGTTGCCGCTGCAGGCGGAGAGTGGACATCGGATTGGTGCGGGTGCCAATTACTGGACCGTGATCGATGACATCGATGTCAGCGATATCGACGATGATGGGTTTTCGTACAACATCAGCTACCAGTACCGGCTGGAGGGACCGTTTGCGCTGGACCTCACGCTGGAGAAACTGCCGGATCGCTTTGGCGAGGACGTGTACGCGCCACAAGGATACCTGCTGTTGGGCAGCGTGATCTATGCCGGGATCGGCGCGGGTGCCATCTATACAGATGGTGATTTTTCCGATGAACCGTTTTATGCCATCAAGGCTGGCGTGTCGTTGCCTTTCCCGTTCCTGGAACTGGATCTGTCCGCACATTACCGGTTTAATGACTTTGCGGATCTGGATGATGAGGACCGCAAGATCGACACCGATACGGTATTTCTGGGGGGATCCCTGCGGCTGGCGTTGTAAGCCGAGGGCGGCCTGCGGCCCGTGGCCGGAAAGCTGGTAACACAAGCTAGATGGGAGGCTTGCATGGGCAAATGGGTTGGAGCCGTGGATCCGTTGAATCTCGCACGTGGCCGGTATTATGCCAAGCACTACCTCGGGCTGTTGTTGCCGGATGCCTGTTATCGTGCGTGTCGAACCCGCTGGATGCAACGGATCGTGCAGTGCAAGGATCCATCGGTGTTCGAACGGGCGGCCTATTACTGCCAATGGACTACGCCCTTTGGCGTGCCGGCTGAGGCACAACCCTTTCGCGTTCACCCAACGGCCAAACAAACGACGTATCAATTCGACCTGCATGACGGCATGCGGTATTT
Source organism: uncultured Victivallales bacterium (assembly GCA_964598575.1). Taxonomy (GTDB): domain Bacteria; phylum Verrucomicrobiota; class Kiritimatiellia; order UBA8416; family UBA8416; genus T3Sed10-140. Next base: position 296 of record CAZRCN010000137.1, on the reverse strand, counting down.
CCCGGCCTCCTGCCGGGTGGCGTACCGTTTTGGCGATGTCCGCCGGGTCCCGCCAGCTCCGGCGCTCGTCAAGACGCGCCCCATTAGGGGTGATACCCGCAATGCCGTCCTGCTGAACCTGAACAAATTTCGCCATTTCTATTTTGTGCGGGATGCGGGGGCGTTTGCCGATAAACGGGATCAGGTCGTCTGGCGGGGGCGTGCCTGCCAGGCACATCGGAAGGCGTTTCTTGCCCGCTACCACGATCATCCCCTGTGCGATGTCGGGCACTATCATCGCAAGCATCAGGATGTCG
>CAZRCN010000136.1:4915-6591 GCA_964598575.1 uncultured Victivallales bacterium | reverse complement strand
CTTTGGCCTGCTACTCCTTTGGCCGCTGCTGCTCATATTATCGCTCTGTATTTATCTGCGTATGGGACGCCCCATCTTCTATCGCGCCACTCGTATCGGTCAATATGGCAAGCCGTTTTCAATGATCAAATTTCGCACCATGCGCCAGGGCGCCGACCGCGATCCGGCGGGATCCGTCACCGTCGCCGGCGATGCCCGCGTCACAAAAGTAGGCGCATTCCTGCGCCGCACGAAGCTCGATGAACTTCCCGAGCTCTGGAATGTTCTCAAGGGCGAAATGAGTCTTGTCGGCCCCCGCCCCGATGTCCCCGGTTATGCGGACAAGCTCACAGGTGACGATCGCGAGGTTCTCAAGCTCAAACCCGGCATTACTGGTCCTGCCACCCTCAAATACGCCAACGAAGAGACGCTCCTGGCGACCGCCGACGACCCTATCCGCTACAACAACGACGTCCTGTTCCCGGACAAGGTCCGCATTAACCGCTACTATCTCCACAACTGGTCCCTTGCTCGGGACGTCCAGATCGTCTGGCAGACGATCTTTCGGCGCGGGTGAGTGCCGCGCGCGTGTGGCGCGGGGGGTGATGTGGGCGCGCTGTGTGGGGCAGACGGGGGAAATTGCGACCACGGAGGGGTCGCAACGGAGAGGTTAAAAAAAACGGCCTTGCAGCGCTGAACCAATGGTGGTGCAGGGGGTTGCAACAAGAGGGAAAATGCGCCATTGGCTTTTTTTACACTCGCCTTTTTAACCACTTTGTGGTTAAAAACTTCCCATGAACCGCCCCACCCGCCACTACGACTACTCCCGCCCAGGGGTGGCGATGCTGACGCTGAAGGCCAACCCCAACACCCTGTTCTGCCGCATTACGCCGGAGGCATTCACGCTCTTGCCGATTGGGAAAATCGTGCAGCAGGAATTGCTCGGCATTTCGAACTATTACCCACAAATCAAAATCGGCCAGTACCAGATTATGCCGGATCACCTGCATACACTCGTGCATGTGGTGAAACCGCTGCCAGAAGGCGTTACGCTCCAGCGCGTCATTCGCGGCTTTAAACTGGGGGTAAACAAGGCCTGTGCCAAGGCAAATGGCGGCAATCGCCGACGCGTGTTCGAAAAAGGCATGTTCGACAGCCTGGTCTTTGATCGCGAACACTTGCAACGGGAAGTTGCCTACATCCGCGATAATGTCCGCCGCTATCGCCTTCGCAAGGCCAATCCAAAACTTTTCGAGAGATCCGCGCGGTTAACAATTCTCGAGGATGATACCCCACTATTTGGCGTTGGCAACCGCTTTCTACTGAAGCATCCGCGGCGCGTCAGCGTGCAGTTCTCGCGCCGCACAACCAAATCCCAGTGGCCGGCAATCGAGGAGGCACTGGCGTTTTATCTCGCACAAGGCTATGTGTTTGTCTCTCCGTTCATTTCCCCCGCTGAAAAACGCGTTCTGCAGGCCGTCATAGAAAACGACGGCCGTGCAATCCGCTTAACGCACCGGTTTTTTGGTGAGCGCTACAAACCCAGCGGCAAGCTTTTTGACCTCTGCGCACAAGGCCGCTTGCTGGAGCTTTCGGTGGCGGGGGCATTCCCGCGGTTTGCGCGCCTGGACCGGGAGGCTTGCCTGCGGTTGAATGCGGCGACGGGGGAAGTTGCGACCACGGAGTGGTCGCAACAG
>CAZRCN010000136.1:0-4815 GCA_964598575.1 uncultured Victivallales bacterium | reverse complement strand
ATGCTAAACACACCTTTTTCACCATGGCCCTCGTTCAGCGAGGAGGAAGCGGATGCGGTTCGTCGCGTGCTGCTGTCAGGGCGTGTCAACTACTGGACCGGTCAGGAAGGCCGCGCGTTTGAATGCGAATTTGCGGGCTGGTGTGGCAGTCTCTATGCCGTGGCCGTCCAAAATGGAACGGCAGCTCTTGAACTTGCCTTGCGCGCACAGGAAATCGGTCCCGGCGACGAGGTCATCGTCACGCCCCGTACCTTTATTGCATCGGCTTCGGCGGTCGTCATGTGCGGGGCAACGCCCGTGTTTGCGGATATCGATCCTGACTCTCAGAACATCACCGCCGAGACCATCGAACCCGTTCTTTCGCCTGCTACCAAGGCTATCATCTGCGTGCATCTGGCTGGATGGCCCTGCGACATGGACCCCATCATGGATTTGGCACGCAGGCACGGACTCAAAGTCATCGAGGATTGTGCCCAGGCACACGGAGCGAAACACAAGGGTTCCCCGGTTGGATCCATCGGCGATATCGCAGCGTGGTCCTTCTGTCAGGACAAAATCATGTCAACCGGCGGTGAGGGCGGCATGATCACCACCAACGACAAGGCTCTTTGGCAGAAGGCCTGGAGTCTCAAGGATCACGGCAAGTCCTGGGAGGCAGTCTACGAAACCGACCATCCGCCCGGCTTCCGCTGGCTGCACGAATCGTTCGGCACGAATGCCCGCATGCTCGAAATGCAGGCCGCTATTGGCCGCATCCAACTCAAACGCATGCCGGCGTGGCATGCTGCCCGCGCACAAAACGCCCGGATGCTCCAGCAGATCTGCGCACAACACGCTGTCGTCCGTGCCCCGGAAGTGCCCCGTGATGCCGAGCATGCCTGGTACCGGTTTTATGCTTTTGTACGGCCCGAGTACCTGGCAGACGGCTGGTCACGCGACAAGATCGTGGCAACCATGGTCGAAAAAGGTGTCCCCTGTTTCCAGGGTTCCTGCTCAGAGATCTATCACGAAAAAGCTTTTCAGGATGCCAACCTGGCTCCCGCCTCGCGCCTGCCCATAGCCCGGGAACTCGGCGAAACCGCCTTTTGTTTGCTCGTGCACCCCACTCTCTCCCAACAAGAGATGCAGCACGCCTGTAACACACTGGATGCCATTCTCCACCAAGCTACCGGATGGGAGCACTGATGCGACGACAACTTCGTAATCCACATTTCTATTTCCTGATTCTGACGGATATCCTGCTGTTCGCGGCATCACTCTTTCTGGCATACAGCATCCGTTTTAGTATGGCAATTCCACCCTCAGTGCTGGAAAGCCTCCTCCGCATCCTCCCATGGGTCATTCTCACAAAATTGGTAACGTTTAATCTACTGGGCGCGTATCGGGGCATGTGGCGCTACACCAGCTTGTCCGATATCCAACACCTCTTTGAGGCTTGCTTCGTCTCTTCCCTTCTCATCATTGCGGCCCTAACGTTTGCCACTCGATTCCAGGGCTACCCGCGCTCCGTGTTTCTGGCCGACTTTATTTTTACCTTCTTTCTTACGGGGGGCATGCGCACCGCAATTCGCCTGTTTTATGCACCACATACCAAAATTGCCGGTGTACGCCTATCCCCGGCTGCTGGCCCCAAGAACCGAATCCGGCTATTGCTGATTGGGGCGGGAGATGCCGCCGACAAGATCATCCGGGAGGTTTTCGGTAACCCCCGGTCGCAATACGAGATTGTCTGCTGCCTGGATGACGATCCCCTGAAACAGGGTCGATATTTGATGGATATTCCCATCATGGGCCCCATTGAAAACCTGGCAGACTACGAAACAGCATGTGATGTGCATGAAGTCCTCATTTGCATGCCTTCCGTCGGCGGTGGCCGTATGCGCACGATCGTTGAAATCTGCGAAGCATCCGGCCTCCCCTTCCGAACGCTGCCTTCGCTAACATCGCTTATCGACGGAAACGTGACGATCGAGAACGTGCGGCCCGTTGCGTTCGAGGACTTGTTAGGGCGCCCCCCTGTGTCCCTTGATATGGTCGCGATCGGGCAATATCTAACCGGCAAGACCGTTGCTATCACCGGTGCAGGGGGATCGATTGGCTCCGAACTGTGTCGCCAAATCATCCACTTCAATCCCCAATCGCTCCTGCTGATCGACTCATCCGAGTTTAATCTCTACACGATTGAGATGGAACTACGTACCATATATCCCAACCTGAAAATATATCCGCTGATGGGACGGGTGCAAGATCGACCACTTATGGACCGGCTCTTTTCCTTACATCAACCACAGATTGTCTTTCACGCTGCTGCTTGCAAGCACGTACCCATGGTTGAAGCCAACCCTTGGGAAGGCATACACAACAATGTGGTTGGCAGCCATACCATCATGGATGTCGCCGAAGCCCATGGTGCCGAACGCTTTGTTCTGATTTCCACCGATAAGGCCGTGCGTCCAACCAGTGTCATGGGGGCCACCAAGCGCGCAGCAGAGATTCTCCTCCAGGCAAGACCGCAAACACACACACGCTTCATGGCCGTCCGCTTTGGCAATGTCGTGGGCTCCTCCGGTTCTGCCATTCCGCTTTTTCAGCGTCAAATCAAGGCTGGTGGGCCCGTCACCGTAACCCATCCCGACATAACCCGTTATTTCATGACGATACCAGAGGCTTGCCAGCTCGTACTCCAAGCCGGATCGCTCGGGACCGGCGGCGAAATCTTTATATTGGAAATGGGAACCCCGGTCAAAATAGCAGACATGGCTCGCGACCTGATCCGGCTTTCAGGCAAGGAACCGGATGTGGATATCCCGATCACATTTATCGGGCTTCGCCCCGGTGAAAAGTTGTACGAGGAGCTCATCACCCATGGTGAAGGCATCAATGAGACATCCCACAATAAAATCATGGTGTTACGCCGGGATCACGCCTACCAGCAGCACCCGGCACCCCTGGTACAACTAGACGCGCTCGTGTCTGCCAGCAGTTCCTATGACGCGACCCGGATCAAAACAGCGCTCTCCAGTATGATGCCCGAATACACGCCCCACGAAGAAACTCCAGCGGCGAAGACCCCGCCGCATGACGACTGATCGGCAGAACACGCAGTAACGCCTTGCATTTGCAGAGATACCAGGCTAAGAATCTTCCATTACGGATTTACACGGATAATGTAAAAGGGGTATGGCCGCAACCATACGCAGCTCGGAAGGATATACATATATGTACGACTATGATCTGATCGTGATCGGGCTCGGGCCAGCCGGCATGGCGGTTTCCGTCATGGGGTCCGAGATGGGCCTGAAGGTATGCGCCATTGAAAAAAACAAGATTGGCGGGGAATGCATGAACGTAGGCTGCATTCCGAGCAAATCGCTTTTGCGAATGGCGAAGCACCGCCATGCCCCCTCACGGTGGGCAGAGTTGGGCCTCGAAAGCGCGCCGCCACCTGCGGTCGGGGATATATTCGGAAAAATCCAAGCCTTTATCGAATACATCAACACGAACAAAACCCGCAAAATGTTCGACAAGGTTGAGTTGGTTCTGGGTCAGGGTGCGGCAACCTTCTTGGATGGGCATACCGTAAAGGTCGGCGAGCAGAACTACTCCGGTAAATACATCTTTATCTGTACCGGCTCCAAGCCGGCCATCCCCCCGATCCCCGGCATTGATTCGGTCGACATCCTGACCAACGAAACCATCTTCAGCCAGACGGACATCCCGGAGAGTCTTGCTATCCTCGGTGGCGGGGCCATCGGTTGCGAAATGGCCCAGGCCTTTTCCCGGCTTGGCTGCAAAGAAGTCAGCATCCTGCACATGGATAAAAACCTGCTTCCCTTCGGGGACCCGGATACCGGGCACTTTCTGGAATCGGTATTCCAGCGCGAAAAGATTGCCGTCTACAATGACCGGCAACTCACGCGCATCCAGAAGTCGAAAGACGGGCGCATTATGCTGGAAACCAACCAGGGCGAGACCATTGTGGCCCAGCGATTACTCGTGGCAGCTGGTCGGACATGGGATTTGGCGAACTTACAACTTGAGAATGCGGGCATCCGATACAGCAAGCGCGGCATCCAGGTGGACAAGCACGTACGCACAACCTGTCGCTCCGTCTATGCGCCCGGGGATGGCAATGGGCATGTGCTCTTTTCACATGCCGCCATGCATCAGGGGATGCTGGCTCTCATGAACTGCATGATGCCTGGCCCTCTCGGATTCAACTTCCGCAAATATGTCGTGCCTTGGACCGTCTTTACCGACCCCCACATTTCCGTGGTGGGTGCCTGTGAAGCCGACCTGCAGCAGCAGAAAAAGCGCTACGAAACCGTCGAAGTCAAATACGCGGACTACGGTGCCGCCATTGCAGAGGGCGTTGGCGAAGGCTGGGTCAAGGCATTCATCCACCCGGTCACCGGACGCATTTATGGCGTGCGCATTGTCGGGGAAGGCTCCGGTGAGATGATCGGCGAATGGGCTTTGGCCATCCAGAAGAAACTCCGCATCTGGGATATCATGTTCCTGCAGCATTCCTTTCCGACCATGTCGTTCCTTACCAAGCGCGTCTCCGAAACCTGGATGATGAATCGCATGCCCAAGCTGCAAGGCCTGTGCCGGCGCATGTTCGGTAGCGTTAATCGCTAACCTGTACCTTTAATATTTTCTGTAGCCTATCCCTTCGGCGACCTTGCGTGCCACCGTAGCTTAGCGAAGGCGGGTGTCGGCGGAGGAAAACATTGAGAAGGATACTGAGGGCACACATCAAACTTTCGGGTCTTCCGCAGAATCTGTGGGTAAGTCAAGGGCGTAGGCTGCGTA
>CAZRCN010000135.1:0-6616 GCA_964598575.1 uncultured Victivallales bacterium | reverse complement strand
AATGCCACCTCGTACTCGTACACATACTCGTACACGCATATCTCTCCGCTCTCAATGCTCTCAAAGTTTCAACCATGTATTATCCGAGCAACGCTCGGGGCTGGCACTAGACTGTAACTTCCCTGTTTGTAGGCTGCTTTCGCCGTAAGCAGCCTCGCGCGTAGATTGCGCATAGCCAGCCCGTAAAAAGTCCGAAGGACTCTCCACGGACACCACATGCTCTATACACGCCCAGCCGCGCTTTCGGCGAAAGCGGGCTACATTTGACTCTCAAGTTTCAACATGCATTATCTGGGCAGCCCGATTGCCGCGGCTACATTGTGGCTGCGGGCGCGCGGCGTTTTTTGGGGCCGATCCGGTTTTCGGTGCCCTGCAAGAGGCGCCGAATGTTGGGTTTATGGCGCCAGAGAACCAGTACGGCAAGAAGCGAGAGAATCGCCGTAAGGTAAGAAGGACCGTGGATGAGTGCATGTGCCAGTGGTACGGTGACGGCGGCACCGATCGAGCCGAGCGATACGTACCGGAAGATGGCCAGCAGGAGGGCAAAGACGAGGATACCGCAGAGGAAGGGGTACGGGGCAATGCCGATCAGGACCCCGGCTGATGTGGCAACACCTTTGCCGCCTTTGAAGCGAAGGTAGACGGGAAAGCTATGGCCGAGAATGGCGGCGCAGCCGCACAGGATCGGGAGCCAATCCGGGGGTGTGGCAAGAAGAAGCGGTACCATCGCGGCAGCCAGGTAGCCTTTGCAGGCATCCAGCAGGAGGGTGACAACGCCCCATGATGTGCCGACCGACCGCATGACGTTGGTGGCGCCGGTGTTGCCACTGCCGCAGGTGCGAATATCAATGCCTTTGCAGCGCCCGAGCAGCCACCCAAAGGGAATGGCTCCCAGCAGGTAGGCGGCAAAGCATGCGAGCAGGTAGAGTATGGCTGTGCTCATGTTGTTCTCCGTAGTAAATACATGGTCAAAGGGATGAGTTGGTCGGTGCGGGCACCCGAACGCTCCAGCGCGGCCAGCGCTAGATCGGTCTGGTGGTTGGCCTCGGTGCGGACGGCCTCTGCCCCGAGTACGGCAATGCTGGAAAAGTCGGGTTTTGCACCGGGGGTGACATCTGCCGTATCGAGCAAATCATCGGTGTATTGAAAGGCGAGACCGAGTGCACGGGCAAATTGGTCGAGTTCCCGGACGTGGTGGGAGGTGCGGGCATAACCGGCAGCCAATGCGCCTGTGACAACGGCTGCCTGGAAGAGGCTGGCTGTTTTGCGGGTATGGATAAACATGGCTTCTTCGGGGGTGATGTTGGTGGCGGTGGCGGCAAGGAGGTCGGCTACCTGCCCGCCAACTACGCCGGTACTGCCGGCGGCCTCGGCGAGTACGGCCACCACGTCTGCCGCAGCCTGCTTGCTACGCGTTGCCGTTGCAAGCCCGAGGGCGAGCAGAGCATCCCCTGCCAGGAGGGCATTGGCTTCGCCGAAGCGGATATGGCAGGTGGCGCGCCCACGGCGGGTGTCGTCATTATCCATGCAGGGCAGGTCGTCGTGAATCAGGGTGTAGGTGTGTGTCAGTTCGAGTCCGGCCGCGGCGGGTAAGGCGTCTTCAGGATGCGCCCCCAGGGCGTCGGCGGTCGCCAGAGTGAGCAGCGGACGAATGCGCTTCCCGCCCGGAAACACACTGTAGCGCATCGCCTGGTGCAGGATGGCCGGAGGTACATCTTCTGCCGGCAGCACGTTTTCCAGATAGGTGTTGATGTGCGCAAGGTATGCTTCAGCTTTTGGAAACCAGGCCATGAACGATCAGCTCCCTCTCTCAGAATGTCTGGATAATCGGGCGGGCTAGCATTTTTTCGTAGATATCAAAATACTGGCGTGCGGTAACATCATGATTGAAGCGGGCGAGGCTCTCCTGCATAACGCGCTGGATGGTGACTTCGCGAACGTCCTGTGGCTGCTGGTAGAACTGCATGGCCTGTCCGATGGCCCAGAACAGTCCCTGGCTATCGTAGGTTTCGAATACGAAGCCATTGCCGGTGTTGGCAGGCACATTGAGCGGGGTAACAGTATCATGCAAGCCGCCGGTGTCCCGGGCAATCGGAAGGGAGCCATAGATGCTACTGATCATTTGGGGCAGTCCGCAGGGTTCGAAGAGGGAGGGGATCAGCATGAAGTCGGAACCGGCATAGCCAAGGCGGGACAAGGGTTCATGGAAGTCGCATACGGCGATGCGCCCTTGCAGGTCGTGGTGTGCAACGATCTGGTGGAAGAAGGGCTGGTATGAACCGTTGGCCACGATGGCAATTTGCAGGTGCTGGTCCCAGTACTGGTCGATGACCCGGTACAGGATATCGGCTAGAAGCTGGCAGCCTTTTTGCACGGGATCAAGTCGCGAGGGCCAGAAGAAGATGGGGGCCTGCGGGTTCGGGTCCAGGCCGGTTCGTTTCTGAAAGGCGGCTTTGTTGATGGCGCGTCCACGGGTATGGGTGCTGGCATCGTATGGCAAAGCCAGGGCGGCGTCGGTGGCCGGGTTGTGGGAGGGGTCCGGGGCATTCAGAATGCCGGCAGCACAAGCATGGTGCTGTTTTTGCTGGATTTCGTAGCGAATGTTTTCGGGGACAAATGCATGCTGGCCTTCGGCAATTTCGCGGAGAAAGGTGGGGCTGACGGTATTGATGTAGTGACTGGCAAAAATGCCGCTGGCTAGCAGGTCGATGGGATTCTCATTCCGTGTTGATTCGTAGTTGTGGGGGGTCCACTCGTAGAACAGATGTTTCCAGAAGTCGGCCGCATCGATCCCGGCATCCTCGATGCGCTTGAGTGTGAGTTTGTAGGTATGGATGTTGTGAACGGTGAAGAGGGACGGAATGTTGCGGCGGCAAGCGACTGCCGGGATCAGGCCGGTCATCCAGTCGTTGCAGTGAATCAGGTCGGGGTCTACCGAGGGAATGATGTTGTTGATGACTTCCCGCTGGAAGGCGAGGGCAACATTCACATTGGTGGTTTCGTTGTTTCCATAGACGCTATCGCGATAGTAGAAGCAACGGTCTTCGGCCAGGTGGATGCGGGCACGGGAGAGTTTGCTCATGTAGGAGCGAATCTCCTCGTTAATAAGCTGGGCGGCTTCGACATTGAACATGCGGCGGTAATGCGGCAGGGCGACATGGACGTCGGCCCCGAGGTCGAAGAGGGCCGCGACAAGCGAGGAGGATACATCGGCCAGCCCGCCGGCCTTGGCACGCATACGATTGGCCATATTGCCCATGCCTTGCGGTAGATAGGTGACTTCGGGCGTCACAATCAGGATACGGGGCTTAGTCCGCTGGCGTCGTTTTCGCATGGGAATCATAGGTAGACCTCCTTATTGTGCCCAGGTCATAAAGCCGGGCATGACATGCCGCCAGGTATCCCCTTTAGGTGTCATCCGGATGGTAAACGCGAAGCGGCCGGTGTGTTCGCAGGTAAGGCTATGCTCGTAGCGGTATGTCCCATTGCCCAGCGGTTCGCCGGTTGGGATGATGTCGACCGCACCGTTGGTTATGTGGTTGTCGGCATTGAGGGGTCCGTAGAACACCTCGACATCCACCTCATCAGGTTGCAATTCCCCTAGATGCACCTCGGTCTGGATGGTAAAGGTGTCGCCTACATGCAAGTGGGTCAGGGGGGGGTGGTAGGTCGGTTTTGTGGCCGATACGTGCTTCCATAGCTGGTTGAGGCGGGCATGCTGCTCGACGAGCCGGGCAGCCTCCTGGCCGTTTTTGTCGGTGAGCAGGTGGTAGGCTTCCAGGGCGGGGGTATAGTACGAGTCCCGATACTCCTTTACCATGCGATGGCTGGAGAACTGCCCCAGCGCCATTTTCATGGATTGTTTCATCATGTTGACCCAACCGCGTGGCAGGTCTCCCTCGGGGCGATCATAGAAAAGCGGGATGATGTCGTTCTCGAGCAGGTTGTATAACGCTTGTGACTCGACGGAATCTTGAAAGGCATGATCATCGTAGACGCTGCCGTCGCCGATGGCCCAGCCGCGATCGGGGGTATAACCCTCGCACCACCAGCCGTCGAGGACACTGGCGTTGAGGGCACCGTTCATGGCTGCTTTCATACCGGATGTGCCACTGGCCTCCATAGGGCGACGGGGGGTGTTGAGCCAGACGTCTACCCCCTGCACCAGATGCCGGGCCAGGCCCATGTTGTAGTCTTCCAGGAATACGATACGGCGTCGCACGGCGGGATTGCGCGCGAAATGCACGATACGCTGGATAAGTTGCTTGCCGTGTTCGTCTTCCGGGTGGGCTTTGCCGGCAAAGAGGATCTGGACGGGGCGGTCTTCGTTGCTCAGGATGGCTTCGAAGCGCTCCGGGTTCTGAAGCAGGAGTGCACCGCGTTTGTAGGTTGCAAACCGGCGGGCAAAGCCAATGGTCAGGACATCGTGATCCAGGATGGACTTGACCTGGGCAATTTCGGTGCGGGTGGAGTTGCGGGCCTGATATTGCTGCTCGGCATGGGCCCGCGCTGCGCGGATGAGACGCGAGCGTCCGAGCTCATGTGCGCGCCAGATTTCCTCGTCGGGAATCTGGTCGACGGCAGCCAGAATTTCCTCGGCCTCGGGGTCGTCGCGCCAGCCGGGGCCAATATAGCGGTCAAAGAGATCGATATTCTGGGAGGAAACCCAAGTGGGGGCGTGCACGCCGTTTGTGATATGGCCGATCGGAACTTCCTCGACGGCATGCCGGTTCCATAAGTGAGCCCACATTTCGCGGGCGACATCGCCATGCAAGCGGCTTACGGCGTTGGCGTAGCGGGCAGTGCGCAGGCCGAGAACGGTCATGGAGGCCTCATGGTTGTCGGGCTGGTCAGGGGGGTTGGTCAAAGCCAGCAGGGTATCGACGTCAAGGGGACCCTTGGCAAATTCTGCTTCGAGATGGGGCCGTAGCAGATCCATGCGGAAGTATTCGTTGCCGGCGGGCACGGGGGTATGTGTGGTAAACACGCTGCAGCGTGGCAGGATTTCCAGTGCTTGCTCGAACGGGATTTTTTTGTTGGCCATCAGGTATTGTAGGCGGGCCATGCTCAGGAAGGCGGCATGGCCTTCGTTCATGTGGCAGACGGCGGGATCGATACCAAGCGCGAGCAAGGCGCGGAAGCCGCCCACACCAAGGAGCATCTCCTGTCGTAGGCGGTTACGTTTATCGCCGCCGTATAGCTGGGCGGTGATCCCGCGGAACTCGTGGGAGTTGGCCGGAATATTGGCATCCAGCAGGTAGAGGGAAATTCGTCCGATTTGCAGCCGCCAAACGGCCGCTTTGCATTCTCCCTCGGGCAGGGTTACGGATACGATGAGGTCGTTGTCGGATGCATCGGTGACTTTCTCGAGGGGCATGTGCTGGACAACATTTTCGGGATAGGATGCCTGTTGCATTCCGTCGCTATCCAGGCTCTGGGTAAAGTAGCCTTGGCGGTACATGATTCCGATGGCAACCAGGGGCAGGTCCAGATCCGAGGCAGACTTCAGGTGATCGCCCGCGAGCGCGCCCAGGCCGCCGGAGTAGATCCGGATTGCTTCATGGATGCCATACTCGAGGGAGAAGTAGCAGATATGCGGGGCATGCGCTTGTGTATCTGCCACGCGCGTGGCTTCGCTATATTGGGTACGAACCTGTTCGAGTTGCGCGAGAAAGGCCTCGTCTTCCGCCAGGGCCTCCAGACGCGACTGGGGGACGGCATTGAGTAGCTTGATCGGGTTTTCCTGGCATTGCTTCCAAAGTTGGGGGGCAATGCGACGGAACAAGTTAAGCGCCGAATCCTCCCAGCACCACCAAAGGTTGCGCGAGAGGGTTTCGAGAAACTGGAGCTTTTCCGGTATGGCGGGGCTGACGGTGAAAATCTGAATATTTTGCATGCTGCGGTATTTCTGTTTTATGCGTGAAGCGTTCTGTTCAAAAAGGGTTTATCATCCACGTGTTCGTATGTAGCAAAAACAGGTGGGGCATGACAACGACTATCTACCTGAAAATGTGGTCGTAGGTTTTTTATGCTTTGGTCAGGACCGGAATCAGGGTACACATGAGCGCCAGATTTCGAATGATAGGCAGAAGGAGGGTGTTGGTATGAAGCGGATCGGTGTTATCGGGTACGGGCGAAGGCTGGAGTGTGTGCTGAAGCATGTAACCGAGATTGCGGGGGATGCGGTGTCGGTGGTTGCAATGCATGATGTGTCGGAGCAGGCGCGTGCAAACGCGTTGGCGCGGCATCCGGGCATCCAGGTTTGCGACAGTGTTGCCGAGCTCGTGGGCCTGGAGGGGATCGACTGGGTCTTTGTAGGATCGTTTAATGCGGCCCACCGGGACCACGCGGTTGCTGCGCTGGAGGCGGGGAAGCATGTGTTTTGTGAAAAGCCGGTGGCAACAACCGTACCGGATTGTCTGGATATGCTGGCTGTGGCTGCCCGCCATCCGGAGCAGTCGTTCGGGGTGGGGTTTGTGCTGCGGTATTCGGCGTTTTACCGCACGATCAAGGACTGGATTGAGGATGGTCGTCTCGGCGAGCTGATCAGTATGGAATTCAACGAGACGCTTGCACCGCACCACGGTGCGGCCATGCATGGAAACTGGCGGCGGAA
>CAZRCN010000134.1:2576-6719 GCA_964598575.1 uncultured Victivallales bacterium | reverse complement strand
CCTTTCACAACATCCAAGATGCACCCATCGAAACGTCAATTGACCATTAGCTACCCTGGTGGGCCGTGATGTCAGCCACGGAAAACACGATATTGCGTACCAGGCCATCTTCGGCATAAATGCAAGCGGCAGACACCTGCAAAAACAAGGTGGCCCCATCTTCGCGGGCAATGTCAAACTCTGTCATCCAGGCTTGCTCTCCTTCCAATGCGTTCTCCATAAGGGGCGCTACATGCTCCTCGCTCAAGACTGTGCGAATATTCGCACCCAGCAACGTTTCCTCGTCTACACCGATCATGGTTGCAAACGCCGGATTGACATAGCCGATCTCGCCGTCCACTTCACAGATGGCAATGCCACTGGCACAAATCTGCAGGGCCGCATGTTCCACCCGCAATTGTTCTTCCGCATGATACCGGACGGTCACATCCCGAATAAAAAAACATAGCCGTACATGGTCCATAACCAATCGATTGACGGCAATCTCTGCTGGGAAAAGGGTACCATCCTTACGACGGCAGAATGCATGCAGAAGCGCAAAACGCTCGGTTAGCAAGGTCTCGGAAACGGATCGCAAAATCTCATCGTCGGCCCCATCGATGACATCCATCATGGTCATGGAGCCACAAAGCGCCTCCCGGTCATAACCGGTAAACTCTTCTGTCCGCCCATTGACCTCGATGATCTTACCGCTCGGGGAAGCAATAACGGCAGCATCATACACACTCTCCAACAGATCATCATAGCGGGTGTGTCGCGTTTCAACTTGCTTTTTCGATTGGCGGTCTCTTGTACTGAAACTCGCTTTTTTCAGTAGCTCGTTCCGATCCAAGGCTGATCCACCGGCCTCAGGTGTCGGCATCAAATCAATCCGCACCGTTTTTGATAATTGATCGTTCACAGCCCCCCCCTTTCGAGCCTGATCCTACGCCTTTTTTTTGGAGTTTGTCAACCGTGCTCCAACGCCGTACAGTTATCTGCATGCATATGGGGAAAAGCATACGGATCGGCATCGTGGTTGCCTGGCTGCTAACACTGGGACTGTATGTACGTTTTGAAGCATACCCGGTTTGGTTTACCCGCACGATATCCGGTTATCGCGGCATGATTCCTGACGCACTCCTGACCCGTGAGACATGGGCCCGCATCTTGATTGAAGACCAACCGACAGGCTATGTCCATACCACCCTTACCATGAATGACGACGAACCGATTCCCGTCTTCGAAATTGCCACGCGCATCCACCTGCGTGCCCGCATTCTCAACCAACCACAACGGATCCTGCTTTCGTTTGACAGCACCCTGAACCAGGATTATGACCCGATTGCATTCCGGGCCGTAGCGGCAGCGGGTGATTTTTCGGTACAAATACAGGCCGAACACCAAGGGGATCGCCAATTTTTGGTCCATGTACAAACGGGTGACACCAAGACCACCCGTACCATCACCTTGCCACCCAATGCCGTTTTCTTCACCCCTCTCCAGGAATTAACCTTGCAACAGCTTCGCCCCGGCTCTTCCCTTGTACTACGGACATTGGATCCCCTTACCCTGCAGACAATGCCGGTCGTGATCACCGCACAGCCCCGCGAAACCATCCAAATAGGTACCAATACGGTTTCGGCATTGCCTGTGGAAGCCGTTTGGCAAGGCATTCGTTTCCAAAGCTGGCTGGATCAAGAAACCGGTGCGGTCCTGCGCCAGGAAACCCCGTTCGGCTGGGTCTTTGAGGCCTGCTCTTCGGAGGAAGCGCTCGCGGCCGTTGCCGATGAACAGGAAACCGCCCCACCCCAACTACTGCGCGGAATCGGCTCCGTATCCCTACTACAGATGCTACTACGTGCCAATCAGGAGCAAACCCCATGATACGCATCCAAAACCTAACCAAATCCTATGGTAACCTGAAGGCCCTTGATGGCCTTTCGCTGGAGATCCCGGCCGGAGAGCTCTTCTGTTTCCTCGGTCCGAACGGTGCCGGAAAAACAACGACGATCAAGATTCTCACAGGATTAGTACATGCCGATGCCGGCACCGCCTGGATCCAGAACCTCGATATCCGGCAGCATGCCACCGACGTCAAACGCCTGATCGGCTACATCCCCGATACCCCCTATCTCTACGAACGCCTGACAACCCATGAATTCTTCCTGTTTTATGGCGAGTTGTTCGATATCCCCCGCCACCACATAGAGCGCGAACGCAAACGCCTGTTCGGTATTTTTTCCCTGGATGAACATCAGTCGGCACTGGTGTCGGACCTATCGCATGGCTTGCGCCAGCGCTTGATCTATGCAACCCTTTTCCTGCATCATCCCCCTGTTCTGCTGATTGATGAACCGTTTGTAGGGCTGGATCCGTATACGATACGCGTCATCAAGACCATGCTCCGCAACCATACGTCACAGGGGGGCACCATCCTGCTTACCACCCATATTCTCGCCATTGCAGAAGACATCGCCGACCGTATCGGCATGATCCACAAGGGCCAGCTCGTGGCCTATGGAACCCTGCCCGAACTCCAGCAACAGCACGAAGGGCAATCCCTCGAAGATATCTTCCTGACAAAAACCGAGGCACCGTCCGGAAACCTGTCGGAACAGTTTCCACAACCTGCACCCGGAGTTTGAGTATGTCTGCTACCCGCGCACTTTACCGCAAAACGCAGTTTCACGCCGGCAACAGTATCAAAATGATTCGGCACCAATCGCGCTTCAAACAACTCTTCGTGCTTTCGTTTGCCTTGTTCTTTGAAGCATTTCTCATGCTGATCTTTCGCGATGCCTTCCGCTTTCTCGGAGCATTTGGCGGTGCCGGCATCATGATGATCGGGCGCATGTTTGCCCTGTTTTTTCTTGGTTTAGCCTGGATGCTGGTACTATCAAGTCTGGTTTCCGCGTACTCTACCTTTTTCGCTTCCCCGGAGATCCCATTTCTACTCGTGCACCCCTTCTCGTACCGGCAAATCTGCCTGTACAAGTTCATACAGGCAGCCGGCCTCTCATCCTGGGCGTTTCTGTTTGTCGTGCTGCCCTTTGTGGGCGCATACGCCTGGCATCAAAACCTTTCACCACTTTTCCTCCTCTGGACGTTGCTTTTCTCGCTACCATTTCTCTTTTTGTTCTCTGGTGTCGGCTCCCTTTTGCTGCTGCTTGCTGTGCGTTTTGTGCCGCGGCCGCGCAGGGGGCGCATCGTGACACTGCTACTTCTCGTCAGTCTCACCGTGCTGGTTCTCTCGTTTCATCAAGCCACCCCGGCCGATACAAGCGATAGCCAGTTCAATCTCGCCAACATGATCCCGGGTATCCGACTTGCCATACACCCGCTATCCCCCAGCTTCTGGATGTCCGAAGGCATCATGGCCCTGACTCGCGGCCAATATACCCGCGGGCTCCTCTACCTTGCCCTCCTGACAAGCACGGCAGCCGTTGGCGGCATCCTGACGGAGCTGCTGGGCGGACATATCTTCTATACGGCCTGGCAACGTACCCGCACGGCTGGCCGTGGGCAGCGACGGCCTATCCTTTTTCCCGTCCTGGCCCGTATCCGCTACGCGGTGCCATCCGATATTGCCGCCATTATCAATAAGGATATTCGCACCTTTTTGCGTGATCCAGCGCAATGGTCGCAGGTCGTCGTCTTCTTCGGCCTGCTCGGACTCTACTTTTCCAACTTGCGGCTCTTCCGCTATGACCAGCTGCCGGAACAATGGCGCAGCGCCATTACCTTTCTCAATATCTTTGCCGTATCGGCCGTTCTCAGCTCGCTCGGATCTCGGTTTGTCTTTCCTCAGCTCAGCCTCGAAGGGCATAGTTTCTGGCTGCTAGGGCGTTCACCAGCCTCCATGCCCCGTATTCTGGCAGCTAAGTTTATCCTCGCCTTTACAGCAACCGCTATCGTCAGCGTAAGCCTTATCTTTCTGGCAGCCCGGATGGTCGTCGTGGATGTCGAAATTGCCAAGGCCGCCCTAGCTGTGATTCTTGCCGTGTGTCTCGCTGTGAGCGGTCTCTCCACGGGGCTGGGCGGCCTCTTTCTCGATCTCAAACAACAGAATCCAGCCGCCATCGTTTCGAGCTTCGGCGGCACATTGAATATCGTGTTATGCCTGAGCTTCATGGTAGCAGCTATTCTGCCGTTTGCGGTTCT
>CAZRCN010000134.1:0-2476 GCA_964598575.1 uncultured Victivallales bacterium | reverse complement strand
TCGAGTGTATCGGGATCACGAAACGCCAGATACTCCAGTGCTACACCCGGATATTCCGCGGCAAGCCATCGACGCGCTTTCGGCGCAAGCGCGTTCGCGTCCAGCGCCCCGCCTTCATATTGCAACTGGATCCAGCAAAGCATCTGGTACAGACCCAGTGCCTCGGCACGCTCCGATGCAGAAAGATATACATTGCGTGAACTCAATGCCAGGCCATCCGGCTCTCGAATGATCGGTCCCCCCACAATCCTAACGGGGAAAAACAAATCACGGACCATTCTCCGGATCACGGCAAGTTGCTGCGCATCCTTTTCGCCAAACACAGCAACATCCGGTGCAACCAGATGAAACAGCTTTGCAACGACCGTGCAAACCCCAGTAAAATGCCCCGGACGCGCTGCACCGCACAGATCGCGTGCAACCCGGTTCTCTACGACTCGAACCGATGCATCTGCCGGATACATTTCGTGTTCAGGCGGACAAAACACCACAGACACACCCGCCGCTTCGCAGTGCGCAAGATCTTCATCCATTGTACGAGGGTATTGGGCATAATCCTCACCTTCTGCGAACTGGGTCGGATTTACAAAAATACTGACCACCGTCTTATCGGTTTGCGCGCGGGACAATTGTACGAGCGATAGGTGTCCGGCATGCAAGGCCCCCATGGTTGGCACAAAGCCCACAGAGCCACCTGCAAGCTCCCCACACTGCCTTTCTTGCAGCATGCCCTCACAGCTCCGAATTACTTTCATTGAGCAACCCTGAGTCTCTTACGCACAGCATCGACCAGCACTTCGCTCTGTACCGGCTTGTTGAGTAGCAGATGCCGCTGATCCTCGGCAATGGTTTGCCGTAACGTAGCGCGCGGCGCATATCCCGTGCAGAAAACAAACGAAGGCATTGGTACATCCTGCAATTTGCAATACTTCTGGATCTCATAAAAGGCGGCTTGGCCATCCAGTAACGGCATATGCAAATCCATCACGATCACCTCGTGCCCGACTTGCTTGAACGATTCCAACGCCTCGGCCCCATTCTCCGCTGTATCAACTTGGATGCCATCGATGAAATTTTCCAGAATCATCTGGAACAAGTTCACGATAGAACGCTCATCATCTACCACCAAAACACGTCTCCTGCCGGCCTCCGATACGCTTGATTCGGATGGCTGTGCCTCGGTTTGATTCGTACGATCTGCTGCCGATGGCTTTGGTTCTGCCGCAAGAGGCGCAAGCGACGGTTGGTCGCACGATATCCGCGGCTGTTCCGGCTGCGCTGCCACATCCGTCGCGGGAGCATCGGTATGCTGCACGGGGAAATAGAGCGTCAGCTTGGTTCCTTGTTTGGCCTGACTCTCAACCCCCAAATAGGCACCGCCCCGCTTTAGGCAGCAATAGGCCACACTTAAGCCTAACCCGGATCCACAGCCCGGATTCCTCCACTCACCCGTGCAAAACGGTTCCACCATGCGCTGCTGTTCCTCGGTGCTCATGCCTGGTCCCGAGTCTGCAATCCAGATCGTCTGATATTCTCCCTGTGGAATACGCTCTCCGCCGGCACCAGCCATGCAATCCGTCCTGACGCGTTCGCCACCCACAGTGACCGTACCGCCACCACTGCTGGCAACTACACGTATCGCATTCTCCAGCAAGGCTTCCCAGGCATGCAGGAACGCTTCCCGCTGGAATCGGACTTCACAAGGCCCCTCCAGATCCAGCCGTAATGTCAGGCCATCCATTTCCCCCAGTTGCCGCTGGATCTCCTCCAAGGACGCTTTCGCAATGGCAGTCAGATCCAATGTCCCCGCAGGCCCTGCGTCGATGCCCGCCATCGTGGCCAGCCGCTGCATCATCGCCAGCGCCTGCGATACCGATTCCTGCATGGCTTTTACCATTTTCTGACCACGCTCATCCGTAATCTGGCTAGCTAGGATTTCCGGATATGCAACCAGCGGCGTCAAGATATTGTTCAAATCATGCGACACACGTTCTGCAAAATACTCGATAGCCCCCCGGACAGATGCATCGGTTACGCTGCCTACTTGTCTACATTCCTCCACCATCGCAACACTTTCTGTTCCCACCATGATTAATAAGGGGAAAACCTACGCTTATCCCGTGGCAAGGTACAGGATTTTTTTCTGGAAAACTCTGTAAAGGGGGATCCGGTTACTGGATACCTGCCACAACAAGAATGGGTTCGCGTATACCGATCAGCCAAAACCGGTGGCCTTCGACCGAAACGCGCTGTCCGAGATGCGTGCGCACATCATCTGCATCGATCCGCAAATAGTAGATGGTACGTGCGGTTGAAAATCCGTTACTCTGCACCAGCCGAAAGGCCGAAGGTCTGCCAATGCCAAAGCCAACCGGGCGTAATTCGCCCTCTACTTGCACAAGCTCTCCCTGCGGAGCCGATGGCACTGGGCGCCATATGGCAGGAAAGTCAGCATCCTCCCATGTTAATACCTCCC
>CAZRCN010000133.1:0-6729 GCA_964598575.1 uncultured Victivallales bacterium | reverse complement strand
ACGCATGGAATATTCTACCGCACAGAACAACCGCCGCCAGAAAAGCACCGGGGACGGATAGCACCCATACGAAACAAAGGCATGTGTATGATGATAGACATTGCGAACAAGCACTCGAGGAAAGCGGGCTTGCCGCCCGGGACATTGATGTATATCGGGGCAACGCGGACGGAAAGCGTCACAATGTCTATCATGCACTACAACGAGACCGGCGTACAGGAACCGTCCGTCTCAACACCTGCCGATTGCCGCCAGTACCTCGCACAGGATTCCGTGACGTGGATCAACGTGACGGGATTACACGACACGAAAATCCTGGAGGATATGGGCAACGAGTTCAGCATTCACCCCCTCGTACTCGAGGATATACTCAATACCGGACAACGCCCGAAAATGGAGGATCATGGTGACTATCTGTACATCGTGCTGAAGATGCTCTATCGGGGGGCGGCGAACGGCGACATCGTGGCCGAGCAGGTCAGCCTGATCCTGGGAAAGAACTATGTGCTCTCGTTCCAGGAAATGGAGGGCGATGTGTTCGATGTCATTCGTGATCGCATCCGCACGGCCAAGGGACGGATTCGCAAGATGGGGTGCGACTACCTTGCCTACTCGCTGCTCGACGCGATCGTCGACAACTACTTCCTCGTGCTGGAGGAACAAGGCGACAAGATTGAAACCGTACAGGAAGCCGTCGTCGAGCATGCCGACCAGAAAATGCTCCAGGAGATCCACCGACTGAAGCGGGAAATGGTGTTTATGCGCAAGAACCTCTGGCCGCTGCGCGAACTGGTCAACGGTCTGGACAAAAGTGAGAGTGACCTGATCAACCCTACACTCCAACCGTATTTGCGCGATGTGTATGAGCACACCATCCAGATCATCGACAGTGTGGAGATGTTGCGCGATATGCTCGCGGGTTCGCTTGATACCTACATGACAACCATCAGCAACCGCATGAATGAAGTCATGAAGGTTCTCACGATTATTGCAACCATTTTCATTCCGCTTACCTTCATCGCAGGCATCTATGGCATGAATTTTGAATATATGCCCGAGTTGTCTTGGCGATTCGCCTACCCGGGGGTTTGGATCGTGATGCTGCTGACAAGCCTGGGTATGGTTCTGTTTTTCAAGCGCAAACACTGGCTATAGCAAGCGCAAGTCTGCCGGAAAAGGCCTATCGAACCCAGGCCATACTCATGGCTGCATCTGTTCTTCCTGCAAAAACGCATCCACCGACTTACCATCCAGGAACAGATCCTCGAGCACGGCCATGCCGTCTTTCAACCGGACGGTCACATACGTCGGCTGCGGATTGCCGCGCGACAGTTGTTGCACCGCACGCTCCGCGCGCGGTGCTTCCCGCTCGTTCATGTAGTAGCGATCGAAGGGGTACTCGATATGAATCTCCCGATCATTCCAATGCACCCACTGCACACGCACACGCATGTAGACCCCTGCATCCGGCCTCGTGCGTGCATACGATACAGGCCGACTAAAGCCCTCTTCCCCCTCCTCCAACTGCACATAGATCGGCATACCACGCGAAAGCTCCTGCGCGCCAGTCTGCGCCGGCACGGTATCCTGCTCATAGCGCAACGCCACATATCGTCCCCGAAAGGCATCATACGGATCAACCGGGGCGGTGCGGAAGCGCACCACTCGCCCTTCGCGCAACACCTGCTCCCGGCGCAAGATCATGCTGGCCGGCACTGCCAGTTGTAGCAATGCTACCCCCACAAACAGCACAAATACGGCTTTCATATCAACCCCGCTTTCCTGCGCTTCTTTTGCATGAAAAGATTCACACCCCAGACCGACAGTCCCAGCAGCATGTAGACAACACCCCGGGCCACCATCGGGATATCACTATCGAAAAACCGCAGGAGCAGCAATGCCATGAGCAACGCCATACCGGCATTCATACGGCCTAGCCGGGCTTCACGGATGCCGAGCGTCAACCAGAATACCCCCAGCGCAATCAGGTAGGCATTGAATGCCAGCATGGCCAGACCGGCCGGCGCGCCATACTGCACCGCCGCCCACACCAACAGGGCAATCACGGGCGCAATTCCCTCCACCGCATCCCGCACCAGGCCCTTTCGCAGCACACGCACCATCAAGCCAACGGTCGCGACCGTGAACACCGCCCACAGCAGCAGGTCCACCGCGGTGCCGGGCGAGATATCCCACTGTGAACCGTAGCTGTACATCGACCAGGCCCACTCATTCGTCAGCAGGAAAGCCAGCACCAGCCCACCCAGGCGTCCCACAACCCCGAAGGCCCGCGCCAGACCTGGCTGTGCGGCCAGCATCACGCCAGCCAGATGCATGCTGGCAAACAGGCTGGTATAGAGCAGGATCCAGAGCCCGGGAAGGTCCGCTTCCAGGAAAACCCCGATCGCAAGAGCATGCAGGCACAAGCCCCAAGCGAGACAGCTGGCCGCGCCGGGGCGTTCGCGGTACGTACGCAACCGCACCACGGCAAACGGCAGCAGGGCGGCGTAGAAGGCCCAGAACCAGGAAACGGTTCCGCCCGCCGCGGCAAATGACACCGCCCACGCGCTGATACCTGCCAGATAGATACACACGGTGGCAACCGATGACAACAGATAAATGACCGGCAGCGTGAGCAACATCCACACTTGGAGAAATGCTGTCAGATCTCCGGGGATGTGGTATGTCTGACCGATCAGGGCAATAGCCGCCGCAGTAAAGCATACATTCAGCACCGCAGCCGTCTCCCGAGCCGCGACACTGCGCCGACGACGCCACAAGACCCATCCCGCATAGGCCTGACTCACCAGCAAAAAGAAAAACACCAGGATCGTGCGCAGGAATCGCGAGAGTTCATTCCAGTTGTGGCCGAGGAGCAGGATAAGCCCGCCGCCAACCAGAAATGCGCCCAGCACCCCCAGCAGCACCGTAACCGGGAATTCGTGTGCGCCAGCCGCATCGTCGTCCAGGGGATAGTGCTCGCGCAGGGCTTGGGCATAATACGGGGAAAGCACCCCCTCCTCCTCCAAGGCAGGCAGTTCCTTCCATAACCATTCACGGTGTTTTTGCATGGCGCTCCATTTCTACAAGGAATCACGCAATCGCTCTACCGCCCGTACAACCTTGCCGGGCCGATTCAGCATACAATCTTCCGCCAGCCGCTGCAAGCGTCCAAGATCCAGTTTACCCGACCCCAGGACCGGCAGCGCATCCAAGGGCATGAAGTCGTCGCGCCGTGGTTGCCACAAAGGCGGCAGGCCACTTTCACGGACCCAATGGTGCAGGCGCTCCGGCGAGCCTGCCTCGGGCGTATAGCAGACGATCAGCCGTTCCCCCCGCCGCGCATCGGGAACCGCCACTACCGCTATTACGCGCATTTCCGATGGCAGCTGCTCTTCCAGCACCCGCTCCACGGCCTCATGCGGAACCATTTCGCCACCGATTTTACTAAAACGCGCTAAACGATCCCGAATCGTGATAAACCCGTCCTCATCGAGCGCAACCACATCGCCGGTTCGGTACCAGCCATCCTGCAAGGCGGCTGTGGTCAACGCCGGCCGGTCCAGATACCCACACATCACATTGGGGCCCTTTACCTCCAACACGCCATCCTCCCCGGGCCCCAGCAGCGTGCCATGCTCCGGATGCCGAACCTGCAACGCCATGCCCGGCAGGGGGTGCCCAACGGTCCCTGCCCGCGTGCCCACATGCATATAGCCATGCACCATGCGATCCATGATATTGACCGATACCACCGGTGAAAGCTCCGTGATCCCGTATCCCTCGCGGGGGCAAATCCCAAAGCGTCTTTCGAATGCCTCGCATAGGGTTGCTGGCAGATGCTCGGCCCCCGTAATGAGTGCCCGTAGTGACTGGAAGGCATCGGCATCGACCCGCCGCAGCCAACCACGCATAAAGCCGGGGGTTGCCAGCAAGAGGGTCAGCCGACGGTCCCGCACCAGCTTCCCGACCCGCTCCCCCTCCAGCGGATTCGGATGATAGGCGGCAGATGCCCCCGAGAGCAGCACCGCCCACATCGTGGCCGTCAACCCGAAACTATGAAAGAAGGGCAAAATCCCGCACAGGCGATCTTGCTTCTCGTACGGAAACACCTGCCGGATCTGCCAGACATTCGCGAGCAGATTGGCATGGCGCAGCATAACGCCTTTCGGCTCCCCGGTACTACCGGAAGAAAACAGGATCGTGGCCGTATCATCCGGTTGCACCACGCGCCCCCCCGCCAATTGCCGCTCGGTAGCCACGCAAGCCTGCAGCAAGGCACGCAGCCGTGCCCCGGTTCCGATGGTTGCTGCCAGATCTTCCAGATACACGACGTCCACCGCCAGCGTGAAGGGTGTACCGAGTTTTTCCAGGAAGGCGCGCGACGTCAGAAGGCAAACCGGTTTGCTCTGCCGGATGCTGGCATCCACCTGATCCCGGGCCAGGGTGAAATTGATATTGACGGGAACCCGTCCACTCAGGGTCACGGCCAGATTGGCGATAACACCGCCCACCGAGGCTGGCAGCAGGATCCCTACCGTGGTTGCATCCTCCAGCCGGTGCCAGAGGCTATGCCGCATGGCAAGGGCCGCCACGAGAAGGTGCCCGTACGAGAGGGATTTGCCCGTCGTATCCGCGACGGCATGCCGGAACCCATTCCGGCGGGCACTCGCCAGAAAAGCGCCTGCCAGTGTTTGCCCCCCCTGTGCTAGTGCATACGCCCCGCAGGAACATGCCAATATTGCTTGACGCACCTGCCATGCCGTCTGCTTTCCATGCAACGCATGCCCAACCAGAACGGTCACCACGGGGCGCCGCAAGAACCAGAGCCGGCAAGCAGACCCAGCACCCACAGCCGAAGGCCCAATGTAGGCAGGCAACAGTGGTGCCAGGCCGCACAACCGTTCGAACCAGGGATGCAAGCGGCGCATCTGTCCATTCCACCCCGGCATACCCTCGGCAAAAACACATACCGCCCGTCCTGCCCGCAGCGCATCGTACACCCGTTGCTCCCGTTCCGCCTGCGGAGCCGTAAACGATAGGGGTACAAACTGCACCAGCCCGGCCATTGCGCGATGCGGTATCCGTGCGAGCCAGTCCGGATGCATCACAACCGTCAAGGGACGTTGCAAGGCACGGGCCAGCAGCAGCGCATCCCAGGGGGTGGCCAGGTTGCTTACCAGCAGGCAAGCACCCGTTACGCCTTCCCCCGGCGTCTGGATCCGGGCCCGGCAAACCAGGCTTGTTAACAGCCGGGTCGCAAGTCGCCGGCAAGCACGGGCCAACCACGATCCATCACACCGATCCGACAGATCGTTATCCGACCTATTCGATTTGGCATCCGGTTCCTGCATATCGCCCATCCTTTCCGACTAACCGTCGGCCTGCCCGAGCTCGTCCTCCCCAACGGGCACCACGAGGTAGACCTTATCGCCACGCCGCACGCGCACCGGACAGGGCACTGTAACCCAGTTCCCCTTCTCGGCCCGTTCAAGAATGTCCGCATCCCGCCGCACATCCGATACCGCTACCTCGACAACACCTGTTGCCGGGCCGTGAAACGCCAGCGTATCGCCGCGACCAAACGTTGCGCCCTGCACCTGCAGGTGTGCCACCTGTACCTGCGCATAGTAATTCAGCACGATCCCCACATGCAACTTGCGCCGGGTTGCCTGATTCTGGTCTGTTTCGGCAAATTGCCCTTCCCCCGGTCGACCGTAATAGAGACCGGTGCCAAATGGCCGGTGATAGACCTTGGCGCACTCCGCCATGAGCCGCTCAACCAGCGCAGCATCAAACGTACCCTCGCATACGGCATCCACTGCTTCACGGTAGGCCCTGACGACGGTCGCCGCATATTCCGGGGTTCGTGCCCGCCCTTCAATCTTGCATGCGGCAATCCCGGCCGCCATCAACTGGTCCACAAAGGGCAGGGAGCACAAATCGCGCGCCGAAAGGATCGTATGGGCCCCCACCTGGAATTCTGCATCGGACTGGTCGCCCTCCTGTACCTCCTTGATATGGTACATCCGGCGGCAGGGCTGACGACAAGCCCCACGGCTGGCAGAATGGCCGTAAGCCGCATGCGATAGCAGGCAGCGCCCACTGACAGCCAGACAAACGGCACCATGCACAA
Organism: uncultured Victivallales bacterium; assembly: GCA_964598575.1. Classification (GTDB taxonomy): domain Bacteria; phylum Verrucomicrobiota; class Kiritimatiellia; order UBA8416; family UBA8416; genus T3Sed10-140. The sequence goes on along the minus strand of CAZRCN010000133.1, from coordinate 593 downwards.
AGGCCTCTACCGGCAGGTCGGCCTTGCGGTTGATTGCCGCCACCTCTTCCAACGTACATTCGCGGGCCAACACGACCCGCTGGGCACCCTGTGCGCGCAAGAATTGTGCCGTGGCGCTGTTGGCACAGGACATCTGGGTTGAAACGTGAAACGGAATGTCTTCTTCCTGACATACGATAATGGCGGCCCAGTCCGCCACAATCACGGCATCCACATACGGGCGGGCAAAGCGCAGCAAGTCGCGTAATACGTCCACCTCATCCTCATACACCAGGGTATTGCAAGTCAGGTAGCACTGCACGCCATGCGCACGACAACGGGCAGATGCCTCCGGCAGGCTTTCCCGCGTAAAATTGCGAGTGGCAATCTGCCGCATGTTCAACGTGTCCAAGCCCAGGTATACGGCATCCGCGCCGGCTGTAAGCACAGCCTGCAGCATCGTCATATCCCCCGCAGGCGCTACAATGTCCGGTCGTTGCATCATGCTACGCATATACCTTGCCTCACCCCCTTACGGCAACTGAAATCCGTTCCGCCCGCAGCAAGCCGCACATTCTTGCTTTCCCATCTGCAATCCGATACACTGGCCGCGT
>CAZRCN010000132.1:3192-6767 GCA_964598575.1 uncultured Victivallales bacterium | reverse complement strand
TTAAAATCAAGTAATGCCACGTGTAAAACATGTAGCCTACCCGCGCAGATCTGAGATGAGTCTGGCGATTGCCAGCTCTTTGGCTTTTGCTTCGATTTCCACGGTGAGTGGCCACCCTAACCATTCGGTCGGGAAGTCCTCAATATTGATAGTGTCGTGATGCCGGCGGGGGTTGGGACCCTCCCAGCCTTCACGCGGACTGGAAAGATGGAAGAGCGGCTCGGTTTGCCATGTTGCGCGCACGCGCTGCGTGGCTTCGGCCATGCCAAGACCATCGGGCAGGCAACGGTGGTGATGGACATCGTAAACCAGCGGGACGCCGGTGGCTTTGCAAACGCGCAAGAGGTCAGACGGCGTGAAGATCCGGTCGTCATTTTCCAAGGTCAGGCGAGCACGTACCGGATCGGGAAGGTTTTCAATATTCCGGCATAAGACGTCGAGGGCGCCGATCTTGTCGCCATACGCGCCGCCACCGTGTATATTGATTGTATCCGCACCGACCCATTCGGCCACTTCAGCCTGATATGCCAACTCTGCAAGTGCATTGGACAATACGCCTGGATTGGGTGAATTGAGAACAACAAATTGGTCCGGATGAAACGACAGCCGGATATTGTTCGTGCGGGCATACGTGCCGCACTCGCGAAAGCGTGCGACGATCGCTGCACCATCCGGTAACGCATTCATCTCGTAGCCGGCTTCGGGATGGGTCTTTACGGGTAGAATCTGACTATTGAGGCGGAAGGCGCCAATTCCATGGCTCGTGCAGTATTCCAGCGTGGACATCAATGCATCCGCATTGGCACGGCAAAGCTCAGCCAGCCGCGCCAGCCGTTTGTCTTTATCCAGGCGCAGCATGGCCGTTACAGTCGTCGTACGAAATGTAATCGGTTCCGCAGCAAACTGGCAGCACAAACCAAGACGTAGTGCCTGAGCGCCGGTACCCGTATGCTGCGTTGCAACCACGTCACGCCCTCGCTTGCACGGTGCCCAGGCCGCCATCAACACCGATCACCTGTCCGGTAACCCACGATTGGTACGTGTCGAGTAACCAGCAGATTGCCGAGGCAACCTCTGCGGGTTCGCCGATACGTTTTAGCGGATGCAAGGATGCTGATGCTTTGGCAACTGCTTCGGTCTCTGTCAACGAGCGAGTCATTTCTGTCCGTGTTAAGCCCGGCGCCACGCAATTGACGCGCACGTTATATCGCGCGTAACTCGCTGCCGCCGAAAGCACCAACCCCTCTACGCCTGCCTTGGCTGCCGAAATGGCCTCATGATTGATCATCCCGCGCCGCGCGGCTACAGAGGAACAGAGAACAATACTACCGCCGTTGGGCTGACGCATCTGGATCCGTGCCGCCGCCCGCAGCACGTTGAATGCCGTCGTCAAATTCAAGGCAATCGTATCAGCAAATTCCGCGTCAGAGATCGTATGAGCCGGCTTGAGTAAGATCGAACCTGCGCAATTTACCACCCCATCAATTTTCCCATAATCAGCCTTCACTTGCTTGAACACGCTATCCACCGCCTCGCTATCCCTTGCTTCAAGCTCGAACGTCTCTGCTCCGGTTTCGGAGGACACCGCCTCTAGACGGCCAGCATCTCGCCCGGTTATCACCACTTGCGCAGCATTGCTGGATAGCTGCCTTGCGACCGCAGATCCAATACCCCCCGAACCGCCGATAACAATGTGAACGGCACCATCTGATTCGTTCATTCGATGCTCCTTCCATAATCCTTCAAGCGCTTACTAGACTTCGCGATTATACGCAGACGTACTGCACATACAAACATCGCTACTGCGCGTATCCCCTTACAATCATGTAGCGTAATCCCGAAGACCCCGGATATCCCGGAAGGACCGGTATTCTTTATATCCGGGTAACCTGACGAGGAAGTTCCGTCCCCAATTTTCCTGGTCCTCAACCGTACCCATGCGTACCTTTGCCGCTAGCCCACCGATGGAAGTCGGCGGGCCACTAGATCGGAATGGTACCAAGGGTACGCTGTTTATTCCGTTCGGAACCAACCCTTCGTTCGGATGCAGACCTTCACCAGCCCGAGCATGAGCGGCACTTCGATCAGCACGCCCACAACCGTGGCCAGGGCGGCTCCACTGGAGAGACCATAGAGCATGGTGGCCGTGGCGATGGCGACCTCGAAGTGGTTGGAGGCGCCGATCATGGCCGAGGGGGCGGCATCCTCGTACTTGAACTTGAAGAGTTTCGCCAATCCGTAAGTGATCCCAAAGATCAGGACGGTCTGGATCGAGAGGGGAATCGCAATCCAGAGGATCGTCAAGGGATTGGCCACGATCACTTCGCCCTTGAAGCTGAAGAGCAGCACAAGCGTGCCCAGCAGGGCAATGATCGATACCGGCGTCAGGATATGCAGGAATTTTTCCTGAAACCACTCGATGCCCTTGGACTGGATGATCCACTTACGTGAGAAGTAGCCAGCCACCAGCGGCAGGGCCACATAGATGCCGATCGAGAGTAGCAGGGCCTCCCAGGGCACGGGCATCTCGTTCACGCCCAGCAGCCATCCGCCCAGGAGCCCATAGAGCACGAGCATGGTCAGCGAATTGATGGCCACCATCACGAGCGTCAGTCCCTGGTTGCCCTTGGCCAAATAGCCCCACATCAGCACCATGGCGGTGCAGGGGGCAATGCCCAGTAAAATGGCACCGGATATATACGAACGCCAGAGTTCGACCTGCGTACCATCCTTGAGCGTGTCCATACCCGGCAGGAAATCCCGGAATAACACCCCCAGGAATAACCATGCCATCGCAAACATCGTGAACGGCTTCACGCACCAGTTCATAAACAAGGTCAGCAGAACCGGCTTGGGGGTCTTGCCCGCCTTGACAACTTCGGCAAAATCGATTTTTACCATGATGGGGTACATCATGAAGAAGAGCGCAATCGCGATTGGGATCGAGACGACCGGGGCCCCATTCACAAAGATAGCCATATCATCGAGCCGTTGCGCCACGCCAGGGGCGAGCTTGCCCAGAACAATACCACCGATGATGCAAAGTGCTACCCATAGGGTCAGGTAGCGTTCAAAAATGTTGAGTTTCTTCTCCTCGGATACGTTGTCAGTTGCACCGCTCATGCTATATTCTCCAATCCTTCGGGCAGGGTTTGAATAAAGGCCCTGATCTCGTTGCGGACACGGCGGTAACAGTCGAGTTGTTCCTCTCCGCTGGCACCCTGCTCAGCGAGTTCACGGGCCAGGGCGGGTGGATCATCAAAGCCGACATGCACGATCTTGGCCTGGCCGGGAAAGAGCGGGCAATGCTCGTTGGCGTGCCCGCAGACGGTTACGACTGTATCGAACGGAATGTGCAGCAGGTCGTTCACGTTCTCCGATTTGTACTTGGAAATGTCCACGCCGGCCTCGGCCATCACCTTGACGGCATTCGGGTTCAACCCATGCGTCTCGATCCCGGCCGAATACGCATGGATCACGTCTCCCTTCAGATGACGCGCCCAGCCCTCAGCCATCTGACTGCGGCAGCTATTCCCGGTGCAAAGAAACAGGATATTCAGTTTAGTGTTCATTAT
>CAZRCN010000132.1:0-3092 GCA_964598575.1 uncultured Victivallales bacterium | reverse complement strand
CCAGCAGGAATAAGGCACCCTTTTGCATACTGTCCTGCATCGACTCAGGTGCCTGGCTGATTTCGGCCTCGAGGTCTGCCGGGCTTAGTACGACCCCTTCGGCCTGCAGGATGACGCCATCCGGTAGGTCAACCAGGCGCGCCCCTTGCAGGATGCCATCGGAAAGGGCCGGAAACGTTGCCCCCATGACAGGTGCATCCGCCGGAATCGAGGGCGCCGGGACGTCTGCCGGCTGTGCGTGCGGTTCTTCGGCGGGACCTTCTGCAATCGTCTCATTGTCGGCACTTCCGCACCCAGTCAGCATCAGGCTGAATGCCGCCCCTGCCAGCAGGAGCAGGGTAGGCAGAACACGCGGGGTTCTCCATACTTGTTTGCGTACGAATAATACATGCATCATATGTTTGCTTCCTTTTCTGTGCAGGTTCAAGCTTGCAGCAACGCTTCGATGTCGCTTGCACGCAATACCTTGCCCGCACTCTTGATCTTGCCGTCAATGGCCAGTGCAGGGGTGGACATGACACCGAACGTCATGATCTCCTGGATCTTTTCCACCTTCTCGATGGACGCATCTACACCCGTTGTCTTGATTGCCTCTTCGGCGTTGGCCATCAGCATCTTGCATTTCGGGCATCCGGTTCCTAGGATCTGTATCTTCATCTCTGGTTCTCCTCTTGTTGTTGGTTCATTCTCCGTTCTGCAAATTCGTCCACGTGCTTATCGCCCGAGGCGCGAATATCGCGAGCCAACTGCATAATCTCCATGATTGCGTGCCTGTCAATCTGGAGCTCTTGCGCCTGCTTGTAATGATAGGCAAAGCACGGCTGGCACTTTCCAGCCACAGCCGCGGCAATGGCGGCCAGCTCCCTGGTTACCGGATCCATTTCATCTCCCTTCGTATACACCCACTGTTCCTGATCCATCACCCTGTCATAACAGCCCCGAACACCATGCCGGAGATCGTGGCCATGATGACGACGAGACCGACGAAGGTGAAGGTTTTCTTCGGGCCGAGGATAGAATGAATGACCAGCATGTTCGGCAGCGAAAGCGCCGGACCGGCCAGCAGCAAAGCCAGGGCCGGGCCTTGGCCCATGCCGCTATCGAGCAGGCCGCGCAGGATTGGAACCTCGGTCAGCGTGGCAAAATACATGAGCGCACCGGTGATCGAGGCAAAGAAGTTGGTCCAGACCGGCCAGACGGCATGTAGCCAGCCGGGCACCGCCGCGGCCTCCCCTGCGATGAGGCTCACGATCGTCGCCGGGGAATTTCCAACCAGCCCCTGAATCCAGATGTTCGGGATAATGCCGGCATCCTCGCTTTCGGGGCTACCCAGGAAAAAGCCCGCTGCCAGTACGCCTATCAAGAGCAGCGGCAGGATCTGCTTGGAAAAGCCCCAGGTCTGGTCCCGCCACTCCTTGAGCTCGGATCCACCGATCGAGGTCAGGATTGCCAATCCAATCGCCCCGGCCGTGAAGGCCGCCACCGGATGGTTTGGCAGGCTGAGGGCCAGTACAACCGGCGGAATGGCGGCTAGGGCAATCCACCACAATTTTACGCTAAAGAAACGCCAGAGCGTGATGGCAAACAGCAGGCCGAACACGGCTGTAATGCCCCATTTGGCCTGATAAATGCCGTGCCAGATGCCCGTCTCTTCCACCGAGGCCCCCCAGTTGGCAAACACCAAAATGCCCACCATCGAAAGAAAATACAGCCCGACCTGCCACAAGGGGCGTTCTTTCTCCTCATCCTCTCCCAAAAATACTTCCGGCTCCTGGGCCGCTTTCGCACGTTCTTCCTTCAGGAAGATCAAATGCATCAGCAAGCCGATGACCACACTGAAGATAATAGCCCCGATCGCCCGCGCCAGCCCGAGCTGCCACCCGAGCACGCGTGCGGTCAGCACGATTGCCAACACATTGATGGCCGGCCCCGAATAGAGGAACGCGACGGCTGGGCCCAGTCCGGCACCGCGCATGTAAATTCCTCCGAACAGCGGCAGGACCGTGCAGGAACATACCGCTAATATCGTGCCCGAGACCGAGGCCACCGAGTACGAGAGCCATTTCCTGGCCTTCGGTCCAAAATATTTCATCACGGCATTCTGGCTGACAAATACGCCGATGGCCCCCGCGATGAAGAAGGCAGGGATCAGGCACAGCAACACATGCTCCCGCGCATACCACTTCGCCAAGGCAAACGCCTCGATCAAGGCCCCCTGAAAACGGGATCCCTCGATCGGTAAATAATACAGCATCCCGAACAGTGCCACCAGACCAACCAGGATCTTGCCCTCTTTCCGACTACTCTCGTTCATACCTGACATCCTTTCCCGCACGGTTCATACACCGCGAGCCTGTGGCAAACTGTCAACCATACCGCGTTTCCGCTCGAACTCCGCCCGAATGACACCCATCGCACAATCAAACACATTGAGAATGCAGGGCGTCTGCAACCGCAGATACACGCGCACCCCTACCCGCCGCTCACCAATAATCCCTACCTGCCGCAACGTCGCAATATGACGCGATAGCGTTGACTTGTTCATCGCAAACAACGGCTGCAACTCGCACATGCAGCGCTCCCCATGACGCAGCTCATCCACGATCTGCAGCCGCACCGGGCTCGCCAATGCCTTCATCACCCGCGCCCGCGCCTCTAGTTCTTCGTTATGCATACAAGGGACCCTAGCGCATTGTTGCGCAACTATGCAACTATATTTTTGCATCGATACAGCCACCCCTTTCTTATAAGCGGGCAATTATCTTAAAGGGGACAATATCTTAAAGGGGACACACAATGTATGACTCTAGCGATGGCTCTTCACAGCCTTCCAGCATAAGCCGGGCATCCGCCCGGCCATGGCTACATTCTGCCCACAACAACGCTTGACCCCACTCCAAAGCGCACGCGGTCGTAGCCAGACGCTTTTTCTTCAAAAAACCGCAAGAAAATGAACAACGCCCCCCGCTCTCAACTAAAAAATGCACACCCACTCCTGCTCACCAAATCACCACTCTGATTGCCTGTCCCCAATATTCATTTTCGAGGCAGGCCCCAGCAAGATCGTCACGGCACTTGGCGTGCGGGCTACC
>CAZRCN010000131.1:0-6811 GCA_964598575.1 uncultured Victivallales bacterium | reverse complement strand
ACCCCACGTTGATTGCTGAATATGGTTAGCTGCTTGCCGCCTCAAACCGCCAGAAGGCCGCTGGGGCGATAATCTTGATGGAGCCGACACGGTCAAGATAAAGTAGGTCTTTGTCGCCAGTGACGATACAGGCACATTCTCCAGCCATGGCGGTCGCGATGATATTATCGTCCTCAGGGTCACGGCAGGTGGGAGGGAGCGTTGGAAGCGCCTTGAAGATCCTGCTGCGTGACGTTACCAGCGCCACGACCGATTCGGCCTCCTGCCGGGTGTATTTGAATTTCCCTGTCAGTTTTGCTGCGAGCTCATCCAGGATGAACGCAGAAAGGATGATTTCATGATGGAGTCCGCAATGCTCGAAAAGCTCGTTGCATGTTCCATGCGAGATGAAGGCAGCGATAAGGACGTTGGTATCAAGGAACAGTTTCATGATACCTTATCGAACACATCCTGATCGGTATAAATACCTCGTTTTGCCGCCTTTGATACCATCACCTTGCGCAAACTCCGGAAACGCCTTATAAACAAATAATCGCGTAGCGATTCCCGAACGATATCGCTACGCGATACCCCCTCCGATTGCGAAATCTGGTCAAGCTCCATAAGCATTTTCGCAGGAACACTGATTGTCATCGTGCTTCTCATGATTCCCCCTTCCAATCTCTGTAATAATTTATCTTACACCCTGTGTATGGTCAAGCGATTTGTTTCCAGGGACGCAAGGGGGGGGCATCTGCGATTTGGTGCATGATGTTTACGATCCCACCCGTCTTGCGCCGGTGGTGAAGAAAGCTGGTTTTGTGGCGCAACACCTTTTTTCAGCGTTTGCCTCCACCGGTGGGCGGCAGAGGCGCACATGCGCCCCGCAAGGGGACACACTATCGGAGATGCCCTGCAGTCCCGTGTGTGGGTCGAGTATGCGTTGTACATGATTTGTGCGCGGGATATTCTATCGCCATTACATACCGAAGAGTCCCCCCCTGGCATCTGGCGGCACTGCTTCGCTGATTGTGTGTCCCCCTTCACAAGCGGTGAAGTCGTGATATTGGTGCCTTTATGGCAAATGAAAGAAGCAATTGGCGATTGTCGAGATGTGCCTCTCCGCCCTTTAATATGCACGTCGACCCTTGAGCATAAATTGATGTAAAAGGGCCCCAATTTCCGGTCGCCCGCTCCACTTATGATGGCATCCCTCTCACAAAAACCCAAGCGACTCCAGGAACCGATCCATTTCGTCGATAGTTTTCTGGTAGAATTCCGCATTCCCATAGTTGAAGAACCCGTGCGGTTGCCCCTCATAAAGATGCAGATCACAGCGTCGCCCCTTTTCTTCCATCAACCGCTTGTACGTGTTGGCCGTTTCAACGGGAACGTGTTTATCGCGGGTCCCCAGAAACACAATGGTCGGTGGCGTGGTTTCGCTGATATTGTGCATCGGCGAGATATCCTGCCAGTATTCCTGTACACGGTCATGACCATACCCTCCGGGGCCATTGTCAAAGACGGGGTTGAAGAGCACGAGCGCCGCCGGTACCGACGAGATGGTTAAGTCTTCGCCCGCTTCCTCAAAGGTCTTGGTAGTGCCGGTCGCCGCCGCCACATGGCCGCCGGCAGACCCGCCCCCCGCCAAAACGCGTTCCGGATCGATGCCCAGTTCTACGGCATGCTGCCGAACCCATCTAATCGCGGATTTTCCATCGTTTACGCATTCGCGTGGCGTCGTCTTATGCTGGCCTTTGACCCGGTATTCAGCCGAGATCGCCACCATGCCGCGCGCGGCCAGATGCTCGCAATGCGGATAAAACTGGCTCGGAGAACCACCCACCCAGCCGCCCCCAAAAAAGAAGACGATGGCAGGACGCTTATCCGATGCCATATGACCCTCGGGATCAAAAACGTGCAGTTTTAATTCAACCTCCCCGACGGTCTTGTAAACCAAGGACTTGTCCGGCTTTAACTCCTCTATATTCAAAGCATCCCCCCTAACTGCTGACAGCATCACAGCAAACAAACAGACCACAACATCAATTACTCTCATCATTTCCTCCGGTTTCGTTTTGCAGCCAGTCGAGATAATCCGGCAAGCCCGCCGTAATTGGCAGGCAAATGATTTCAGGCACCTCATAGGGATGAATCTGCCGGATCAGGGCCTCGACGGCGGAATAGCGCTGGGTGGTGGTCTTGATCAGCGCCAGCGTTTCCTGGTCGTGATGAATCGCCTCCTGCCAGCGGTAGGAACTGGATATCGGGAGCGTCTGGATACAACCCGCCAGTCGCGCGTCGGAGGCGATAAGCTCACGATATTCCATCCCATCAAAAATGGGATCCCGCAACCACTGGGCCTGCCATTCCACCCGGTTTAACGGGTCACATGGGGCGATCCGGGTTCCACCAATGCGTGTCCTCGGCCCCGGCTCCAACGCATATCGTTTACCCTTCATACAAACCATCCAGCCATTTTTCATCAGTGAACGGCAGCACATAGGGTGCCGATTCGAACTCGATCTTGATCACGGGGGCAAGATCCTCCGGGGGCGTTGCCGGCAGTCCGGAAATCTTCCAGCGGGCATTACTGATTGCCTGAACCTGGAGTGATTCGCCCGTCGTGAGAAGCAAGGCAGACCGAATGGCGGGCCCGACCTTCGAGATGATGACGGGTCGTCAGCACCACGTACCGGGCTCCCGCCCTGACCGCCTGATCGGCGATCTGGTCGGCCCAATCGTCGGCCGGGTGGAACCGCTCCGCGATGGCGCGGTACTCCTCCAGAGGCATAAAATCACGAAGAATCACCTGTTCCCCGCGCCCCAGTACACTGTAGCATCCCCAATGAACAAACATCCCGAACTTGGCCTCATGCCACCAGGCCATTCTTTTCTCATGACCGATTGCACTCATTTGTGTCCTCCTAAATGCTAGACTGTAACTTCGTTTCAGACCACAATATGTAGTAGTTTTCAAAAAACACCGCCACAATATATTTTCGTACCCCGTTTGGAGTGCGGTGATGAAGCGATAGCGTAATCACCGCTTTGGATCCGCACAGAGCGTACCGACATCCACCAACCCGCCAACTCCCATCAACCACCCCGCCATTCCACTCCGAGCAGCAGTCCCGCCACTCCGTGGCAATCCAAAGCGGCGATACCTCGCCGCACCAAAAACACCCATGCATCATTTTGGCCGCCCAAGTGCCGTTTCTCCCTGTAATCCCTAACGCATAAATTTACTCCGTTTCGCCTAGCCTCATCTGCGTCGATGTCACCATTCCAGGACCAGAACGGCGCACCGCGATACAGGGGGGCGGGTTCGCGAAAAGCGTCATCAAGAGGAATATGATTTGTGTTTATTCCCTCGCCCATGGATCAGTCTTCCTCCCATTTTATGAAATTCTGGTACAAGCCTCTGATCTTTTTCACGACATCTACCGCCACCTCACTGTTGGCGCGACGCACGTAGACCAGCACACCGTAACGTGGCACCGGCACATCCTTCAGATCCGCGGGTCCATCAATCGGTGTGCCACCGCATAGAGGCTCCCAATGTCCTTCGGGCAGATACAGCGATCTGGCATTGTCGGCTGTCATCACCGGGGCTACCAGAAAACGGTCTCCCAGCATGTACTGGTCTTCAAGATCGTACCCACGTTTGTCCTCAGGAAATTCCAGAATCATGTGCCGCATCAGGGGCAATCCGTTTTGCGTTGCCACCCTAGCCTGTTCCGCCAGGTACGGCATGAGGGCACAGTGTATGTGCGAGTACAGGCGATAGATGGCAACCGTTTCCGGATCGAAGTCATGGGGGTGAGTCACCATGCCGTGCGTCTGCATGCACGGACCGAAGCATGCCATCTGGGCACCGCGGATAAACACGTCCTTCTCGACATTCTGCGTCTCATCTTCCGACCGGGCATATCCCGCCAGATCATGTGCCATGAAGGGAATCCCGCTGAGCCCCGAACTCAACATACCACGTAGAATTGCTTGCAGCGATTTCCACTCACGCTGCTGGTCCCCCGCCCACATCATGGGGTATCGCTGCGCGCCAATGCCCCCACCCCGTGAGAAGCAAAGCCCCCCGTCCGGACGCACCTTCTGGTAATAGTCGTACATCCGGGCATTAAACAATACGGGATAGCGATGGTGCATGCCTTTCGGACTGACACCACTATGAAACTGCAGGTCGTCGATCTCGGGAAATTGCTCGCAAAAATCGATCTTGGCGCCGTCTATACCGATGGTCTTGTGGAGGGGATCGGAGACCGTCTCGATCCACCATTTCCAGGCATCGGGGTTGGTGATATCGACGAAGCTGCCGATATGTTCGCCCGGCGCATCCATCGGGTTATCGCCCGCCGTTTCCTGATGCGCGATGTTCCCCGTGCTATCTTTCACGAAGTAGTTCTTTTCAGCTTTCAAGGCATCAAAGTAGAATGCGAACGGGTGCTGTGAAAGGAACTGCCAGATGCGCCCCGTGGCATAATAGGCCATCACCTTCTTCCCCATACTGTGCAATTCGTCTGTGATGACTTTCAGGTCGGAATAGGTGGCTGGATCATAGGCATCCCAACCTTCGATGATGGCACTGTGCCAAGGCAGATCGCAGGCTTTCATAGCCTGCACCATCTTGCGGATGCCCTCGGGGGTGGCAAACTCCTTCTTCCGGACATGCCGGCAGACGTGGATCCCGAACGCCCAATCGGCAGGCATGGGCGAGCGTCCGGTCAAGGCGGTGTACTGATCCAGAATTTCAGCCGGTGTTCCGGCGAACAGGTAAAGATCCAACGGTGCATCCCGCAGCGTGATCTGCCACTGGCCTTCATCCGAATGCCCCAGGTCGAACGCCGAGTATTCAAACCGGTTCATATAGACACCATACCCGCTCGAACTGATCATGAGTGGGATTGGCACATAACTGTTCCCCTCCGTCTCATTCCATTTGTCTACAGCCCAGATACTGACCATCTTGCCGCGTTGGTTGAGGTGGTTGAAGCGCTCCCCGGTTCCGTAAAGCCGCTCGTCTTCCCAGAGTGTTCCCGTTACCGATCCTCCCTGCGTGACGTCGGTGATTCGCGTCAGTTCTCTTCCTGCCGCATCAAGCAAACAGATAGACTCGCCCAATCGCAGACGGCTTGGCCCCTGCCCCACCAGATCCCTTCCCAAGAACTCCAGCACCGAAGTTTCTTCACGCATCTCGCCGTCGAGTTCCGCTGCCAGAATTTGCGCGGCCCCCATAGGATCACACGCATCGTCAATAACCTGCAACAAACGCCAGGCCCCACTCCGGTTCTGGGTAATTTGCAGCGTCACGCCTGCAAACCGCACGCGGGCGGCACGGGAATTATCACTAAGCGTAATGGTTTCAATCATGGCATGTCCTATTCATATTCAGCGAAATCCTCTTTCTTCCGTTTCGATCATGAATCATGCCGAATTAATGTGCAATTGGAACCTTTTTGTAATCAACAACTCTCATTATGGGCGCCGCCGCCTAAAGGCGGAACTACAAACAACGAAAAAAGCAGGCGAAACCTGTTTGTAGTACCGGCTTTCCCACGGTCCGCCGTAGCGCGCAGCGCAAAGGAGGAAGCCGGAATCTTCGCGGGTTGGCACCCATAATGAGAATAGATGTTTCATCATTCTGCACTATACCGCTTGCCTGTGATTGCCACAATGGACAAATCGCCGATAATTGTATGAGAATCGACACCCAGCCCTGCTCCAAGCCGGTGAGCCGACCACCCGAATAAAGCAAACCCTACAAAGTGCCTCCCCGGTTGCGCAGTTCGCGGGGCGTTAGACCACCATTCGCCTTGATGGCGCGACTGAGCGCGGAGGCACTGGAGAACCCGACGCGTTCGGAAATGGCCTCAAGGGAGAGGTCTGTGGTACGCAACAAGGTTTCAGCCTGGCTCATGCGAAGGCGCTTGAATGCCTCGTGTGGACTTTCCTTCAACGCCTGATAGAAAAGACGCCGCAGGTGCGCCGGTGAGACATGCACAGCCGGAGCAACATCCTCCCGGAAACGCGGGGACTCTGACATGTGCTCTGCATACCATGCCAAGGCCTGACTGGTCTTCTGCCGGGCAAGCTGCACATGCGCCAGCGGACGTGGCCGAGTCTCCCGCAGCGCCAGCAGACTGAGTTCAGCGACAAGCACCTGATCCTGCAGCGACACGAGCTCGGTCGGCCGCAAGGTTGCCGCGACAGCTTGCGTGGCAAGCAGTCGCAGGCGACTGCAGTCGGCACGCGATAGTGTGACGCGGTAATAGCCGCGATCCGGCAATAATCGCTCCAGTTCCTCTGGTACCGTCCGGAATTGAAAAACAATGCGCTCACAGGGGGCTGCCCCGCGCCAGCCGTGCGGATAGCCTTGTAGAAACGCCCAGAACGTCCGACCCCGCAGAACCTCATCATGGTCATCACGATCCGACAACCAGGCCGCCATGCGCCCTTTCGCACAGGCACAGAATTCCCAGGCCGCCCGGCTGTTGATTGGCACGGGGCTCCGCTGATAATCCACGGTTCCGATCTTGACGTATACAGGCATGTCCGACCTTAAGGCTAAATGAGCCGATATGTCAACATATTGATCACTTCTGTCATGTACAATAGCACATTCATTATAACAATATGAGCCTTGATGTCATTCTCGGACCTTGGGACGACTGGACAGGGTCGTAAGGAAGGGCAAGATGATGCGGGGGGGGACAATTTACACTTAATCGCTTTCTTACTCGCTACCCTTAACCGGATACCCTTCGTCGACTTACTTGCAACGGATTGGGTGCTTCGGGTAAGCGGATCGGGTAAG
>CAZRCN010000130.1:0-6818 GCA_964598575.1 uncultured Victivallales bacterium | reverse complement strand
GCATAACCACCAACATCATACCAGAAATCAACGTTTTACGCAGCCTACGCCCTTGCCTTACCCACAGATTCTGCGGAAGACCCTTTTTTTGGGGTTACCAAAGCGGCTCGGGATAGGTGCCAGCCGCTGCGGCATCGGACAGGAATTGACGAAGCTCAGCCAGATCTTCGCGGTAGGTCATGCCGGCCCAGTGCGAAGCAGTGGGTAGGACCTGACAGCTTGCGGTGCCTGCTTGCAGCAGTTGATCCACGGCAGCCGGCAAGTAGAACTCTGCCTTTGCGGAATCGGCATGATCTTCCAGAAAATACCGGAACTGTTGTTGCAGTTGGTCGAACAGGTCCAAGCTAAAGGCCCACATGTTCATCGAAGCCAGCTCGTCGCCCCCAAAGGTGCGTGTGCCGCCATCTGGGGATACGTGCAAGGCACCCTCGCCCTGTTTTGTGATGTGCGTACATTCCTGGATGCTCGTGAGTTCTCCGCTCGGACTGCAAGTGCAAATCCCTCTTGAGACGTGGCCATGCTGAGATAACGTATTGCGTAAGGGAAAGCCTGCCAGGGCATACCGGACGCCATCACTCGGCAAGGTGGGCTGTGCAAGAAAGTGCGCCAATTGCCGGTAGCTTTCCCGTCCGTAGAAATCATCGGCATTGATAACAGCAAAGGGGGTGTCCACGACATCCCGTGCTGCCAATACCGCATGCCCGGTTCCCCACGGCTTGGTTCGCTCGGGGGGCAAGCTATACCCTGCAGGCAGGTCCTCTAGATCCTGATACGCATATGCAACTCCGATCTGTGCAGCAAAACGGTTGCCGATCGAGGCCTTGAATGCCTCGGCAATATCTTGCCGGATGACAAAGACCACCTTGCCAAAGCCTGCCTGTATCGCATCATATACGGAATAGTCCAGAATCAGCTCTCCCGCTGGACCGACCCCTTCCATTTGCTTCAATCCACCAAAGCGGCTACCCATGCCTGCGGCTAAAACCAGTAGTGTTGGACGCATACTTCTTCCCTTGTTGTTATTGCCACATCAATACTCGCACTCAATCTGAACGCCAAAAGCGTACTATGCAAAGCAAATATGGATCAAATCGTCAATTGTATTGCAGGATAGCACGGAATGCGTACAGTAACAGGTCATGAAAGCAATTACCTCTTATAGTCAGAAGCTGACACCGGAACAGCAGGAGAAGCTCGCAGCGGTGTTGGCGTCCGGAAATTATCGACCAGCCACCGTCCCGCATACCCGGATTGCGGTGCAGGCAGAAGACTGCAACGTGAACCTATACAAAAGCGGCAAGCTCCTGATACAAGGCAAAGGGGCGCAAGCATTTGTCGAATTTGTCCTGGAACCACTGGTCCTGCAGGAGGCACGTCTTGGATATGAGGCCGAACTCGACCCTGCTGCCCGTATGCCCCACCTCGGTGTGGATGAAAGCGGTAAAGGCGATTTTTTTGGTCCTATGGTGATTGCGGCAGCCTATGTGGATGAGCCCCTGTATGATGCTATGGAAACGCTTGGCGTCAAGGATAGCAAGGCGATCAGCAGCGACAAGAAAGCCATGGCTCTTGGTCAGGAAATCCGCAAGCTACTGGGGTCGCGCTGCGACATCATCAAGATTGGTCCGGCGGCATATAATCGGCTGTATGCTACAATGCGCAGCGTAAACCGGATCCTGGCCTGGGCGCATGCACAGGTCATCGAGAATGTTCTGCCGCAAGTACCGGCTTGCACCTTTGCTATTTCGGATCAATTCGGTGCCAAAGAGTCCGTTGAACGCGCGCTGAAACAGAAAGGCCGGGGGATTGAGCTCATCCAGCGCCACAAGGCCGAATCCGATATGGCTGTAGCGGCTGCTTCCATCCTTGCGCGGGAGCGTTTTCTGCGCGAACTCGATGCTGCCTCCAAGGCAATGGGGGTGACATTACGCAAGGGCGCCTCAGCCTTGGTGCAGGCGGCTGCGGTGGAACTCGTGCAGCAGCATGGCCCCAAGGCGTTGATGAATTGCGCCAAATGCCATTTTCGTACAACCGATCAGGTATTACAAACCGCCGGGTTTGACCGTACCGCCCTACCCCCCGAGGGACAAGTCGTCTCGCAAGCAGCCAACGGCAAACCGTGGAAAAAACGCAGTAACAGCTAACCGCTGATGATGCATCAAGATAGCTGACATCTGATACAATCTGATGTAGGATGTCCGCTATGAATACAACCGAAAAACTGAAGATTTTGACATCTGCTGCCAAATATGATGCCTCCTGCGCATCGAGTGGCAGCCGTCGCTCGGGCAAAACCACGGGAAATACCTCGGTGTCCGGTATTTGCCACAGTTGGTCAGCCGACGGGCGCTGCGTATCGCTGCTCAAGATTCTGCTTTCAAACGTATGTCTATACGACTGTGTGTACTGTGAGAACAGAAGATCCAACGATCTTCCACGTGCCACGTTCGAGGTGCATGAGATTGTCCGGCTCACTATGGCATTCTATCGCCGTAACTACATTGAGGGACTGTTTCTCAGCTCAGCCGTTTTTGCGGCTCCGGATCATGTCATGGAGACAATGGTCCGTATTGTGGAGCGCTTGCGGACCGTAGAGCAATTTGGTGGCTACATTCATCTGAAAGCGATACCGGGCGCCTCCCGCGCCTTGCTGGACCGGGCCGGACGTTGCGCAGATCGTGTCAGCGTCAACATTGAATTACCATCAGAAGCATCGCTGCAGCGGCTTGCCCCGGAAAAGACAAAGCGAACCATTCTGGAACCCATGGCCTATATGGGCGAACAAATCGAACAAAGCAGGCTGGAGCGTACACGCAGTCGGAAAGCACCCCGTTTTTCACCGGGAGGACAGAGCACGCAGCTCATCATCGGTGCCAGTCCGGAAACCGATCTGCAAATTATTCGATTAGGCGAAGCCCTGTATCGAACCTATCAGCTCAAGCGGATCTATTATTCGGCCTATATTCCCGTGAATGTAGATGATACGCGCCTGGAACAGCCCGAGCGACCCCCGCTGCTGCGGGAACATCGTTTGTATCAAGCCGACTGGCTGCTGCGGTATTACGGATTTGCCGCCCGGGAACTGCTTGCAGATGATGCGCCGCAGCTTGATCTTCAGTTGGATCCCAAAGCCATGTGGGCGATCCGGCACTATGAACAGTTTCCTGTGGATGTGGGCCAGGCACCATATGCCATGCTGCTGCGGGTGCCGGGGATTGGCGTCACATCAGCGCGCCGGATCGTTGCCGCTAGGCGTTGCCATCCCCTGGATGAACGTGGCCTTCGGCGGTGCGGCGTCGTCATGACAAGGGCTCAGTACTTTATTCGATGCCAGGGATATTCTCCTGTTGGTAGACGTCCCCTGCCCCGCGACCGTGTCCGCTACGCACTGATGGGAAGAGAACCGCATGTACAACTCCAACTCGCACTCTGAGGCGTCAGCAGGAGCTGGGGCCGTCCTCTTGCAGCATGATGGAACCGTAACCGGTAGTCTTTGTGCCTTGGCATGGGCTCATGCGCATCCCACGGCGACGATTAGCTTTGTTCCACCGGATGCAGATCATGGCGGGCAGGATCTTTTTGCCCCTGTAGCCCGGCAGATTCCGTCGGACCCCGACATGGCACAATCGTTCCTGCAGCAATTGCAGAAAGCTGCCGGCCGAGGCAGTATCCGGAGCCTCCTGTTTGCGTTGCAGGTTCCGGCAAAAGGACGCGATACCATGGCTATAGCATACACCCGGCACCTATTGTTGCATGGTGAGGCGGGCGACCACGATCATGCCCATCCGGCAGTAGCAGGCATCCACCGGTTGGCGAGACGCGTTTCGCATGAAATCCATCGCATGAAGGGACTGCTGCGGTTTGGCCGCCTGCGGGATGGACGCTTCCTTGCCATCTATGAGCCCGACCATGATATCACCGTACCCCTGGCCTCGCATTTTGCCAGGCGGCTCCGGGGCCAGAGCTGGATCATGGTAGATGCACGGCGTCAATGTGCCGCAACGTGGGATACGACCATGCTGAACCGCGAAACCGACGGGGCATCCGTACTGACAGGCGAAAGATTACGCAAACTCCTTGCAACCTGTAGTCCCGACCCGGAAGATGACTACATACAATCGCTGTGGCGTACTTTCCACGCTGCTATTGCCATTGAGACGCGTATCAATCCAGTCCTGCAACGGCGCTGTATGCCAGCCCGCTACTGGAAACATCTACCGGAAGTAGCGCACTAGCCGGAAGTCGGTCGCGTGGGTACCGGTTTGCCCAGATGCTGCAGAACGGTTTTCAAGTCATCCCAGACCGGCCGTTTCATAGCAGGATTACGCAGCAAGTAGGCCGGATGATACGTTGGCATCAAGGGGATGCCTTCAAATTCCATCCATTGCCCACGGATTTTGCTGATTTTTGCATCCCGTGGAAGCGGCACAAGTCCATCCACAGCAGTAGCCCCCATCGCGACAATGACTTTGGGTTGCAGAATCGCAATCTGCTTTTTCAAAAAAGGCAAGCAGGCATCCATCTCTTCCCGCGTAGGCTTGCGGTTTCCGGGAGGACGGCACTTGTTGATATTGGCAATAAAAACATCGTCCCGCTCAAACCCCATGGCCTGGATCATTTTTGTCAGCAGCTTTCCGGCGCGTCCGACAAATGCGAGGCCCTGTTCATCTTCATCCTTGCCGGGGGCCTCCCCGACAAACAGAATCTCGGTATGCGGATTCCCCTGCCCGGGCACCACTTGCGTACGCTCTACATGCAGGGGGCATTGCGTGCAAGCAGCCATGCCTCCGGCCAGTTGCTGGAGTTCCGGTTCCCGCTCTCCCACATCTGCCAGCGGCGTCTTTGTCGCATCCATCGCTGCATTCCCTCTCCCGGTTGGCTCTTCTTGTGATAACGGCGCTTCAGACGGCGGTGCTGAAACGGCAGTTGCTTGTCGCACGGCGGATAGGCTCTTGTCACCAAGCTGTGTCAGGATCTCCCGCGACACTTCGGCAGTAATCTCGCCTTCCTCCAGCTTCCAGCTTACATAATCAGCCGTATCGCGCAGTATGTCCCCTAATCCCGTCGGCACCTTATCTCCTTCTCGCTTTGCGGCGTCTACCCTGCTTCTTTTTTGCACGGGCAGATATATCCCCATTGCGGATGCGCTCCTGATGCGCTTGATGAATCTCTGCGCCTTTCACAAACATGGGTCCCGCAACGGCATACACAAGCCCTAACAGCAGCATGACTACCGCAACCCAGCGTGATGCTTCTTTCGGAAGCAGCACGAAAAGAAAGACCAGAATGACACAAGGGATGAACATAGCTGCCTTCTTAGTGGGCTTCGGGTAGCGTAAATTGGTGACTTGCAAGCTGATAAAGATAAGAATGCCCACTAGGAACACGGTAGCAAACCAGCCTTGCTGCAGCGAAAAGATGCCACCCATTTCTTCGTCGGTGCGGGTCTGGCTGAGGAAGACAAACAGGGCTACCCAGCCGGCATTTGCCGTAATCGGCAGCCCACCATAGCCCCCCTGCCCCCGCAGGGGATCAGCCACCTTGAACCGTGCCAGCCGCACAACGCCAGAAAGGGCTACAGCGGACGGCAGCAGTACCCGAATCAAGGGAGGTGTTTCCGGACCGAGTGTCACCGCAAAAATCAAGATAGCAGGCGCAATCCCGAATGCGGTCATATCCACGTACGTATCGAGCTCGGCCCCGAACTCGCTCGTTCCTTTGAGCCAGCGGGCCAGATTGCCATCCAGGCCGTCAAGAATCATTGCTAGCATAATAAAACGCGCGGCAATCGAATAATAATCATGTGGTCCCGTGACTTGGAACCCCTGTACGACATACACAATGCTGAGAAAGCCCGAGAGCATGGCACCAAGCGTAACAACGGTTGGCAGCAACTGCCGCCACTGCAGGAAAGCAGGCATCGGCTTGCGTGTCTTGGTTTTCGTCGTTCTCTCACGCATAACGAGCTATAATGCTCCTTCCCGCCTGCACCCGATCTCCCTCGCGCACTTCCAGGGCAATGTCCTTCTCGGGAAAATACATATCCAGCCTGGAGCCGAATTTCATCATACCAAAGGCATCACCAGCCGCGACAGGAACCGCATCCGTTTTATTGAGCCAATACACCACCCGCCTACATACCGGCCCCACAATCTGGTTCACCAGGCAGGTCGTTCGTGGATTGGTAATCAGAATCGAATTGTGTTGGTTGACGTCCGATGATTTAACCTGAAACGTAAAGAAGTGCTTACCCGGGAAATACCCCAGGAACCGGGATGCACCCGCAATAGGCACCCGGTTCACATGCACATCAAAAAGGCTGAGAAAGATGCTGACACGCAGGGTGGGTTCTGTAGGCAGCCGCCCCAGATCCGCCGGATCCAAGCCGGCATGCATGCTGATAGACCGAAAATCCTCTGGCGCAAAACGCTTAATGGCGGCAATCACGCCATCCGCAGCCGCTATGATGGCATCCGCATCCTCTGGTGGTACACGAACCGGATTCCGGAAAAACCACAGGAAATAGCCGCTTGTAATGCCGAGAAGCAGGACGGCTATACCGGTGGCGGTTCTTGCCTCTAGGCCCAAGGCTACCAGCAGCCCGAGAAGAACTGCGCTCCCCAATACCGCTATCCCCAGAAAAGGTAGTATCTCAATCCGAATTCGCATGTAACGCCTCCATCTAACCTAAAGCTGTCGGTTTTAATTGTGCCGCGCTGGCACCAGAAATGCCACCATATTTTCCAGCAACAAAAGCTGGATGAAAAGATGGCGGAGGGTGAGGGATTCGAACCCCCGGAACGCTTGCGCGTTCACAT
>CAZRCN010000129.1:0-7131 GCA_964598575.1 uncultured Victivallales bacterium | reverse complement strand
TGTGCCACGAAATGACTAAAACGAACCCACAGATTCTGCGGAAGACCCCAAAAAATAGGCTTGCAAGATAGGGGAAAGGGTAGAAGAATTGGCATAACACCGAAAGAACGAGTAACATGCTATACCACATGTGAAAGTACAGATAGCAAAAGCGACAGGGTTTGTAGCAAGCAGGCACATGGTTTGTGCTGGGCAATTGTGCGCAGAATGGAGCTATTGCAACGTTATGAAGGAGATCCATTATGGTCAGGCTGGCATTGATAGAGGATGACCCAGGGGTTCGTGATTATTTTCATTCGGTTGTGAGCCGCATGGGGTACACCCTGTTCACCGCCGAAGATGGTCCGGCGGGGTTGGCGTTGCTGGAAAAGGAACCGGTGGACGTGATACTCACTGATTTGAACATGCCGGGTGAACCCCATGGTATGGATCTTGTCCGTAGGATCCGAACACAATATCCCGATGTGCCGGTTATTGTTATTTCCGGCTATCCGACCCGCGAACGGCTGGATGCATGTAAGGAACTTGGTATCGAGGATTTCTTGACGAAACCCTTTGAAATGACATTTTTCACGTCTGTGGTAAGCCGTTTGCTGGCAGACAAGAGCAAGGGACAAGGGGAAGCATAGCATGACGGACAAAACACCGATAGGCGTCGATATGCTGGACCAGAGCTATGGAGGCGCTTTTCGTGGCCGGCCTTTTTTGGTAAGCGGGCCTTCGGGATCCGGTAAGACAGCGATGGCGTTTCACTTTCTCAACAAAGGGTTGCGTCTGCGTGAACGTTGCTTGTTGCTGACGGCACGACCGGCTGCGGATATTGTTGTGGAGGCAGACGCAATGGGGGTGCCGTGCAGTGATGCGGTCCGGGAAGGCGATTTGATGTTGCTGGAGTATGCCGACGATGTGCCGGGGCGGCACAATGAAGCCGAGATTACGCTGCCGCCCGATAGTTTTATGCAGCTTGCCCAGGTTATCCAGGAGCAAGCCGTATCCCGTCTTGTGCTGGATACCTGCTTGCCGTGGGTAGCGGTCAAGAATACCGACCGTCTCGAAGAGCATGTTTTTTCCTTTATCCGATCCTTGGATAGGATGGGGGTTACCACGTTATTAACAATCCCCAAAGCCGCATCGTTGGCAGCCTCCAAGCTGTACAAGCTGCTCGAGGCACAGGTGCCAATATCTATTACGTTGGACCAGGCACGCGCGGCACCGGGGCACGTCATGATCATGAATAAATATTTGGGGATGGACGAGAAGGTCGGTATGGAACTGCCCTTCGAGGTACATCCTGTGCGCGGCATCGTTGCCGCTGGCACTGCTGCGGGAACGACCGGTGCTCCCGTAGCGGCAGCCGTGCCGCCTACGCCTACAATGCCCCCCACCAAAAAAGGTTTTAGCTTTTCCGACCTGGTTTCAGGAGAATGGTAAACCGTGCTATCGTTTTTGCAGGACATGTTGCAGGCAATGGGCCCCGTGCAATACATAGCTTGTGCCGTAGCCATTGTTGCATTCGGAATGCTGTGGTGGCTGTATCGTGCCCCCGCGGACATGCGCGCGGCCAAACCAGAACAAGAAGCAAAGGTAGAGCCTTTGGCCGATCCAACGACCACGCACGCACCCCCGGCCGGGAACGAACCCCTTGCGCCTGCGGCCGCTGAAGGCGATTCGGCTATTTCCCCTGCCGCACCGTTCAAGGTCTATACGCCGCCGGACGACGATGCGTCCGGCAACCCGTGAAGATTGCGTAGACGGTCGGGTAGGACACAAAAACGCCCACATGGCCGTGGCCATGTGGGCGATAGATCCGTGGCCTTTACGCTTACAGGAACGAGACGGCAAGATCTGCCGCCGATGCTGCATCTGAAGCATACCCGTCGGCACCGATTTCATCACAAAATGCTTGTGTAACAGGTGCACCACCAATCATGACCTTTGCGGAAACGCCGGATTCCTTGACCGCATCGACCACCGCCTTCATGTTGGTCATGGTTGTGGTTAGAAGCGCAGATACCCCGATGACATGTGCTTGATTCTCCTGGGCTGCCTCAACAAACTTCTCGGGCGGCACGTCAATCCCAATATCGACAACCTTGAGTCCGGCCCCTTCGAGCATCATACACACCAGGTTTTTGCCGATATCATGCAAATCGCCTTTCACGGTACCGACGACGGCTGTACCGCGTGGTTCGACACCACCACGGGTAAGAGCCGGTTGCAGCACTTCCATACCGGACTTCATCGCGCGTGCGGCAATCAGCACTTCCGGAACATAGACTTCGTTCTTTTTGAACCGCTCACCGATAACACTCATGCCGGACAAGAGCCCCTCGGTAAGAATCTGTGATGGATCCATGCCATCGGCCAAGGCCTGCTCAACCAGGGCCTTCACATCTTTGGCTTTCCCCTTCATTAGTAATGCTGACATCTCTTCCAGAATACTCATCTAGCTCTCTCCTGTGTTTGTGTTATCAACCCGTCGGCTGCCATACCGCAATCGACGGGCATACCATAGCGCATTCGAAGGGGTATCAATAGGCGATTTGTGTTGAAATATATAACAATCTTGCTGTAGGCTGCTGCGTTAACACCATTATGGTGCGAAAAAACGGATATAAGGAAGCCCCCTGATGAAAGAATTCAATAGAGAGCTTGCGGAAGCTGTGTGCCACTCGGCGCACGGAATCCCTGCTGAGGATATTCGTTTTTTTGATCAGGACGGCCGCGGACGCTTTGTGCAGGAGATCGGGAGAGGGGCAGGCAATGCCGATGAACTGCGCTATGCCTTACAAGAGGCCGTGGACAAGGGGGGTGTATATATACATGAGCAGCCGGAGGGTCTGCAATGGGTAGTGGCGCTGGAGCATATGCGGGTTGTACAAGGCGGCATGTGTTGCGTTCCCAAAAATGGGACGGAGCATACTGCGTTGCTGGATAACGGTCACTGCTGGTATCAGTCGTTTTACCAGATCAGCGGCTGGAACCCGTTACTGTTGCAGGAGCGACGCACCGAATGGAAGAGACGGGAGCAGCAAGCGGAGGCCAACTGTGATCCCGCCGCCATGGCGGCGATGCATTCGTTTCAAAAAGAACGCAAGCTGCTATCCCTGATTCGTGCTGGTGACCGCCAAGGCGCACGACGGGTTCTGAATGAGACACTGGCCGCGATTTACTTGTCGGCACCATCCTATCCGGTGCTGCGTGCCAGAGTCATAGAATTGGTATGCAGTTTGACGCGAGCTGCCATCGAAGACAATCCGTTACTGGCATCCCTGACCCTTCGTAATCAGGAATGGATGGAGCAGTTTGTGCAGGCCGAATCGTTTGAGACGCTGTCCCGTAGTCTGATGCAGGCGCTGGATGCGTTTATTCGTGCCGTACACTTACACGGTACCAATCGCACCAATACGCATGTTCACAAGGCGCTGGATTATATCTCACAGCACTATCATGCGCCCATTAGCCTGCAAGCCGTTGCCCGGCATACGGGCTTGAGCGCCTGTCGGCTTGCGCACCTCTTTCGCTCGCATACGGGAAAAACCGTTGTGGAAATGATTCGGCAGGTACGGTTACGGCATGCCCGTGAGATGCTGCGGCAAACCGACCACACCTGTGCAGAAATCGCCTATGCTTGCGGTTTTAATGATCAGAGTTACTTTCATTTGCATTTTAAACGACAGTCTGGACAAACCCCCTTGCAGTACCGACGTGCGGTGACGTGATGTCCACCCTCGGCCTTGATGGTTTCCGGCATTGCACGACTGCGGCATTTCCGCTATACAACCCCCACTATGAATACAACAACAGAACATCAGACGATTTGTGACCTGCTGTCAGCCTGGATGCTGCAGGCCTTTGAGACTACATTTCAGGTAAAGCTGGAGCCAAGCGCGGTACAGGTCGTGGAAGCGACCAATCCCCAGTTTGGCGATTATCAATGTAATGCTGCAATGGGGCTTGCACGAACCCTGCGTAAGGCACCACGCCAGATTGCGGAAGCGTTGGCGGAAGGCATCGAATTGCCAGCCTATCTAGCCCGACTGGATGTCGCGGGGCCGGGCTTCCTCAACTTGTTCCTGCATGATGCATGGATCGCGAATCGGGTGTCCGGCCAGGAAGGGCATCTGGAGCATGTGTTGCCCAAGCCGGGGGCAGGCAAAACCGTGATTCTGGATTATTCCAGCCCCAATGTGGCCAAGCCCATGCATATCGGACATATCCGCTCCACGATCATCGGGAATGCACTGGACCGGTTGTACCGGACGCTGGGGTATCACGTTGTTGCCGATAACCACATCGGCGATTGGGGTACCCAGTTCGGCATTATTATTATGGGCTACCGGCATTTTCTGGATACGAAGCAATTGGAAGAAAGCCCGGTCGAGGAACTGGAACGCGTGTATGTGGCAAGCTACGAGCGTGCCAAACAGGATGCCGACTGGATGGATGCCTGCCGGCAGGAACTGGTAAAGCTGCAACATGGCGATGCCGGGAACCTGGCACTGTGGCGCGAATTCATTACGCGCAGCCTGCAGGAATTTGACCGCATCTACGCGCGACTGGGGGTAGCGTTCGATCTGGTACGCGGTGAGAGCTATTATCATGACCGTCTGCCGGGCATGATTTCGAAGCTGCAAAAGGCTGGGCTGGCGACCGAAAGTGAAGGAGCCCTCATTGTGACGTTCGAGGAGGAAGGGTTGCCGGTATGCATTGTTCGTAAGCGGGATGGCGGGTTCAACTATGCCGCAACAGATCTGGCTACGGTGGCGGCACGTGAAGAGGAATTCCAGCCTGACCGCATTATCTATGTAACCGATGAGCGTCAACAATTGCACTTCAGGCAGGTTTTCACGATCTGCCGGAAGCTAGGCATGCAAACGCGACTTGAGCACGTCTGGTTCGGTCTCATGCGTTTGCCGGATGCCACCTTCTCGACGCGACAAGGTAATGTTATCAAGCTGGAAGCACTGTTGGATGAGGCCGAGCGGAGGGCGTTGGCGCTGGTGCAGGCATCCAGCCCCGAAATGGATCCTGCGCAACAGGTCGAGGTGGCACGGGCGGTCGGTATCGGGGCCGTGAAGTATGCCGATTTAAGCCAGAACCCGCAGACGATGATTACCTTTACGTGGGACAAGGCCCTGGCGTTGGATGGAAATTCGGGCCCCTACTTGCAGTATGCCTATGCCCGCATTGCCAGTTTGTTGGATAAATATTGTGAGAGGTTTGGTGAAGAGGTTCCGCTTGCGGTGCCGATACAGATTTCAGACCCGCGCGAAAGGGTACTGATGCTCCAGTTGCTGCGCTTTCCGGATGTGCTGGTCCGCGCAGCGGCGCACTATCGCCCCAGCATGATTGCCGACTATCTCTTTGCTCTTTCGCAAGCCTATAGTTCCTTTTATCAGAATGTTCCTTGTCTGAAAGCGGAAGCTGGTTTGCGCGAAAGCCGCGTCAAGTTGTGTGCGGTTACGGCCCATATCCTCGAAAAAGGGCTGGAAGTGCTCGGGATCGAAACCCCGAAGCGTATTTGATTGCGACCGCATCGAATTAGGGGTAGGGTGAGCGCA
Organism: uncultured Victivallales bacterium; assembly: GCA_964598575.1. Taxonomy (GTDB): domain Bacteria; phylum Verrucomicrobiota; class Kiritimatiellia; order UBA8416; family UBA8416; genus T3Sed10-140. Next base: position 1,567 of record CAZRCN010000129.1, on the reverse strand, counting down.
ATGCACGAAGGTAGCGCCATATGCGCTTCAAGCTGGTGCTGTTCGATTCCTGGTATAGCAATGGGTACTTGGCTATGAGCCGTGACAACCAACATACAGACGAAACACCCGTTGATCGGGATACGGTTTTATCTCTGAATTTTGTTCCGCAGTGGGCAAGGCGTCCTCCGGATGCCATTCGCATCAAGCGTTTTGATGACGATCGCGGGCGCGGACGCGATCATATGCCGCAGCCCAAGGGAGGCGGCAGAAGAAACCGAGCGCAAACAGGCCCCGGGGGGGGAGGGTCTGCGTCGGCTTCTTATAAGCGTGAAGCGAAAGGCAAACGCGCTACACCTACAGCGGGAGGGAAGCTGACTGCCAAAGGTGGACACAGCAGCCCGTCATCCGGTGCACTACCGAACCAAATGCCAACATCAAGTCCTGCGGCACGATCTGCCCGACCAGGCGGACGGGCATCTGTTCCTACGCGTTCGAGCGCTCGTCCCGGTGACGAGCGGTTGGAGGTACAGTTTTTGCCGGAGAAGAAGGCCATTGGTGAGCTAGTGAAGCGGATCAAGGGCAGTAAAAAGGCCTACCCGCTGCTGGACTTGGCTTCCCTGTTGCTTGCGCGTGAGGGTCTGTGTTTTGTTCGAATTGAGGTCAAAGCGGAAGCGCGGGACACCTGCATGCTGTATCAGTGCAAGTTGTGTCATACGATTGCGTTGGATGAGGAGAGCCTCCAGCAGCATATTGTCAACGATCACGTAGACGCATATTTTGATCAAGAGACCCAGGAGGTCGACCCTCCTTCTGGGGTTTTTGTCTGCGTAGCGAAGTGTGGCATAAGTGGCGCATTATTGGGCCCCCCGAACCATCATCGTTATGCGGAGGCCGTCAAGGAACTCCATGCCACACAATTTGCGCACATGGATATGGAGGCCTATCGTCGACGTATCGAGATTTCGCATGATCCGGAAGATGTCGAGGCTTGGAAAGCGGCTTGCTCGCAACGAACGGTGTATCTGTTGAAGGCGCGTGCGGCGGAGGCTGAGGCAGCGGAAGAGGGATCGATGACGTTGTTAGAGGCGCAGCGATATATGCGTCAGCACATTGTGCCGGCAAAGCTCAAGCGGGTGCATCGGGTCGGCCTGCCAGAGGCAGAGGCACATCGTATTCGTGATGCGCGGATCCGCGCTGCCATCCGTCAAACCTGGCAAGCGGAATCACGCTTCCCGATCCATCTGGCCCTGGCATTACGGGCAGCCTTACGCAGCCGGTCGCTGCATGTCTTTCGCGCCGGTTCCGGCCGCGGCGTACATTTTGTGATGCCGATCCGCCCAACCGCCATCGATCCGGAATCTGCCATACCGGAGATTCGAGATATGCTTGTCTACTTGCATGACCATCCCGGCTGCACCCGCAAACATATTCTGCAAGATCTTTTGCCAGGTGTCGGCCCTGAGGATGCACGCAGCAAAGCGCTGCTGGAGCCCTTGCACTGGCTGGCTGACAAGGGGCATGTGATTGAATTCTTCAATGGCACGCTGTCGGTTCCGCTGCTCCCGTCGAAATAGCAGCACGACTA
>CAZRCN010000128.1:0-7528 GCA_964598575.1 uncultured Victivallales bacterium | reverse complement strand
TTTTCATCTTTGTTTTCGTTGCTATATTCGATTATCTAACAATTAAGACTGTTCCAGATGGTGGCCTGAAAATGGGGTCAAACATGTCCTCTGGAGTCGTACCAACACGAATTTCGTCGAAGGCCATGACTCCATCCCCCCCAGATTCAGTCGTGCGCGAAGCATTGACTGCATGTATTTCCGTCCATGGACTGCCGTACGTATAAGTGGCGTTTGCGCTTCCACCAAGCGCGGCTGCATTGGCCGGGTTAATATAGAGCGAAGCCACTTCAGAATCAGCCGCATCCAGCTCAAACTTGATGACCATATGGGTGATGTCTTCGGTTTCGCTTACGCCTGCACTAACGCTATCCCAATCGCTTTGGCCCGGGCCGTCCGGATCTTTTCGAATCAGTTGCCACTGTGTTGATGCATTCCATGAGCCAGCCGCACTCCATACGGATGCGCTGGTATTCTGAAGCCGCAAGAAGTTGTGTTTGGCGCCAGGATGCGTCTGCTGTATCAGGAAGCCGAAGTAGTATGTCCCGGCATTGGTAATCGCCGTTTCCAGCACACGGGTAACACCATAACCGCCATAGCTCGTGTTTGTTCCAAGACTGGCACCTCCACCGTAGGTCTCCAGCAGCCCATTGGTTAGATTTCCCGTGTTCAAAACAATAGCATCTGTACTACCAGACCAGTTGCCAAACCAACCAAATCCTTGACCTTGGCCGGCAAGCACTCCGTCGGTGTAGCCCTCAAACTGATCATAGGCGATCAGCTCTGCCTCTACAGACCCCGCGCCGAAGGCTAGCAGTAACACAGCAACAGCAATCAGCATTCTCATTTTCGTTCTCATGTTTAACCTCTCTCCTCAGCCAAAGGATCGCTTACCCCATAATGGTAGATACCATCCAATCTATTCATACGATACAACACGAACGCATATCCGTACATGACGATTAAGGTAAATACATTTGACAATTCATGACGCAAATGCTTGCAAGCAAAGTATAGAAATGCATAATGCCAATATGAAATCGAAATCGCGAAAGAGCGTGATCTTCCTTCCCTGTTACCGGGATCAACGCGTGCTCGCCGGTGTTTACCAATACGCTATAGAGGCAAACTGGATTCTTGACACACAATATTTTTACACCGGAGAATTACATGGGGCATGGCATGGAGATGGTATTCTTTGTCTCTTGCAAGTGCCATCGGTAACCCCTGAGTTGCGCAACTTTTTGACGGAACGACCAAATACACCCGCTGTTGATCTTTCGTGGAATGATCCTTCAATGACATTGCCGAGAGTTCTTGAGGATAACCGGGAGATTGGGCGAATCGGTGCCAAACACCTACTGTCGATAGGATGCCAACAGCTTGTCTTTGCACATCAGGGTTGGCCTTCAGCACATAGAGCACGCTATAAGGGATTTTGCGCGGTTGCACAATCATCGGGGATCAAGATCGAGTTGTTACGATTACCCCAGGAAAATGCCATGTCGTGGGAAGGTGCGGCGTGGCTCAAAGATCATCTCTCGAATCATCAAGGCTACCTTGGCATCATGGCTGCAGCCGACTTTCTCACGCAAGCCATCCTGCAAGCTTCACAGCAGGCTGGGGTCACCATCCCGCATGATACGGCAATCCTAGGAGTCGACAACTGCCGTGAAATCTGTGAATGCAGCCACGTCACCATCACCAGTATCGATAATAACGCCTTTATGCACGGTTATGAGGGCGCAAAGCTCTTAGACCACATTATGCAAGGAAAGCCCGCACCACCCGCCCCCATCCTCGTACCACCTGGTCCGATTCAGTTGCGAGACTCTACCGATATCATGGCGGTGCGACATCCCCTGGTTGTCGACGCAATGCAGTATATTGCAGAAAATTTTACGCGAAGTGATCTCACGCAGAGCGAGGTGGCCTCGAAACTCCCCATCACCCAACGCCGGCTGCACGATGCATTTGCAAAACACACCAGAAGAACGATGGTTGAGGAAATCCAGCACCGTCGTATCCAGCATGCACTGCAACTCATTCAGACGACAAATCGCAAACTCGTGGATATTGCAGGTGAATCCGGATTTTCATCCGCTGAACTGATGTCCAGAACCTTCCGCCGTAAACTCGGCCATCCCCCCTCAACATTCCGCCATCCATCCATGCTTGAATAGGCTTTTTTTCAAAAAAGCGAACGGCTCCGTCACTTATTGCCCTGCCGTAGCGCCTCCTCGAGGCTGATCATCTCCCGGCCGGTGTCGGCCGCTTCAATGCGTTCGATAATTGGGTCTGCCTGTTTTCCCAGAACCTCTCGGATTTCGGGGATCACGCGTTTTGCCTCAGCCCCCCATGTTTGCATAAAGGCCTTTCGGTTGCGGGCACGCCACCCCCGCCCGACTTTCTCGTTAATGGTATTCACGGTCAGGTCCAATACTTCATCGATGTGCATTCGATACAGGATATCCAGTCCCATTTGACGGTGGTTATCGCCATGATAGGACACGTAGCTGCTGCGGTCACGATCCTTGATAACGTCGATCATCTGATCGGCCACGGCATGTAAATCTTCGATCGGCATATGCGTGAGCAATTTCATGCCCGCACCACGCGCTTCTTGTCGCTTGTGCGCAAGCAGCTTATTAACCCCCTGGTATAGCAATGTTTTATCAAGCCCCGCCGTATAGGGATCCGAATCGGTGAGTGTCACAAGCGCGCGGCCCAAATCCTGGTCAAATCGCCCCTGCACATCATACCTCTTGTCTTCGGCCAGCAAGCGCAAGACCGTCGGCGCATATTGATCACTACCGTCAAGCGTCGTGAGCGTCCGGAGAGCCAATTGTCGTACCCAAAGATCGTCGCCGCTATCCTTCACGATTGCGATCAACGCATCAACGGCAGAGGATATCTTCAAACTGCCGATGGCGTGTATGGCCCCAATGCGCTGGTTGCGCGTTCCTTCAGCGAGCAATCTTTTAATCGTTCCGTCTGCCGCGCCCCCTTTAATGGCCAGCATCTCGGCTGCACGTGTGCGTACCGGCGGCAGCGCGTGCCCCAGAAGGGCAACTAACGCATCAACGGGCTTTGCGGCATAATCAATCATGCCGGCATTCACGACTTGTGCGGCCGCCTCCGCATCCAGCCAAAGCGATCGGTCCATCCCGCGCCCCGTAATACGCAGTACCCGTCGGCCCGCCGCCAGGTTCAGCAGCATTGATCCACTTGTCCCCAGCCCGTAGTCACCCGGTTTGCACCAGCGAGCTTCCATGTGCAGAAATCGGTTATCCCATGTCCGTGTGACGGTGCGCAACCAATGCAATGCCCGGCTGTGGGCCTTGAGGACCTCCGGACCCGCCACATTGGCCCCCAAGCCGGACCAGAACTGATTAAACCAGGGCCCGGTATGCCCGGTGAGAATTTCGTCGGTAGCAGCAGCCGACAATTTTGCAAAGAAACTTGCCCCCGCATTGTCGCCAAGCAATGCAAACCCAACCGCCGCGGACCCACTGGTCCCGTTGTTCGTAAAAAATTTTTCGCCAGCACCGTGATTCCCATAGGGAAGTCGACCACGCCCAACCCAATAGCTGTATAAGCGATGTGTTTTCTCAACAGCGGCTTTGACTTCGGGATCCTTGACCCCACAGTCCTCTGCCAGAATCAAACCAATCCAAAGCGCAACGGATGTCTGGTTGATCGCACCATAACCCGAGAGTCGGCCGTGTAGCTTGCCGAAGTTGACCGCCGGATTAGCCGATTTATGATTCCACAACCCGGCGGCATCCTGTCCGCGGGCGATAACCCCAGCATATGCCCTGATTGCCGGCAGCACATACGCATCATTCGTCAGGAGATAATACTCGCATAACGTAATGAGCCTGTAAGCACGATGCCAACTCACCTTGCTCCCATCAATCGGGAGCGCGATATCCGGCGTTGCCCAGTCCGCCGAATGCAGAACATCACGAACATGATGGATATACGTCTGCTCTCCCGTTGCCAGCAAGGCAATCAGGCTCGTGCCAAGCCGCCCGTATTCTTCTCTCGCCATAATCCCATCAGCGGTCCGGGTAATAATCGTATCAGTCTTCGGACAGTCGATCGGCATCCTGTCATCGTACGCACCCAGCACGTCAAGTTGAAGGTTGACCGCAACCGTCTCAACGGTGCCTGTCGCAACCGGTCTGCGTATGGTTAACGGAAATGTACCACCCCCGTTTTCGCGCTCTGCGTGGTCAATATGCCGAGTAAAGCATTTGAAAATATCGCTGCCAATGGCGTCAGCACCAACAGCCACAATTTTATCCCCTACCTGCAACTTGCCCTCCGAGGGAGCCCCTGCGACCACGTGGGACACCAGCAAATGATCCGTATGGATCTGGGCAAAGAAACCCGTGGGACCAAAATGATAGGGATTCTCGCTGCTGCGCGGAATCTGTAGATCAAAGGTAAACCTGTTGGCGTCTCCATCTGCTACCCCCGGCCGCTCGACGGTAACATAGAGATGCCAGTCCCAATCGCGGCCCAGACGATACATCCGTTTCTCCACAATCTTGCGAATGGTGTCCGGATCCCCACCAACGCCTCTGTATTGAAGCGCGCGAATTTTGTCGCCTTTCATGATGTTGCCGTCAGCAGCCGAATCGGCCGCAATATGCATAACCCTGATGTGGTCGGTTTCAACCGTTCCAGCAATACCGGAGTCGCCAATGCGATAAACCTGTCCGGAGACCACCGTCTCAAGGGATCGATCGGCCAGATCGGGAAAAGTAGCGGCACGCTTCTCGTTCTGGCTATTCGCAGACACACATACAGCACTAAAGAACAGGCAACCCAATAAGGGCACTGTCATCATCAATCGTTGCATTCTCGATTCCTTTCGTTGTCTCGCGTTAATTCTGCTTCGACACGCGATCACACTAACATTGTCACAGATAACAAGACACGCGAAAAGACCGGATCCGCGTTTCAGGCATAACCGCTGTTAGCGGAAATGCAGGCACTAGGCGCTAGGAAGCTAGGGATTTGCCCCGCCGTCGGGCGCACCCGAATGATGCATATTGAAACTTCGGGAGCGTTGAGAGCAGAGAGATATGCGTGTACGAGTATGTGTACGAGTACGAGGTGGCATTGGGAGAAATCCGTACTCCTACACGTACTCGTACACGCGAATCTCTTATGGCAAATTATTAGGAAACAATGAAGGTACAACCTAGTGGTTCAGGGCATGTCCGGGGTGACTGCAGGTTGGGTTCTGGCCGATCGGATGCAGCGAATAGGTGCCGCCCTGCGGGCATACGGGCATAGTTGCGCCTTTTATATATTCGAGCACTTCCGATTCGACCGGAGCGGCGCCCAGCGGCTGGCCCGTGGCAAGTGCCCACTGTTCCTTGGCGGCATCGAGCTGCCGCAAATTGTTGATGCAGGCATTTTGTTGTGCGGTTGAACGGGCCTTTACGAAGGAAGGGATGGCGATTGCTGCCATCAGGCCGACGGGCGCAATGGCCGCGGAGGTGATGAGTTCGCGGCCGCCAGCCGTACTCCAGCCGGATACCTTTACACCACTGCGGAGGTTGTTGATGGTGAGGGCGCATGCGTAGTTGTCCCGGTTCTGGTGAAAGCTTCTGAAAACGGACATCATCTCCCGGGCTTCGGGATTGCCTGCAGAGGTCTGCTCCATCATGCGCATCTGGAATGCCGCCAGATTTTTGCTAAAGCGTTCGCTCACGTACATGATGCCGTTATTGGCTGCCATTTTACCGGGAAAGGCTTGCTGGAAATCTGCATCTGCCAGCAGGCCGGCGTTGTCACCGGCAGCTGCAAGAGCCTGCTTGACGACGTCTGTTGTCGATCCCAGTAGCAGGTATTCCCCGTGTCGGGCCAGTGTGATGCTGACGGGTACGGGTAACGGCATGGGCACCGGCAGTGTGTATACCGTGGCATCGTCCAACTGTGTGGCGGGCAGCTCCTGCCCCATGGCTTGTTTCGCCATACGTTTTACGGTATCCAGCAGGGTGTTGTTGTTGACTTTGGTGACAAGCAGCAGCGATGGTTGCGGTATGTCTATGGTCTGCATGCCCAGTGGGATCGTAGATGTCGCGGCGCGGGATAGCTGGATCGAGACGACGCCTTCGGGTGCGATCGAGCGGATCAGCTCATCAAGGGATACCCCGAGCTGCTGTTGTGCCATTGCCAGTCCTGCCTGGAAGGATTGTGCGGCCTCTTCGCCGCCAATGTCGGTGATGGCTTCTTTTGCGAGGGCCCACATGTATCGGGCGTCCATGGTGCCCGAACGAGCGATCACGGTGTCTGCAGGCAGATATTGCAGGCACTGCATATCGATGGGTGTCGTGCCAACGATGCCGCGCCACAAGGGCAAGTTGGCGGCTGCGGGGTCCCGGCTCACGAATGAGGTGATGCTGCTATTGCCGTCCTCCAGCGGCACCACGCTGAAGCCGAATCCCTTGATCGCATATAAACCGCTGCGCTCCAGAAACGCAGCAATGTTCTTGCATTTTGTTGTGATTTGCTCTTGTTCGCTACCCGGTTGCAGGGGCATAGCCGTTACAAACTCCAGCAACGTGTCCATGTAGCCCTCAAGCATTCCCTCGATGTTTGCCACGATGAAGAGGTCCCCTCCCAGCTCGAGCTGCCCGCTGATGTCCATGAAGGTCTCTTTGGCGGCTGCGGGATCCCGCGGTGGTGTTGCTGCGTAGAGATGAGAGGTAAGGGCTACGAGCGCGATTGCACTACACATGGACATACGTGTGGACATGATGTTGTTTCTCCTATCGATGATGACCCCATGATCCGGTTGGTGATGCCACCGGGCGTGTCAGGGACCGTACCAGCTTCCCATGGCGATTGCAACGCTTCGGTATCGGGACAACCTGTACTATCTCTGTAACGTCACTCGTTTGAAGGCAGCGCTGTCTTGATCCAGTTTTCTACGCACAAACCGGAAATACGTTCAAAATGGCGTCCATTCCCGGTCACCAAGGTCAACCCCCGCGCCAAGGCAATAGCGGCAATCTGCAAATCAGGAAAGTCGATGGAATTTCCCTGCTTCCTGAGATCTGCCCGCAACCTACCCGCCTGATACGCGGCCGGAACATCAAACGCCACAAGCTGTACATTGCAAAGCAGCACATCACGGATCATACCCAGATGGTAATCCGCCCTATCACTACAGTAGGCACCGTACACCAATTCCGACAGCGAGATCGACGACAGGAATTGCTGATGGAACGGGACGTCCACAATCCGTTTGGTAAGCGCCCCCTTGCCATGTTCCTTCATTAAGGCGATAACCGTATCCGTATCAAAAAGATACATCGCGCCCTTCCCCCTGCCGGGCGCGTGCGGCATAGGCATCTTCAGTCCCTTCCCGCACTTCAGCCACACCCTCCCAGCGTTTCATTGCCATCGCTAATCCACGACGGGCGGAAAGGCCATCGATCAGGGCTAGGTCATCAAGACCGACCAGCGCTGCCAGTGGTTTCCCGCGCCGGGTTATGATGAAATGCTCATGTGTATGCGCACTGCG
>CAZRCN010000127.1:1445-7653 GCA_964598575.1 uncultured Victivallales bacterium | reverse complement strand
CTGGTCTCGATTGGCCGACGGAACGCGCAATCCCCTCCATGTCGGTTTTTCTGGTGACTGCCACTTCCGACTAAAGTCTTTACCCCAAAATCGGGTTACAGGTTCAAGGTTTGAGGGTCAAGGTTGGATATTTTTCGGATATTGACCCCAAAGAAAATGGCGGTTTCCAGAACAGCCTGACAAGCTTGGTTCACCAAAACAAACAAGCGAAAGGATGAGGAAACCGCCATGGCCACTATACCACAACGTGGACTTTTTTCATGAAAAGAAATCACTGTCATCCCATAGGAGGCGCGAACCCAGCATAAACGCCTTGTTTTGTTAAGTTTTTTGCTTTCATGTCAATGTAGTCGATTTCGATTTATTTTGAAAGTTATCAATGGTTGCACCTTTAAGTCATGTGGCTGTCCCACAGCGATCACCCGAATCCGGGCAAATACGCCAGTTCAGGGGCACCTCGTATCCGACCGGGAGGTTTGGCTGTCCCATAGGATTGAAGCAAAAGGTTCATATCCCAGCGTCTCCACAGCGATGCTCTAATAACCGTGAAGAGACGCTTGAAACTATGTTGCCATTGATGCATGAATGCCAGACAGCGCATCAACAGATGGACCAACAAGCCCATCCAGATCTGCCAGCGGACAGCATTGGCACTGTAACCAAGGAAGTCGCTGAGTTGCAGGGTCTGTTTGATTTCCTTGAAGAAGACTTCAATATCCCATCGGCATCGATAGAGTTCAGCAATCGTCCATGCGCTCCATTCCAGGTTATTGGTCATGAAGACCATCTCGACATCCGTTCCGTTGACTTCAACCAAGGCCGTAACACGTCGCAACGCTCTCGGGTAGGATTCCTTGGACTTTTCCAGAACCATTTCGATGACTTCATCGCGCAGTATTCGCTTGTTAGTGGTCGTTTGAAGGGTCCGCAAGAGACGGTAATTCATGTTGTCTTTGGCTCGACCCAACCACCAGATCCCCCGCTCAGTCAGCGTGAAAAGGTGGTCGAACTTTGTGTAGGCCTTGTCAAACACAGCGATTTCTCCACTCTGGAGCTTGTCGCAGAGCAATTCGGCCTTCGTGCTGTCATGATGCTTTGCTGTGTCGACAATAGCACATTGCGGAAGAAAGCTTTGCAGGTTGAGCCGCAGGTGGCATTTGGCAGCAGCCTTCCGACGGCGGTGCTTGGCCCAGTCCATGCAGTTGGCAACCAGTTGAATAGTGGTCGAGTCCATAGCGTGAATCGTTTTGCTAAAGCGGCGAAGGTATCCACGGCGGACCTTGCCCTTGGCAAATCCCGGAACCGTTTCCATAAGGTGTTTCATCATACTCCAATAAAGCTCCTCGGCCATATCCGCATCACGTACCTTGTTGGCATGGCTCAGGTTGTTACGAGTTGGTGGAACTGCTCCTCGAATCGTCGAGAGCGTCGCCGCATTCATCTGAAGGGAATCGCACACGTCGTTAAGTCCGAGAGAATGAGCCAAATGCGCGTAAAGCAGTGTTACGGTATGACTCCAAGGAGTATAACTGCGGCTCTTGGCATCGACACCATGCTTTCTTGCAAGGCTCTCAACCAAGTGGCCAGGAATGAGATTGCACATTTGCTTCAATGTAGTATACCTATGTCCAGCTGGCTTTTGGTTTTGTTTTTTCATACCCTCCGAGTGGAGGATTTTAACAACAAAAGCCAGCTTTTTCTTTAATACCTATGGGATGACAGTGAAAAGAAATCGAAAATCTTGGTGACCTCGAACGGCTCAGGCTGGTGCTTGAGTATCTTCCCTATGAGGAGCTGATGAGCATGCCAGGTGAGATCGACTCGATGTGCGATCAGTTGGTTGAACGCTTGCGTGCGGCCTTGCCGGACTTCGGCAAGGATCTGGCTGTTGACGGAAAGGCGATATGTTCGATAGCCCGCAGGCAGTCAAAAGCTGACACGAGAGATGGCCGCCGCGACTGCGATGCCGATTACGGGGCCAAGAGCTACTGGGTGGAGCGCGAGGATGGTAGCACATGGAAGCAGATCAAGCACTGGTTCGGTTATAAGCTGCACCTGATGGTTGACTCCAACTACGCGCTTCCCGTTGCCTGGAAGATCACGAGGGCCTCGGTCTCCGAGATCCCCGTGGCCAAGGACCTGATCAAAGAGGCCAAGGAGAGTCATCCAGGCATCCTCGGGCGCTGCGAATACTTCTAGCCGATAAAGGACTGGACGACACTAAACTCAATACCACCCTGGGGGATGAACACCAGATCAAGCCGCTTATCGACATCCGCAACTACTGGAAGGACGGTGATAAAACCCGACGGGTAGAGGCCACCGATAATGTGGTCTATGATTACAAGGGAACGGTCTACTGCTATGACATGCGCCTTGGCTCGCACAAGCAAATGGCAATGATCGTAATGCTCGCGATGGCTCTCGGACGGGTAAAGGAAAAGCAACGAGAGAGAATGTGCCGCCTGGTTAAGGCGGCCTGAACAAACAAAACCAGTCAAAACCGACTCTCTCACGGCGGAGCTGTGCAAAAATCAGGTCAAATCACCTGTTCAACAAGTGCTATGCGACCAAAACCGCGCGATCCAGATCCTCAACCCAACTATTGTAAAATCCTTTGCGTACTTTGCGTCTTAAGCGCGAGAGTGCGGGCGGTGAAAAAGTGCTACAGCGGAAATTCCTCTCACGCCTTTTAAGTTTGAATCCACGAATGCCCTGTGTATGATAGAAGTGACTGGTTGACATAATCCGTTTTCTTCTTGTTTGGTACCTTAGAGGTGAGCGGCAACCAGTCACTTTTTCAAGCCATAAGTACACACTTCCGTGAAGAGCCCAAAAAAGGTGTTATATGCGAAAAGTTTCAGCACACAGGCTTGCAGACGTTATGGAGCCGGGCATCGACGTTATGCTTGTACTCGGGGTGTTCGGCTGCGGGAAGCAACCGAATCTTCCGCCCGATTACCAGCCTTCGGCTGCCCCGGACAAAACCGTTCAGAACGTGGCGAGATCGCCGGTCGCGGCCGAAACCGCCCCTCCCCCCTCGATGCCCTCGCCCAAGTTGGCAGACGGCACCGTGCCGCCGACGCCAGAGATCTTTGAGCCGACGCCGGAAGAGAAGGAACAGGGAATTGATCCGAACGATCCCTCCATCTGGAAGCCCGGTTACCTTGGCCCCGGAATCGAGCGTGCATCGTCCGCGCAACCCCGGTTCGAGGCAACCGAGGATGAGCGCACGCAAGGGATCGACCCCAACGACCCGGTACCCTGGCCGGAAGGATACAGGGGGCCCGCGATCGAGCGGGCTATGAAGGGGTAATAGGCAAGGCGGACATGGAAGAGCACGCGGATATCGAGACGTCGTCAGAGGGGTATGCCAGCCGGTTTGCGGGCCCGGCCGGCGAGTGGATGCTTGATGTCCAAACGCGGCACATCCTGGACCTGCTGGAATCCCGAGCCGGTGCCAGCATCCTGGATGTCGGCGGCGGGCACGGGCAGGCGGCTTACGCCCTGGCGGACGCCGGGTACAAGGTGACGGTGGTGGGCAGCGATCCGGTTTGCGCCGCCCGCCTGCAATCCCTGATTGATCGCGGCGCGATCACCTATATCACCGGATCGCTGACGCAACTCCCGTTTCCAGACCAGGCGTTCGACGTCGTCTTGTCCGTCCGATTGGTCCCGCATTGTGACGCCTGGCCAGTGCTAATCCGCGAACTCTGCCGCGTCGCGTCGGATGCCGTCATTGTCGACTATCCCTGTGTCGAGAGCATCAACTGCCTCGCGGGACTCTTCTTCGCGCGCAAACAGAAGATCGAACGCAACACCCGCACCTGGATCACGTTTCGTCATAGACAGATCCGCCAGGCATTTGAACACGCTGGTTTCTCCCGGCAGACCCTGCGCAAGCAATTCTTCTGGCCCATGGTCCTGCACAGGATGCTCAATCGCCCGACCGTTTCGCGCCTGATCGAAGGCATCGCCGCGATGATCGGCCTGCGGGCCTTATTCGGTTCGCCGGTACTCATCCGGGCGCAGCGGGAAACGCCGGCAATGACGGACAATCCGAATACCAAATAAATTTGTGTTGCTCAAAATGCGCAAGATGAATACCGTTCAATTTTGACAATTTTAGCAGAGAGGCAGGCAAGGAGGATGAGTGATAATCGGGAAAGTGTGCGCATCCAGCAGGAAATGACTGCCGGCAGGAAGTCGAATATGGATTTGTATTCGGATCTGATCGTAGGCAAGCGCGGGGTGCTTGCGATTCTGAAGTACGAGCTGATCAACATGATCTGCGCCAATTTGACCGGTGTGCTGGGCCTGATTGTGCGCCGTCGCCTCTATCCGTTGTTGCTTAAGAAATGTGGCAGGGGCGTCTGTTTCGGCAAGAATGTCGTGCTGCGCCACCCCAACAAAATCGAGATCGGTGACGGTGTGATCATCGATGACAACTGCCTTATTGATGCGAAGGGCCGTTCGAATAGCGGTATCCGGATCGGTGATGGTGTTTTTGTCGGGCGTAACAGCATCCTGAGCTGCAAGAACGGGGATATCGTGCTCGGCCGCAATGTCAATATCGGCTTCAATTCGGAAGTGTTTTCGGGCAGTCGGGTGGCGATTGGCGACAATACGCTGGTCGCGGCGTTCTGCTATTTTGTGGGTGGCGACCACGTGGCCGAAACGGCCGACCGGGCGGTCAGCGAGCAGGGCAGTTTGTCGCGCGGGATCACGGTGGCGCCGGGGTGCTGGTTTGGTGCGTCCGTCAAGGTGCTTGACGGTGTCAGCATCGGAGGAAACGCGATTATAGGTGCTGGTGCCGTTGTTACCAAAGACGTTGCTGAAAACACAGTGTCGGTCGGCGTGCCGGCACGGGTCATCAAACACCGCGGCTGATGCGTCTAAACGCCCATTCCGATTTTGCGCAGAATGTTCTTGAAGGGTGCCAGTATGGCAATCAGGAACTGCCCGTAACGCGAATAGTAGACGCGGAGGATCACGGCCTTCTTGAAGTCGTGTTTCCTGTAGACGCGATAGGCAAAGGTGCGGAATGATTTCAGGATCTCCGCGCGCGGAAAACCCGGCATATTCAGGATGGTATCGGTTCGTCCAATAAATGCCTGGTCCGCACGCGTGGTATCGACATAGTTTTCCGCGATGCAGACATCAGCCAGCTCGGTGCCGGGATAAGGCTCAAAGATCCCGATAATGACGCTGTCCGGATTGATACGCTCGTTCAGCTTGACGGTTTCGTTGAAGATGGCCGGCGTTTCCCCGGGGAACCCGACAATGTTAAATGATTTGGTCTTGATTCCCGCCTTACGGCACGACTCAAATGCCGCGATGATACGGTCGTTTGTCATGCTGCGCTTCAGGACCTCTTTCCTGAATGTCTCATCGCCGCACTCGAGGCCGATACTGATCCGGCGGCAGCCGGCATCGGCCAGCGTGGCGCACATCTCGTCCGAAAGCGTCTCCGGGCGGGCATTGATATCAAACGGTAGCTTGAATTCTGCCTTATAGGCGTCGCAGAACTGCTGGACGAACGGCTTTGATACGGTAAAGCAGTCGTCATTGAAATAGAGAGCCTGAACATCATAACGGCTCACCACATCGCGTATTTCCTGGATGCAACTGTCGACGCTGCGGAATCGAACGTAGGTTCCAGCCTGTTTTGTGCGCAGCGCATGGTTGCTGCAGAATGAACACTTGTAGGGACATCCGCGCGAGAACATGAACAGGGCGGTTTTGAAGTCGGAGTCGATGATGGCCTGCATGTCAAACAGGTCACGGTCTGGGAAGGGCAGCGTGTTGAGATCGTCGCTAAAACAGCGGGGTGGATTCTCGATAAGCGTGCCATCCGCCTGTTTTATGATGAGATTCTTAATGGTGTTGACGGACTTACCGGCGCGCAGGGCCTCGACCAGTTCAAGAGTGGGGTATTCGCCCTCACCAATGCAGATTGCGTCCAGATTGGGAATCTCGCGAATACAGTCCGGGCACAGGGTGGCGTGCTGGCCGCCAAGCAGCGTAAACGGACGGGGACACTCCAACGGCAGGCTCTCGAACACCTTTTTAACATACTGATACTGCGGCGAAACCGCGGAGAACGCAATCAGATCGGGCTGGTATTTGCTGATTTCCGCCTGCAATGCCTGAGGATTGCAGTCGCCGAACATATAGTGCAGCCGCGTCTCGTGGCCATGGTCTTTCA
>CAZRCN010000127.1:0-1345 GCA_964598575.1 uncultured Victivallales bacterium | reverse complement strand
AGGGTGGCATCGATATCCAGCGTCTGGTCGTCCGGCGTCAGCCGCATTTGCACCGTTGGGAAGTCGCTTGTGACGGGGATCCGGATCTGCTGCCACGACCATTGCGGTTGCGTTTCGAGGCGGTGCCGTGTGGTCTGGTCATCAACCTGCAGATCGACGCTGTAGGTGCCAGGGCCATCCGGACGGCGGGTGCGGATGGCGTAAAACAGGTTTGGTACGTTGGGTACGTGGCGCGAATGGGTCAGCAGCGCACTGCTGGCGTTGGTGAGTTGCAGATAACGCCCCGCACTGGTGTCCTCGCTGGCAGCGACCTGTGCGTTGGTGGCATCGCCACGCTCAGCCTGCCGGATCCGGGACGGGAACATCAGCGTCCATGTCGGCAGCTGTTCGTATACGCCTTCGGGGGAATTCGTCAGTTTGAAGGCCCAGACCGGACCCTCCTGCTTGAGCAATTTGATCTGCGGATGCGCCAGCAGCGCGTGCAGCGTCCCCGCGACGGGAAAAACCGATACCTTTTCGGGGAATGCATCTTCGTGCAGAATGATATAATGAATGCCGCGTTGCCGCAGCGAGGAGAGTTGCGCATCGCTGAAGGAACCTTCATTAACGCTCTTGAATCTCATGAATATATCTTCAAAGTACGTCTGCCTGACCGTGGGACGGTAGCCGTTCACCATGCGGACGCGGTAAAGCGTGGAATAGTACTGGTTGAGTGAGGTCCAGTGCGAATCCCCGGGCCACAGCGGGATGCCCAGCGCGAGCGGGATCCGGTCGTGCTGGCGCGCGTCGTCGGCAACCGCCTGATAGGCTCCCTGGGTTTTGTCCAGGATGCAAATGGCCGGGTCCACCCGCCTCGCATAGTCGTAAGTCAGTCCAGCCATGATGGCTGCATAAAAGACAATCCGACGCTTGCCTTTCAGTTGCAGCAGACCTGCCAGGACGGGAAGCGCAATAGCAAGAAACACGGCGATAAGAGTCGGGAGCAGGATAAAAACCTTGGCTGGTTGCCGGATCATGCCGTATGGCGGGATCAGGCGGCAGAGCCGCAGCCAGAAAAGCTCGCCTCCCGGGTTGTGGATACCGGTCGAGAGCCATAGCACGGCCCCGATCCCGGTGAAGAGGAGAACGGCGCTTAGCAGATGACGGGCGGGGGGGACGCGGCGGCGGAACCGGGTCGCCAGCACCGCGAGCATGCCGCTGGCCAGGATGGCCAGCATAAACCAGCCCATGTAGATATGTGCCTCGTTGCCGCTGGAATTCCAGGCGCATATACCGTCGGCACGTGGCGAAAAGAGCGCAACCTCACTGAGGCGTCTGGCGTTGTCGCTGAGGGCGGTATCCTCCA
>CAZRCN010000126.1:0-7673 GCA_964598575.1 uncultured Victivallales bacterium | reverse complement strand
ATTGAAGAGGTTACGCAAGTGTTGTCTTTACATAAGAGTTATGTAAAAACGTTTCCTACAAGTTTTGTCAGAAGCCTGTCTTATGAATAGCAATCCGGAGGACGGAGAGATCGGCCGGGCTTAGGCCCGGAATGCGTGCAGCTTGTGCCAACGAGACCGGCCGGATCTTTTCCAGCTTTTCGCGTGCCTCGTAGCTTAGGGCTTGCAGCTCCCAATACCGTATGACCTCGGGGATCTTCTGGTCATCCAGGTTTTGGAATTTGCGGATGTTGGTTTGCTCGCGCTCAATGTATCCTTTGTATTTGGTGCTGATTTCGACTTGTTCTATGACAACCGGGTTCAGGTCTGTGCGGGCTTGCGGTAGATCCGCATACGAGATTTCGGGCCTACGCAGAATGCGCGTCAGCGAATCAGCGCCAGCTCGGGTGTCGTCGAGACGTTTCAGCTCTTGGGTGATGTCTTTAGCGAACCTTTGTGTTTCCTCCAAGTATGCGGAATCGGCAATCCCCAGCTCACAGGCCTGGGCAAGAAGCCGGAACCGGGCATTATCCTGTCGCAGGCTCAGCCGATGCTCGGCACGGGATGTAAACATCCGGTAGGGTTCATCGGTGCCTTTCGTGACGAGGTCATCGATCAATACGCCGATATAGGCTTCGCTCCGACGCAAGCTCCAGGGCCCAAGCCCCAAGGCTTTGCGAGCTGCATTCACGCCTGCAACGAAGCCTTGGGCGGCAGCTTCCTCGTAGCCGGTTGTTCCGTTGATTTGCCCTGCCAGGTAGAGCCCCTCGACGCGTTTTGTTTCGAGCGTGTGGCGCAACTGGGTCGGGTCTACGTAGTCGTACTCGATGGCGTAGGCCCACTGCTCGATACGGGCTTTTTCCAGCCCGGGTATCGAATGTACCAATGCCAGCTGGATGTCCGGTGGGAGGCTGTTTGATATGCCGTTCGGATACACGAGCGGCGTGTTTCGGCCTTCCGGCTCGATGAAGACATGGTGCGAGTCTTTCTGTGAGAATTTTACGATTTTGTCTTCTATCGAGGGGCAATAGCGCACGCCGGTCCCGCTGATATTGCCGCTATACATGGCGCTTTGCTCCAAATGGGCTTTGATAATTGCATGTGTCCCGGGGGTTGTCTGGGTAAAGTGGCAGGGCATGGGGTCACTGCCTGGGACCCACGGAGCAACTGCACGTTTCAAATGTTCCACGTGGAACATTTGCTCGAGATTCTGCTTATGTTCCACGTGGAACAATGAATAGATCCGGCGGGCCTCCCAGGAAAAAAATGGGAGCGGGTCCATGCTGTGCTGGATCTCCATCTGCGAAGTATCGATCGAATCCCGATGCAGCCGGGGCGGCGTACCGGTTTTGAGGCGACCGGTCCGAAAGCCGAGCGCCCGGAGGTTTTCGCCTAACCGATCGGCGGAATGGGCGTCGCCCCGCCCGCCTGCACGCACGTCCTTGCCGACATGAATGCGTCCGTTGATGAAGGTACCGGGGGTGAGGACGATGGTTTGGGAGGAAAGCAGGCTGCCATTGCCAAGAAAGACGCCCGCAATGCCGGCCTGCTTGACCGCGAGCGATTGGACTGTGCTCTCGATGACGGTGAGGTTCGGTTGCTGACAGACCACAGCGGCCATTCTTTGGGAGTAGGCTTGTTTGTCGCACTGCACGCGGGTGGCCCGCACAGCTGGGCCCTTGCGGGTATTCAGCATGCGATATTGCAGCCCACACAGGTCTGCGTTCCTTCCCATCTCGCCGCCGAGTGCATCCAGCTCATATACCAGGTGCGATTTGGCAATACCGCCCACAGCTGGGTTGCAGGGCATGGTGGCGATGTTTTGGGCATCCATGGTGACCAATGCGGTGCGCGCACCGGTACGTGCAGCTGCAAGAGCCGCCTCGGCACCAGCATGCCCGCCGCCTACAACGACCACGTCAAACGGATGTTGCGCCTGATGTTTGATGCTATGCATATGTGCCTTCGACGTTTGTTTGGTTTCACGGATCATTTTCCCACGCAAAAGCGCGCAAAAATGGATTCCAGTAAGTCATCATGATACACACGCCCCGTGATGTTGCCAATAGCTTCGATTGCGGTTCGGAGTTCAAGGGCGGCGAGCATCTCACAGGAGGGCGCGGCTTCGGTTAGCAGGTGCAGCGCGGTCTCGACGGCTTGCTGCGCCGTCCGAAGGGCGGCTTGATGGCGTTCGGAAATGACGGCATGCGGTTCGGAATGCTGTGAAATATGCAAAAACTCTCTCAGTAACGATTTGCAGGCATCTAGACCGGAACCTTGCAGGAGCGAGCATGATACGCAACGAAAATTGCTAATCTGTTCGGGGAGAATAGCTTGCGTAATATCGTATTTGTTGAGTAAAACGATCGTATTACTTGCGTCGCAAGAGGTGAGCAAGTCATTTTCGGCCGCAGATAGGGGCGTGGAGGCATCGAGGATGAGGAGGATGACATCCGCACGGTCGATCTGAGCCACGGTGCGCCGGATGCCCTCTTGTTCGATCACGCAATCGGCCTTGCGGAGGCCGGCGGTATCGACGAGGCGCAAGGGGAAGCCGTCGAGTAACATGGTTTCTTCCAGGCTATCGCGGGTGGTACCGGGGATAGCCGTAACGATGGCACGATCCTTTTGGAGCAAGGCATTCAGGAGCGTGGATTTCCCTGCATTCGGACGCCCGGCAATCACGACGAGGGTTCCTTCCCGCAGCCGGTGGCCTTCGTCGGCGGTTTCAGCCAAGGCCTGGATCTGTTGGTGTTCGTGGTGGAGGCGCGTACACAAGGCCTGCGTCGTATGCGCGGGTAATTCGTCTTCCGCAAAATCCAGTTGGGCTTCCAGGTCCGCGGCAACCGCGAGTAGCCCCTCATAGACGGATAGAAAGGCCTGGCTGAGGCTGCCCTCCAACTGTTCAACGGCTGCCCGGGCCGCCCGTTTGCTTTTGGCTGATATCAGATCCATGACCGCTTCGGCTTGCAGCAGGTCGATGCGGCCCGCCAGAAATGCCCGCCGGGTAAATTCCCCTGGATCCGCTAAGCGGGCACCATATTGCAGAATGGTGTGCAGGATTTGTTGTGCAACCATGCTGCCACCATGGACATGAAACTCGACCACATCCTCGCGCGTGTAACTGGCCGGGGCACGAAAGGGCAGGAGCAGGGCCTCATCGATATCCTGTCCGGCATCCTGCACATGACCATATACGACCTGGTTGGCGGGGCGCGCCGAGGGGCAAGGCGGTTTGCAGCGGAATATCTCATCTGCAATCCGGAATGCATCCGGCCCCGAGATGCGCAGAATCGCAATGCCCCCCGTTCCCGGCGCGGTGGCAATTGCAGCTATTGTGTCTTCCCGAATATCCATCCCCGTATGCTTATACATATTGCGAAACATTTCAAGCATCGGCTTCTTCGTCTCTGCCACCGGTTCGCAGATGGGCGCGTTCGTTTGCAATCTGCTCCACTGCGTGCGACGTTCTTGTACAGGTAGTGCAAGCGCTTGCGCAGCTCCCTGTCAGTCACCAGCTCTGGTTCAGGGCGTAACGGGGTCATAGGTACGTGCCATTTGACTATAGACGCATATTTATGCATACCTCAGTCTGATCGTGTTTTGACAGAACGAGCGAGATGCAAAGGAGGCACGGATGAAGTCTTACCGGGAAGAGTTGTGGTTTGAGACGCGGGAGCGGCGCAAGATTGTGGATATTACGGGTGATGTGGAGCGCTGTCTGGGGGAGAGCGGGGTCCGCGAGGGGTTGTGCCTGGTGAATGCGATGCATATCACGGCCAGTGTCTTTGTGAATGACGCGGAATCGGGCTTATATGGGGATTTTGAGCGCTGGCTGGAAGGGCTGGCACCGGAGAAACCGTATAACCAGTATGCGCATAACGGGTTTGAGGATAATGCGGATGCACACCTGAAGCGCACGATTATGGGGCGCGAAGTGGTGGTGGCAATCACGGAGGGCAAGCTCGATTTCGGTCCGTGGGAACGCATCCACTATTATGAGCTGGATGGCAAGCGCAAGAAGCGGGTCCTGGTCAAGATCATCGGCGATTGAGACCTCATGTCCGGCATCGGTTGCTCTGGGCACATCAGCAGGGGGTTACGCCTTTTTTGAGGATGAGGTTGCCGTATTTTGCTTGTTCGCCGGTGAGGACGACAGCATAGGCGGATTTGGCGCGTTCGTAGAAGGTGGCGCGTTCGATGCGGGCGGGTGCCGCCGCATTGGGGGCATGTTTGTGGACGGCGGCCATGTAGTCTTGTTCGACCTGGGGATCGAGGGTGTCGTTGGGCAGAACCGCCATCATGATCATGGGGTGCTCGACGTAGCTGTCGAGCTCGAACAGCGGGATGATGCCATCGAGCAAGGTGGGAATCCGCACCCCATCGGCCCGCAAGACGTACTCATTGCAGGTGTCGGCCGGGAAATGGGCATCGGCCAGCACGATTTCGTCGCCGTGCCCCATGCTCGCGAGTACCATAAGCAATTCGGGCGAGAGAACGGGGGAAATTCCTTTGAGCATGTTGGTCTCCTGTTGTTCGGGGTTGGTTCCAGTTGGCGGGAAGCGTAGCGGAGGGAGGGACCGCATGCAATGGAAAACCGCGGACGGTACTTTGGAAAAGGACGCACGCGTTGCGCAAGAAAGACTTTTCGAGAAAGTCTTGTCACATGGCCTATAGAGCGGTAGGGTTATACTCTCATTGATTGAAAACAGGAAAAAGAGGCAGCATGTCAGCAGATCACACGATAGAGATTCGGGAGCCGGAGAAGGGGGATGGCGCGGCCATTACGGCTTTGGTTGAGGGATCGGGTGCATTGGATGTCAATTCCATGTATCTGTATTATCTCCTGGCGGATCATTTTTCGGAAACCTGTGCGATTGCGCATGAAGGGCAGCGCCCGGCTGGGTTTGTGACGGCCTACCGGTTGCCGAAGCAACCGGATACACTGTTTGTCTGGCAGGTTGCGGTGGACCCGGCTTTTCGCGGACGGAAGATCGGTATGTCGCTGTTGCTGGCACTCACGAAGCGGGCTTGGGCGTCTGAGATTCGGCGGATCCAGTGCACGATTGCACCCAGCAATGCCGCGTCGCGGCGTCTGTTTCGCAAGTGTGCAGATGCATTGCACGGGCAATGGCACGAAGAGCCATACCTGACAGAAGCGGATCTGGGGCAGGGCCATGAGGCCGAGCCCCTGATCACAATTGAATTGCCACGCGCCTGAGGTTCTGGCGGCTACACGGCAAGACACACAAGGAGACACAAGATGGATATCAAGCTATTTGAAACGTATGAGTCAAATGTACGCGGGTACATTCGTTCGTTCCCGACGATTTTTGATGTAGCCGAGAGCGCTACCATCTGGGATGTGGATAACAATCCCTACATTGACTTTTTCGGGGGGGCCGGTTCGCTGAACTACGGGCACAACCACCCGGTTGTGAACGAGGCCTTGATCGCGTATATCCAACGTCACGGCATCAGCAACGCTCTGGATAAAGCGACATTGGCCAAGCATGATTTTATTGAAACCTTTCAGGATGTGATTCTGAAGCCGCGCGGGCTGGACTACAAGATTCAGTTTGTAGGGCCGACGGGCACGAATGGGGTGGAGACGGCGCTGAAACTGGCACGGAAGGTAAAGCAGCGCAGCAACGTGGTATCCTTTACAAATGCGTATCATGGTCACACGCTGGGGGCATTGGCGGTGACGGGCAATGAGATGTATCATGATAGTTACTATGGGGTTCCGCTGAACGTAAACAAGATGCCCTTCGATAACTACTTTGACCACGATATGGACAGTGTGGATATGCTGCGCCACTACCTGGGGGATGCAAGTTCGGGCTATGATCTGCCAGCCGCCGTGATCGTGGAATCGATCCAGGGCGAGGGTGGTGTGAATGTCGCCAGCGAACGATGGCTCAAGAAACTGTCTGCCCTGTGCAAGGACATGGATGTCTTGCTGATCCTGGATGAAATCCAGGTGGGGAACGGGCGGACCGGAGACTTTTTCTCGTTTGAGCGGGCCGGCATCGAGCCGGATATTGTGACGCTATCCAAATCAATCGGGACCGGGTTGCCGATGTCGATTGTGTTGATGCGCCCTGAAGTCGATGTGTGGTCGCCGGGCGAGCATACGGGAACCTTCCGCGGAAACAGCCATGCGTTTGTGGCGGGAACGGCCGTGCTCAAGGCGTTCTGGCAGGATGATGCCTTTTCGAAAGAGGTTCGCCGAAAGGGCGAAAAAGTGGGTGCGGCCTTCAGGGCGTTGCACGAGCAGTATCCGGATTGGATCTCGGATGCCCGTGGGTTGGGGATGATCTGGGGGCTGGAATCGTTTGTGGATGAGTTCTGCGCGGAGATATCGCATCAGGCCTTTACCCGGGGGCTCCTGATGGAAACGGCCGGCTCCCAGGGACAGGTACTGAAGTTCCTGGCACCGTTGGTGATACGCGAGGACGAATTGGATAAAGGGCTTGTGTTGCTGAAGGAGGCTGTGGCTGCGGCTGTTAACGTCATGGAGGAGAAGAAGGCATGATTATCCGTAGATTAGAGGAGATACAGGGAACCGAAGCGGATGTGCTGGCGGAGAATGGCAACTGGCAGAGTCGGCGGTTGCTGCTAGCCAAGGACAAGATGGGGTTCTCGATGCACGATACCCTGATCTATGCTGGCACGGAAACGTATATTCATTATGCCAACCACTTGGAGGCGGTGTACTGCATCGAGGGGGAAGGCGAGATACAGGATCTGGATGCGGGGGAAACCACGCAGCTATCGGCAGGTACCTTATATGCGCTCAATGGCCATGAGCGACATTACCTGCGGGCCCGGAAAACGATGCGGATGATCTGTGTCTTTAATCCACCGGTCACGGGGCGGGAAGTGCATGACGAGAATGGCGTGTACCCGCTGCTGCAGGAAGAGGATGCGTAGCGAGGTGTAATGACCACCCTATTCGGTTGCGGCAGGAGG
Source organism: uncultured Victivallales bacterium (assembly GCA_964598575.1). Taxonomy (GTDB): domain Bacteria; phylum Verrucomicrobiota; class Kiritimatiellia; order UBA8416; family UBA8416; genus T3Sed10-140. The sequence goes on along the minus strand of CAZRCN010000126.1, from coordinate 680 downwards.
AGGTTGTGCGACGCGCCGCCCACCACCGAAAAGGCTGCCGAAAGCATCACCGATGCCCTTGGACACGGCCTCAGTGCCCTTGGATACGGTCTCTGATGCTGTACGCCCGATCTGGTTGATGGCGCCGGATGTGCCCTGCAGGGTATTGTCGATAAAATGACCGGCCGGGCCTGCGGCATGCAGGGATGTGTGCATGATGGCCTGCAGGACACGCACGATGATGTGCCCGGTGCTTTGGTCGGGACCACCGAGGTTCTCGAGAACAATATCCCCTGGCTGCAGAATGATGGCATTCTTAAGCATGCGGCTGGTCTGGAATTGAATCCGTGGCACCGTAATCCGTAGTTCGTCGATGCATGTTGTTTTCGTTGTGGTATCTTCTTCCGGTGGAGATGGGGTGTCCGTTTGCGCCTCTGCCTCCGCCGGCTGCATCCCCGCGATCAGTGCCCCCAGATTGGAGCGAGTCCCGATGAGCTCGTAATGAATGGTTGGTGCCGCAACCTCCACAAGCTGGATTTGGATCGTATCCGAGAAGAGTGACTTGGTTTTGAGGTCCACGCGGATAGCGTCCACCTGCATAAGGAGATTACTGGAGTAGCCTTCCGGGTTGGCGATTTGTAGTCCGGCAATGGTCATGTGGCCCCGGAAAGGGCGGAACACAACACGTTCGACAGATGCAG
>CAZRCN010000125.1:0-7679 GCA_964598575.1 uncultured Victivallales bacterium | reverse complement strand
TTCAAAGTTGGCACTGTATTTGCTGTATACTAATTCGTCAGAAGTGAAGAATGAAAATGCGAAAGGACGAATCAGATGAAGATTGCATGTACGACATCGGGAACGGATTTGGGTGCGGCGTTGGACCGTCGGTTTGGGCGTGCGGCGACGTTTCTGGTGTATGATACGGACGGCGAGACGTATGAGGTGGTGGATAATGCGCAAAATTTGCATGCGGCGCAGGGGGCAGGGATCCAGGCGGCGCAGGCGGTGGTAGCGACGGGGGCCGAAGCGGTGATCACCGGCAATTGTGGTCCTAAGGCCTTCCGTGTGCTGGAAGCGGCAGGTATCAAGGTCTATACCACCGATGCCGATACGATAGAGGCGGCACTTGCCCGCTACCGTGAGGGGCGGCTGACGGAAGCCTCGTCAGCGAATGTGGAAGGGCACTGGATGTGAAAGACTGTCGTGTTACCGTACTGATGGACAATCGAGCCAAGTCCGGTTTTGCGGCTGAACATGGGTTGAGTCTCTGGATAGAAGCTGATGGTATCAAGCTGCTGCTGGACACGGGTCAGAGTGGTGCTTGCGTCGACAATGCCGCGGCAATGGGGATTCGCTTGGCGGAGGCGGACGCAGTCATTCTCAGCCACGGGCACTATGATCACACAGGGGGACTGCCCGACGTATTACCGCAGATGAAGGCACCGGATGTGTATCTGCATCCGGACGCGCTGCACACGCGCTTCAGCATACGGAAGGGGGGTGCCAAGCCCAACGGGATGCCGGCTGCGGCAATGGCGGCACTGGAGGGGGTGCGCGTATCGGGGTGCCACTGGGTGCGCCAGCCGGTCCGGCTCTCAAGGCGCATCGGCCTAACCGGCCCCATTCCACGCGAGACGGCATACGAAGATACGGGCGGGCCGTTTTTTCTGGATGCAAAAGGTGCGCATCCCGATTCGATTGCGGATGACATGGCTATATGGATTGAGACGGAGGGCGGGCTGGTTGTCTGCACGGGATGCTGCCATGCCGGCCTGATCAATACGCTGCAGGCGGTTTGCACACAACGCCCGGGGCTGCCCGTGCGGGCCGTGATCGGGGGACTGCACCTGGTTGCTGCCAGCGACACTCGGATGCGGCAGACCGTAGATGCGCTGCGGGCAATGGATGTGCAGCAGTTGATTCCGCTGCACTGTACAGGAGAAGCGGCAGTGGAGCGCTTGCGGAACGAACTTGGAGAATGCGTATGTACAACGGGCATGAGTGGTGCGGTGTTTACATGCACGGAATAAGAGGAAAAAGATGACAACATGCGATACCTGTGAAAAGACAGAATGCGATGCTGCTACGCGGCGACCGGATGAGAATGACCAGATGTTTGAGGAGCGGCGGCAGATGGGGGCGCGGCTTTGCCGGATCCGCCACAAGATTGTTGTACTATCCGGCAAGGGAGGGGTTGGAAAAAGTACGGTGGCCATCAATCTGGCGACGGCGCTGATGCTGGCGGGAAACCGGGTGGGGTTACTGGATGTGGATATTCACGGTCCGAGTGTTCCCACGATGCTGGGGCTTGGCCATCGGGCGGCACTGGGTTCGGAAGAAGGGCTTTTGCCGATAGAGCTTGGTGACATGAAGGTTATGTCACTGGGGTTCCTGCTGCAAAACCCGGATGATGCCATTGTGTGGCGCGGACCACGCAAGATGGGCGTCATCAAGCAATTCCTGAAGGATGTAGTCTGGGGAGATCTGGATTATCTGATTATTGATTCGCCCCCCGGAACGGGCGATGAACCGATGTCGGTCTGTCAATGGATTGAAAACCTTGATGGTGCTGTGATTGTCACCACCCCGCAGAAAGTTGCTGCTGTCGATGTGCGGAAATCGGTAACGTTTTGTCGGCAGATGGATGTGCCCGTCCTCGGTATAATCGAGAACATGCGTGGCTTTGTGTGTCCAAAATGCCAGGAGGTAACACATATACTTCCTGCCGGCGGCGGGCGTCAGATTGCGAATAGTATGCACGTGCCATTTCTAGGGTCTCTACCGATGGATCCGGAGATTGCCGAGTCCGGTGATACGGGACGCCCCTTTCTGCACCACTATAAGACGTCCTCGACGGCGCAGATCATGCACGATATTATAGCGCCAATTCTGGCACGGGACGCGACTGTACGGCAGTCGTGAAACAAACATACAGGAGAACAGGACATGAGGATTGCGATACCGTTGGTAGATGGAACATTATGTATGCATTTCGGGCACTGCGGGCAGTTTGCGCTGGTGGATGTGGATGAGGGCACAAAGGCCATCATGGCCACTAAGCTGCTGGATCCGCCAGCCCACGAACCGGGTGTGTTACCGCGCTGGCTGCATGAGCAGGGTGCCACGGTGATTATTGCCGGTGGTATGGGACAGCGCGCGCAGGCCCTCTTTGCGCAGCAGGGGATTCGGGTTGTTGTTGGTGCGCCGGCTGATGCGCCGGAAGCGCTGGTTTCTGCTTTTCTGGCCGGTTCACTTGCCACAGGCCTCAACGCCTGTGACCATTGACGAGCAGACGGCTATCAAAATACGTGGTTGATGTTTGCGTGGGACCGACATAGGCTCCCTAGCGTGTGTTGTTTGTGTCTACAAATAAGGAGGGGTGTCTGTGAGAAGTAAAACGATTGTCGCGCGTGTTTTGGTGGTTGTTATGTCCGGTCTGCTATCTATGCCAGCGCTGGCTGTGCGTGACGGAGAAAAGCGCAACGCGCCGTCAAATGCGGAAAAGGCCGGGAAGTATGAAGGGTATGCACGCAATTACGAAAAGCAGGCCGCAGGATACGAGAAGAAAGCTGCGTCTGCGGACGAAGCATCGGCGCAGGCCTACAAGCAGCTTGCTACCAACTGCCGTGCTGCTGCCGCGCAGAAACGCCGCATGTCCGAGGCCTATCGGACGGGGGACCGCACCCAGTTGAAGGATGCCCAATCCCGGTACGCTGCCCTTGCCAAAGAACGAAAGATGCTAAAACAGCAGAGGCGCGAGGCCAGGAAAACGCAAAAGCACGGGCATGCCGCATCCAAAAAGCACAAGGCAGAAAAGAAGCATGCCGCAGCGGGGAAGCAGTACGATGCGCGGGACAAGAAGATCGAGGCGCTGGAAGCACAGATCAACCAGTTGCAGAAAGAGCTGGAAGCGCTGAAGTAGAGGTGGGGAGCGTGCGGGCTGCCGCTGGTCCGAATCGCACGGACGTAAGGAGTCATGGCAAGTGATTTGCGCCTTGCCTGCGTGTCATTCTTGTCAGGCTTGTCTATGGATGCGCTTTTTGTAGTGGGGGGCATCGCCATGCTCGCCGTAGCCGATGGTTTCACCGACGGTTGCGATACGGCCTTCGAGGCAGAAGCGGCACATGCCGGCATTTTCGTCCATGCAGGGCTTTCCGTCGTAGAGCTGGTATCCTTCCCGGTAGCGGGTATCCGTGAGGTTGGGCATGATGATGTTGGCACCCGCTTCGAGGCCGCGTTCGCGGCCCTGCGGATCAAGCGCCTGTAGCGCTGTGGCAGCCGCGATATTGACGTCACGCAGGCAGATACGTGTGAGGGCGATGATGGTGAGAGCGCGCTGCAATTGGCGGGTTTTATCGAAATGCTGTACCTTGGCAGCGAGCGGTGTCTGGGCGTGCGGGATGTAGGGGCCCATGCCGATCATGTCGATATCCAATTTCTGGAAAAAGCGGATATCGCGCACGAGGTCGGCACTGGTCTGGCCGGGGATGCCGATCATGACGCCGGTGCCGGTTTGCCAATCGAGTTCGCGCAGCAGGTGCAGGCATTGGACGCGTTGGGCGAAGCTATGATCGGGGGGGTGGATGGCACGGTACAGTTCCGGATTGGACGTCTCGATCCGTAGCAGATAGCGCTTGGCACCGGCTGTGCGCCAGCGTTGCAGGGTCTCCCGGCTTTGTTCCCCCAGTGAGAGCGTGATGCCCAGCTCACCGTTGGTTGCCGCGTGGATGCGAAGGATGCATTGTTCGATCCATTCGGTAAAAGCGGGCGTGCTGCGTTCCCCGCCCTGCAGGACGATAGACCCATAGCGCTGTTGGTGGGCCCAGCACGCGGCCGCAATGATTTCGTCGTCGGTCATATCGTACCGTTCGACGTCCCGATTGCTGCGACGAATGCCGCAGTAGAGACAATCCTTGGCGCAGATATTTGAGAATTCGATCAAGCCGCGGTAGTAGACCTTGGGCCCGACATAGTGACATTTCACGTCATACGCCTGCTTGTAGAGCGTAACAAGCCGGTCGGGATCGGTGGTTTCGATCCAGTTGATCATGTCGCTATCTGTCAGGATCTCGTCTGTCATGGCGCAAGAGTATGGCATAGGGGCGGACGGGGAACAATCCCTAAGCGTGTCGCTCTTGCAGGGAGCAGACGGGTGACTCGCCCGCCAGGCGGGCGGCAATGCCACCGGCGGCAGCGGTGGCTGCCGCAATGGTGGTAATGTAGGGGATGTTGTGCCGGATTGCGGTTTTGCGGATGTAAGAGTCATCGGTAACACTCTGCTTACCCGCCGGGGTGTTGATGATCAACTGGATTTCGCCGTTTTTGATGGCATCGGCAATATGGGGGCGGCCCTCGTGCATTTTAAGGATCGGCTCAGCCATAATGCCATGCCCTGCCAGGAAGGCGGCCGTACCGGCCGTGGCCTTGAGTTGGAATCCACTTTGCTGCAGGGAGGCTGCTGCCTGGGCAACCGCCTCGGCCCGGTCGCGCTCTGCAACGGTGAAGAGTGCCGTGCCTGCCAGCGGCAGCGTGCAGCGGGCGGCATCCTGGGCCTTGAAAAAGGCCAGGCCGAAAGAGGCATCGATGCCGAGCACCTCGCCCGTAGAGCGCATTTCGGGGCCGAGCACGGGATCCACTTCCTGGAACATATTGAAGGGGAAGACGGCTTCCTTGACGCCGTAGTGGGGCAGATCGCGCGTCGGAGGCAAGTCGAAATCGGCCAGTTTTTTCCCGAGCATGATTTCGGTTGCAATGCGGGCCATGGAGATACCGCAGACCTTGGAGACCAGGGGCACGGTACGCGAGGCACGCGGGTTGGCTTCGAGGACGTAAACGGTATCGTCATGGATGGCATATTGGATATTCATGAGCCCGACCACACCCATTTTCTCTGCAATCGTCCGGGTGTAGTCCACCATGGTCTCGATGTGTTTCTGTGGAATATTGACCGGTGGCAGGACGCAGGCGGAATCGCCGGAGTGAATGCCGGCTTGCTCGATGTGCTCCATGACGGCTGGCACATAGGCATCGTGCCCATCGGCAATGGCATCCGCTTCTGCCTCAATGGCATTTGCCAGGTAGCGATCAATCAGAATGGGGCGATCCGGGCTCACCCCGGTTGCGGCCTGCATGTATTCGGCCAGGGATTCGGCATCGTAGACGATCTCCATGCCGCGTCCCCCGAGAACGTAGGAGGGGCGTACCATGAGAGGAAATCCGAGTCGTCCGGCAATCGCTTGGGCCTCTGCCAGGGTTACGGCCATGTCGCTTTCAGGCATCGGAATACCGAGCCGTTGCATCACCGCCTTGAACTGGTCGCGATCCTCGGCCAGATCGATGATCTCGGGTGATGTTCCCAGGATTTGTACGCCCGCAGCTTCCAGGTCCCGCGCAATATTAAGCGGGGTTTGTCCGCCGAATTGGCAAATGACGCCACAGGGCTTTTCCTTGCGGTAGATTTGCAGTACATCCTCGACGGTAACAGGTTCAAAGTACAATTTGTCGGACGTATCGTAATCGGTGGAAACGGTTTCGGGGTTACAGTTGACCATAACGGTCTCGTAGTTCTGCTCGTGCAAGGAGAGGGCGGCATGGACGCAGCAGTAATCAAACTCAATGCCTTGCCCGATGCGGTTGGGGCCGCCCCCGAGAATCATGACCTTGCGGGGGTTATCGGAGACGGGGACGGTATCCGGGGCGTTGTAGCTGGAATAGTAGTAGGCGGCCTGCTCGACGCCACTGACGGGTACGGCATGCCATCCTTCCACAATGCCAGCCTCCTCGCGCTGGGTGCGGATGGCAGGTTCATCCGTTCCCAGCAGGCGGGCGAGGCATAGGTCGCCAAAGCCATCCTGCTTGGCTGCCCGCAGCAGATCGGTTGGCACCTTTTTGCCATGATATTGCTTGATCTCCTCCTCGCGGGTCACGAGCTCCAGCATCTGCTCAAGAAACCACGGTTTGACCTTGGTTTTGGCATGTAGCTGTTCGATGCTGGCACCTTTACGCAGTGCCTCATACAGGAGGAAGTGTCGTTCACTGGAGGGCGTGGCCAATTGCTGTAGCAGATCTTCGAGCGGGAGTGCCTGGAGGTGGCGGGCCGCGCCGAGGCTGTCGCGTCCGGTCTCCAGCCCCCGGATGGCTTTCTGGAAAGCTTCCTTGTAGGTGCGGCCAATACTCATGACTTCGCCGACGGCGCGCATCTGGGTTCCGAGTTTGTCTTCCACGCCCCGGAACTTTTCGAAAGCCCAGCGGGCAAATTTGATAACAATATAATCGCCGGAAGGGGTATAGCGGTCGAGCGTACCGCTCCGCCAGTACGGGAAATCCTTTAGCCGGAGGCCACCGGCGAGTTTGGCGGAGACGAGAGCAATGGGGAAACCGGTTGCCTTGGAGGCCAGGGCCGAGGAGCGGGAGGTACGCGGGTTGATTTCGATGACGACGATGCGGTCACTTTCGGGGTCGTGGGCGAATTGCACATTGGTGCCCCCGACGACCTCGATGGCTTCGACGATAGCGTAGGCAGCCTTTTGCAGGCGTTCCTGCAGGGCGGGGGAAATGGTCAGCATGGGGGCTGAGCAGAAGGAGTCACCGGTATGTACACCCATGGGATCGATGTTTTCAATAAAGCAGACGGTGATCATCTTGTTATCGGCATCGCGCACGACTTCGAGTTCGAGTTCTTCCCAGCCGATGACGCATTCCTCGACGAGGATTTGTCCGACGCGGCTGGCAGCAATACCGCGTGCGGCCACCGCTTGCAACTCCTCGATATTGAAGACGATGCCGCCGCCTGTGCCACCCATCGTATAGGCGGGGCGTATCACAACCGGGTAGCCGAGGTCGCTGGCAACTTCTTCCGCGGCCTCGACGCTGTAGACGGCCGTACTGCGGGCCATTTCAATGCCGAGACGGTCCATGGTTTCCTTAAAGGCCGTGCGGTCTTCCCCGCGCTCGATGGCGTCGAGCTTGACCCCGATAATCTGCACGTTGTAACGATCGAGAATGCCTTGTTTGGATAGGTCGGAAGCAAGATTCAGCGCGGACTGGCCCCCCAGATTCGGGAGCAGCACATCGGGACGTTCCTTGGCGATGATTCTTTCAATGGAGGCAACGGTCAGGGGTTCAATATAGGTGGCATCGGCCATGCCGGGATCGGTCATGATGGTTGCCGGATTCGAGTTCACGAGTACGATGCGGTAGCCGAGCGCGCGTAGTGCCTTGCAGGCCTGGGTACCGGAGTAGTCGAATTCGCAGGCTTGTCCAATAATAATCGGACCGGAGCCAATAATAAGGACGGTTTCGGGGGTTTCACGTTTGGTCATGGCTGATGCTCCTTTCTGGAAGATGAACTCTACACGGTTTGTGTGCTTTGCATCAAAGCAAAAAAAGGCTCTTCCGCAGAATCTGTGGGTTCGTTTTAGTCATTTCGTGGCACA
>CAZRCN010000124.1:0-7845 GCA_964598575.1 uncultured Victivallales bacterium | reverse complement strand
TAGTACGTGATCGCGGCAAAAACATCGTAGGGTTCCAGGCGTTTACGCCCCTGCAGGAAGGCTAGCTCAATCAGGAACTGTACCTGCACAAGCTCACCACCGGCCTTCTCGATCAGAGCGGCAGATGCTGCTGCCGTTCCGCCTGTCGCCAGCAGATCATCAATCAGGACAACCCGGTCACCGGCCGCGAAAGCATCTTGATGAATCGCCAGGGTTGCAGCACCATACTCCAGCTCATAGGAGATTTCATACGTCTTGTAGGGCAGCTTACCCGCTTTCCGGATGGGAATCAGTCCAAGTCCTAACCGTTCACACAGTACACCACCAAAGAAAAACCCACGGGCATCCACCGCCGCAACTTTCGTGACGCCACGCCCGGCAATCTGCTCTGCAAACAAATCCATGGCAAAACGAAAACAATCCGGATGTTGCAGAATCGGCGTGATATCCTTAAACAGGATACCGGGTTGCGGGAAATCCGGCACATCCCGTATGGCGGATTTGAGGTCTTCAATCGTCATCAATTCGTTCCTCCCATTATGCAACAATCATTGCGTGCATCCCTATATCAGCCCATGCTTCTTCTCGTAATGAAGAATATCATCGTCATGTTCCAGCGTTAAGGCAATATCATCCAAGCCCTGCATAAGATGTGCTTTCACATCCGGCGCGATCTCAAAGGCAAACGACTCCTCCTCGTCCATATCCAGCACGACCCGCTGTTCCTCAAGATCAACCGTCGCCTGCAAACCGGGAAACCGATCAACCCAGTCAAAAATGGCCTGCACTTCATGCTCTTCCAATTGCACGGTCAATAAACCATTTTTGACCGAATTGTTGGCAAAGATATCGGCAAAACCGGGAATGACCTGTCCGTTACGATGTACCCGCGGGGCAATGACAACCCGGAACCCGTACTGTATGATGGCCCACACCGCATGCTCCCGGCTCGATCCACAACCAAAGTTGTTTTGTGCCACCAGGATCGAAGCACCGCGAAAGCGTTTCTGATTCAGCGAGAAATCCGGATCCGGCTGGCCATTTGGCAGGAACCGCCAGTCACTGAACAAGCCCTCCTCGAATCCCGTACGCCGAATCGACTTCAAATACTGCTTGGGAATAATCTGGTCGGTATCAATGTTGGCCCGATCCAGTGTTGCCAATAAGCCCGTATGTTTTACAAAAGGTTCCACGATCCTTGCCTCCTCTTATACCAGCGTACGATAATCCACAAAATGCCCTGCCACTGCCGCTGCAGCCGCCATCTCCGGGCTTACCAGGTGCGTGCGCCCCCCCTTGCCTTGCCGTCCCTCAAAATTACGATTCGAGGTAGAGGCACACCGTTCGCCGGGCTGGAGTTGATCCGGGTTCATCGCCAGGCACATACTACAACCAGCAAGCCGCCATTCCGCACCGGCTTCCGCAAACACACGATCCAGTCCCTCTGCTTCAGCCTGCTTGCGAACCGGCTCGCTCCCCGGAACCACCATGAGGCGTAGTCCCTTCGCAATCTTCTGCCCCTTTATAACATGTGCGGCACGACGCAAATCCTCAATACGGGCATTCGTGCAACTTCCGATAAACACCGTGTCTATCGGGATATCCGTCATGGGGGTACCGGGGGTTAACCCCATATAGGCCAAGGCCTTTTCCACATCAACGCGATTGAAGTCAGGCAGGTCATCCGGCCCCGGCACTGCGGCCGTTACATCCGTTACCATCCCCGGGCTGGTGCCCCACGTAACCTGTGGCACAATTTGATCGGCCGCAATCGTCAACGTCCGGTCGAATACCGCATCCGGATCGCTTGGCAATGTCCGCCACTTCGCGATGGCATCCTCCAGGGCCTTGCCCTTTGGTGCAAAGGGGCGATCCCCCTCTGCTACATAGGCAAAGGTCGTATCGTCGGGTGCCATCATGCCGGCTCGGGCACCAGCTTCAATACTCATATTACAGATCGTCATCCGCTCTTCCATTGTGAGAGCCCGCACCGCTTCCCCGGCATATTCCAGCACATAGCCCGTTCCGCCGGCCGTACCAATCTGTCCAATCAGCTTGAGTACCATGTCTTTGCTCGTAACGCCAGGCTGCAACTGGCCCGTAAACTCCACCCGGAATGTGCCCGGCTTTGTTTGGCGTAGCGTCTGTGTAGCCAGCACATGCTCCACTTCCGACGTTCCAATGCCAAAGGCCAAGGTACCGAAGGCACCATGGGTGGATGTGTGCGAGTCGCCGCAAACAATGGTCATGCCCGGCAACGTCAACCCTTGCTCCGGTCCAATGACATGCACAATGCCCTGCTTGTCACTATCCAATCCATAGAGCGACACCCCAAACTCGTCACAGTTCTTTTCCAAGGCCTCAATCTGGGCCTTGGAGATTGGATCCAGGATCTCTGTTCGACTGTCGGTCGGCACATTATGATCCATCGTGGCAAACGTAAGCCGGGGACGCCGGACGGCTCTCTCGCTCAACCGCAGCCCTTCAAACGCTTGTGGACTGGTTACTTCATGTACCAGATGCCGATCAATATAGAGCAACGAGGTGCCGTCTTCCAACTCCGCCACTACATGTTGCTGCCATATCTTTTCAAATAATGTTTTTGCCATTTCCAGCTTCCTCACGTTAATGCTTCGCCACGGGCCATTACCACTTTACCCGTTCGCACCAGTTCTACAACTTCGAACTTTGTCAGCATATTCACACATGCATCAACCTTGTCCGAGTGCCCAGTCACCATAATAATCATGGAACCCGCAGTAAGATCAACGGTTTTTGCACCAAAGTGCTCACAAATCTGGAACGCCTCCGCCCGTGCCTCTGCCTCAATCCGTATTTTCAGCAGTGCCAACTCGCGTATCACGGCAGAATCCATCGCATGATCCACACAGTGCACCACATCGATTAATTTTCCAAGTTGTAGAATAATCTGTTCCAACCCATCGGCCTCACCTTTGGCCGCAATGGTCATGCGCGAATAACGGCCGTCAGTTGTCGAGGACACGACCAGCGAGTCAATGTTGAATCCTCTCCGCGAAAAGACTTGTGCGATCCGGGCCAATACCCCGGGGCGGTTTGTAACATATACGCTGATTGTATGCGTTTTACTTGCTTCCGACATCTTCTTTCCCTCCTGATCATATGATAGCTCTGTGACGATTGTCTCCCGAATGCTGCTTACGTCGAACCCGTCGGCTTCGCAAGCTTCTGCGAGGGTTTCGGCTCATCTATCAGCATCTCCTCCAGCGGTGCGCCCGACGGAATCATCGGAAACACATTATCCTGCTTCTCGACAAACGCATTAATAACACAAGGCCCATCGTTATACTCCATGGCACGTGTCAGGATCTTGCGAATATCAGCAGCCCGCTTGAGGGTAAACCCTTTGGCGCCCGGATAGGCCTCTGCCAATTTGGCAAAGTCGGGATTGCCTTCCAGGTCCACCCCGCTCTTCCGGTCGTCATAAAAGAGTGTTTGCCATTGACGCACCATCCCCAGATAGCGGTTATTCAAGATCAGGATCTTCACCGGGATCTTATTGATGGCGGCGGTTGCCAGTTCACTCATCGTCATCTGGAAACCTCCATCCCCCACCACGGCCCATACCTGCTTATCCGGGCGTCCGAAGGCAGCACCAATCGCCGCCGGGAACCCGTACCCCATTGTGCCGGCTCCCCCTGAGCTCAGCCAGGTATCAGGCTCAATGGTCTTGCAGAACTGCGCGGCCCACATCTGGTGCTGCCCGACGTCCGTCGTGACAATCGCCCGGCTTGCGGTCATCTCATCCAGCACATCAAGGATATGCTGCATCTTGAGACCGCCCCGCTTTTTGTATTGCAGCGGGTAGCGCTTCTTATAGGTATCAAGCTTGCTGAGCCATGCTTTCGTGTCGAGAGCACCTGTCAGCGGAAGCAGTTCCTCCAGTACCCGCCGGGCATCACCCTTACAGGTATGATGACAAGGAATCATCCGGCCGAATTCCGACGCATCAATATCAATATGGATACGTACAGCCTTTTCGCAAAAGGCCGATGCTTTGCCGATAATACGGTCATCGTAGCGCGATCCCACGGACATGATCAGGTCACATTCAACCAGCGCCTTGTTCGCATAGGCAGTGCCATGCATCCCGAGCATCCCGAGCGAAAGCGGATGGTTTTCCGGAAAGGCACCTTTCCCCAGCAGGGTGGTTGTGACCGGCGCTTGCAGCCTCTCCGCCAATTGCCGCACCATATCACCCGCATGGGCAATCAAGGCCCCGTGTCCCGCCAGAATCACGGGGCGTCGCGACTGATTCAAAGCTGCCGCTATGGCCGTTATTTCGTCCTCATCCGGTGCATCGGGTTCGGCCTGATACCCCGGCAAGTCCATATCCGGGAACAAATCCCCTTCAAACGGCCCCGAACTATGATCCTTGGGAATGTCAATCAGAACCGGACCCGGTCGCCCCGTCGAGGCAATATGAAACGCCTCCCGCACAAAGCGCGGGATATCCTCGGTCCGCTTCACTAAATAGCTATGCTTGACGACCGGCATCGTGGTGCCGAACACATCCGCCTCCTGGAAGGCATCTTTGCCAAGCATGGCACTGATCGTCTGTCCCGTCAAAACCACCATGGGAACAGAGTCCATGTTGGCCGTCAGGATCCCCGTGATCGTATTTGTCGCCCCCGGACCGCTTGTAACAAGCACAACCCCGGTTTTTCCCGTTGCACGGGCATATCCGTCTGCCATGTGGGCTGCCCCTTGCTCGTGGCGCACCAAGATCAACTTGATTTTGGAGTCTACCAACGCATCAAACATCGGCAAGGCTGCTCCGCCGGACAAGCCAAACACATATTCGACGCCTTGATTCTCCAAACAGCGCACCAAAGCTTCTCCACCCGTCATCTTTTTCTCACTCATGCTATACTCCCAACCCGCTGTTCCGCTATTCTCCTATATGTAATCTCACAATGGGAAAACCTTACAAAAGAAAGCAACAGTTATCAAGCTTTTTTGGCAAACTTTACCAAAACAACAAAACAGCCTTGCATTTAAGGATCTTTACCAACAAAAGATGGCACCCACTATGCGCCAATGAACACAGAAACGCAAAAATGAGCACCAAAATAAAACCATAAACCAACACCACACCCCGAAACACACCCATTTGAACCAAACCCCGCAACGTCGGCATTTATCGTCATCTACCTCTAACCGGTTTTGTGTCGTACTCGGCCCGCTTTGCTCCTATAATCCAGATGGGTTTTAACGAAAGGCACCACCTACCCATAGGCACAAAGCATGAGACCATCCGCACGTATACGCGATATTCTGGAAAACCTACCCCACAAACCGGGTTGCTACCTTATGCGGGACAACACCGGCACCATTATATATGTAGGCAAAGCGGTAGACCTGCGCAAGCGGGTGCAATCCTACTTTAGGAAAGCGGCCTTGCAGCGCTCCGACCCCAAGTTGCGCAGCCTGGTCAACAGCATCACAGACATTGAGACGATTGTCGTGCACAACGAGGCTGCCGCCCTTTTGACCGAAAGCGAGCTGATCAAGAAATATCGGCCCAGGTACAACATTTTACTGAAAGACGACAAGCGCTTCCTGCTCATTCGCGCCGACATGGCACTGGCGCTTCCGCGATTTGAAACCGTCCGAATCCGCCGCAACGATACCGCGCAGTATTTTGGGCCCTACGTGAACTCGCGTGCGGCCCGCGCAACCATCGATTTCCTGGAGCGACGCTTCGGCCTTCGCAAATGTACCCCTGCTTCACCCGACGAACAGACCTACCGTCATTGCCACAACGATATCATCCGGTTCTGCTCCGCCCCCTGTATTGCCCGCATTTCCGCTACCGAGTACCGGGCGCGCTTCGAGGAAGCCTGTGCCTTTTTGCGCGGCAAACGCCCTGATCTCATCCGCGAACTACGCGACCAAATGAAAGAAGCTGCGACGAAGCTGGATTTTGAAGAAGCCGCTGAACTGCGCGATACCATGATGCTTGTGCAGCAGGCAGTCCGCCAAAATGCGAGGGCAGCCCCTAGCCCAAGGATGCGCCGCGAAGATGCCTTGCAAGGTATTCGTGGCTTGGCCCAGCACCTGGGCCTGCCAAAACCACCGCGTGTAATCGAAGCATTTGACATCTCGAATATCATGGGGACATACGCGGTTGCCAGTATGGTTTGCGCCGTCGACGGTCTGCCAGCACCAAACCGGTATCGGCGATTCCGGATTCGTACGATCATTGGCAGCAATGACCCCGCCATGATCGCAGAAGCCGTGCAGCGCAGGCTACGTGGATTAAGCGAAGATTGTCTGCCTCTGCCGGATTTACTGCTTGTCGACGGCGGTATCACCCAACTCCAGGCTGCCCAGCAGGTCGTGGAGCATTTGCGGCTTACACTCCCCGTGGCCTCCCTCGCCAAACGACAAGAAGAGATTTTTCTGCAACCCGATAGCCCGCCCTTGCAACTCAAGCGGACAGATCCCGCCCTCAAGGTCCTGCAGCGCATCCGCGACGAGGCCCACCGGTTCGCGATCACCTACCATCGCAACCTCCGCAATCGACGATTGCGGGAGTCCATTCTAGATAGTATTCCCGGCGTCGGGGAGAAACGCAAAGAGCAACTGTTACAGACCTTCGGGTCCGTGCGTCGCATCCAGCAGGCCGGGCCGGAGCGCATTGCCGCCGTAGCCGGCATCGGGCCCGCTTTGGCGCGCACCATCCATCAAGCCTTGCAAGACCGGCTGCCGAAGGCCTAGTCTACCCCCCGAAAGGGTACTAGCTATCGGCGAGCTTTACGTTTTCAAAATACACATAGCTGGACCGCAGGCAATCGAAGGGGTCGCGGTAGCACTGGTCCTGCTCAATCGCATACCAGTCAACGCCGGCCTCCTCACAAGTACGCAGGATATGCGGCCAATCCATACCGCCCTCCCCAATCGGGGCAATCCGGCAATCATTCGTATCGGCTTGTGCCTCCTTGTCCTTGAGATGAATAACCGGAACACGGCCCTGGCAACGCTCAAGAATGCGCTGCGGATTCACCCCTGCATGGGCAATCCAGTACAAATCCAGTTCCAGCATCAGGTCAGCGCCCCCCTCCTCAATCAGGATATCTTCCAATGTGGCACCATGCCGCTCCGGGCGATAGAATTCCTTGGCATGGTTATGATGCCCAAACCGAATGCCTGCCGCTTTCAGCTTTTCGATGACCGTACGGGCATCATCCAACCAGCGCCGGTACCCATCATAGCTGGTCTCATACTTCTTGGCGGGGATACCACCGACAGCGGCAAAGGTACACCCAAGCGTCTGGTGAAAAGCAATCTCTGCCTCTACCTGCTGTTGCAGGGCATCCCAGGGACGGTGGGTTGCAATGCAAGTGAGACCATGATCATCCAGCATCTTACGGGCTTGCTCGGCCGAAACCGCCGGATTCTCACCATTCATACACCCCACGGCCGAAAGCTGCACCGCCTTGTACCCGATCCGACTGATCTTTTCCAGACTCTCTGCAAAATCTTTTTCCGTCTTCGTATAGTCACGCAACGTGAACAATTGCACCGCAATCTTCTCTATCATTCTCTTATCCCCCTCTGTGTTCGTATTCCGTCCAACCGACAGAACCTTTTTCAGCACAAGTATGGCTTCTTTTCAACACATTCAGCCATCGTAAGGCTATCCGTGTCCATATATGCCTGCCTTTTGTATACCGCTAACCATGCGAAAGCAAGCCCGGGGATTTCCCTCGTCCGCGATCAGTCAGTTGGTAGCCGCCCATTTTCCGCAACGGGGTTCCGGCAGACTTCCGGCTTTCCAGGCGTATCGTCTGCTTGCTGTAT
>CAZRCN010000123.1:0-7851 GCA_964598575.1 uncultured Victivallales bacterium | reverse complement strand
TACGGATCTGTGGGGGGCGCCGGGGGTAACCCCGGCTCCTACCCGGAGTAATCGTGGTCCGAAATAGGGCGTATATATTGTGTGTACAGGAAAGCGAAACCACAATGTCTTGTGGTTTGACATGAAGGTACAGGTTAGGGGGTAGCGGCTGTTCCCGGTAGGTGCGGATCGAAGGTGATGCGTCTGGCGGCCTTGGTCTCGCTCGCGTCCTGGACGGCTTGCCGGTAGAGTTTTTCCTGCGCCCGTACCGGGGATGTCCGACCCGATGCGCTCAGTTGCGCGACCTTCTCATAGGTGCCATCAGGCTGCATGCGCCAGGCTTTGCTGTTGTCTGCCAGGCAGGCCTTGAGAATGGCGCTGAGGCGTTTGCGGATTTTGCGGTTTTCCACCGGAACCATGAGTTCAATCCGGCGGTTCAGATTACGGGGCATCCAGTCGGCACTGGAGATATAGACCTGTTTGCTACCTCCGTGATGAAAGGCAAAGATCCGGCTATGTTCGAGGAATCGGTCAATGACGGAGATGACGCGGATGTTTTCGCTGCATTGTGGGAGGCCAGGGCGCAGACAGCAAATGCCACGGACAATGAGGTCGATCGTTACACCGGCCCGCGACGCGCGATACAAGGCGGCAATGACAACCGGATCTACCAGCGCATTCATTTTGGCTTGGATGCGTGCTTTACGCCCTTGTGCGCGCTGGGCGGTTTCAAAGTCAATGAGTTCCACCAGGCGCTGCTGCAGAGCAATGGGGGCTTGGACGAATTTGAGGTAGGCTTGGGGTTCGCTATAACCGCAGACCGTATTGAAGAAGGCGGATGCATCGGATCCAAATTCATCGTTTCGGGTAAACAGGCTGACATCTGTGTATAGTTTGGCCGTCCTGGTGTTGTAGTTCCCCGTTCCCAGGTGTACGTACCGGACGATACCCTCGTCCTCCTGACGTACAACCAGGCAGATTTTGGCATGGGTCTTGAGGCCTTTGATGCCGTAAATAACTTGTACGCCGTGCCGCTCGAGTCGGTCGGCCCACGCGATATTGTTTTCCTCATCAAAGCGTGCCTTGAGTTCCACGAGGGCCGTCACGGATTTCCCGTTTGCTGCCGCACGTGTGAGCGCGTCGATGATGGGACTGTCTTTCCCGGTCCGGTACAAAACCATTTTGATGGCCAGCACGTCGGGGTCGGTGGATGCTTCGTCAAGAAACCGGACAAACGGGTCGAACGACTCAAAGGGCAGGGACAAGAGCCTATCGCTCGTGGTGATCTGCTCGAAGAGTCCGCGACCGGGGTCAATATCTGCGGGCTGGTTCGGGGGCCAATCGGCATATTGCAGATGCGTGAGGCCTTCCTGCCCATGCCAGTCCAGAAAGTCGTTGGTTTGCAGGGGCATGTTGAGCTGGTAGGTATCGTCGGGGGCAACGGCGAAAATGCGTTGGAGATAGGCTACCGCTCCCGGGGATGCATCACCGGAAACTTCAAGGCGAACACAGCCGCTGGTTTTGCGGCGACGAAGCACACGGTGCATGGCCCTTGCCAGGTTCTGGGCGTACGATTCATCGACATGTATATCCGCATTGCGCGTAGTGCGGAACGCAACACACTCGCGTACGGAAATGCCGGAAAAGAGTGCTGCAATATGGTGGGCAATCACGTCTTCGACGAGAACAAAATCTGTTTTACCGGAATCGGTATTGGATACCGGGAGGAAGCGTGGGAGTTTGCGGGGTATCGGCAGTAGCGCATAGCGTGGGGTTCGTTTGCGTTTTTCGGGGGCGAGGATGACCAGCAGGTACAGGGATAGGTTCTGGAGCAGCGGGCAGGTACGGCCGGGGCGCATGGCTTGCGGGGTCAGGAGCGGAAAGATCCGATTATCGAATAGGGTCTCAACGCTGGCAAGCTGGGCCGGGGTCAAATCCGCCACAGACCGTTGCCGCAAGCCTGCCGCCGTCATATCGGGCACCAGTTGTTCACGGTATACCTTTTCCATATGCGTTAACAGCAAGCGCACCTGCTGGTTGATGGCGGCTGCCAGAGCCGTGGGGGTGTAGCCCGCCGGATCCGCATCATGGATGTCGGCGGCTTGCATGAGTTTGACGCCGCCTACGCGCACCATGAAAAATTCATCCAGGTTGGAGGCGGTGATGGACAGGAAAAACAGGCGTTCGAGCAGCGGCACCTCTGGGTTGGCGGCTTCGGCCATGACGCGTTCGTTAAAGGCGAGCCAGCTCAGTTCGCGGTTTAGAAATGGGTCGGTTGGGTGGTTCATGTCGTTATTCTCTTTCTTTGCTTGTTTGGCGTACGACGACATCCATTCCATACACCTGGGTGAACAAATCCGCCCGTTCGCTGACCTGTTGCTGGATAAGGGAGAGGGGCTGCATGACGTCAGCGAGCAGAAGCAATACGCGGCCTTGCCGGCGACAGGTCAAATGGAGAGGGGTACGGTTTTTGTTGGCATCCAGCGTATTGGCGACGCGTAGGATGGCAGCTAATTGTATGACGATGAGCCGGTCCTGCCGGGCCAGTTGCGTGAAGGCAGCATGACTAGCCTTGGGGGGTGAGCGGCGGTGGTATCTGGCAACCAAGGCGGCCAGCATGATGTCGCGTGTGCTGAGGCCAAAAAGATCCGTATTGGCAATGATGTAGTACGAGTGCTTGTGATGAGCACGGGCATTAATGAATCCGCCCACTTCGTGCAGGAGCGCCGCCACCGTGAGAATCATTTCCTCGCGCGCCGGGACATCGTCATCCTGATGCAGGAAGCGCAGGATGTTGAGGGCATAGGCACAAACATGCCGCGCATGGCGCATATCCACCTGATACCGGGAAGCAACCTCGACCGCGGAGTTCGTGATCTGGTTCTTGAATTCCCGTGTCCATACCCCGCCGGACGCCATTTCAAGAAGCAGACCGGTTCGTATATTGACTTCAGCCACATAGATCCGCCGAACTTTCAGGCTTGCCGCCAACCGACAATAGATCAAGAGGGCTGGCCGAACGGTTTCGGCATCTTCCAGGGATATGTGATGGCGCATGACCAGTTCTTCCGTGGAGAGGGAAAGAATCTCCTCCGTAAAAGTCGTGAGAGCGGCAATCGGAACCGATGTCAGGCTTTGGCGGTCCCATTCCGGCTGCAGGATACTGAGGGCAAAGCGGAGGTCAGCACCCAATCCGAGAATGGTGAGAGATCGCACCGGCTGGATGGAGGTACGGATTTGCTCGACGGTCTGATCGATCGTCTGCCGCATAATCTGCCAGGTGCGCTGTCGGGAGACGGCCAGGTTATCGAGTGACTGGGCCAGACGTAAAGACCCAAGTCGGTACATGTGAGAGCGCGTCACCTTCCCACGGTGAAACATGAGGGCTTCTGTACTGCCGCCGCCTACCTCAATGGCGAGTGTGTCCTGCTGGCGGAAGGCCGGCTGCTTGCCGAGGATGGGGCGCACGGCGCGATAGGTCAGGCGATTGACTTCCGCCTCCTCCAGGGTTTGCACTTGAATGCCGGTGGCGATTTGCATCCGATCCAGGAACAGGCTGCGATTCGATGCCTCACGCACTGCGCTACTCGCCACGGCCCGGATGCGGCCCGGATCGGTAATGTTATATTCCGCAATTACCTTGGAAAAACTTTTAAGAGCGGCCACGCAAGCCTCGGTTGTGGCTTGTCCGATCGTGCTGCTGGTAAAGGTGTCGCGCCCCAGCGAAATGGCTTGCTGGAGGGAATCCAGGACACGGGTATTGCCGCTGCGGAGCACTTCCGCAATGATCATCCGGACCGATGTGGAGCCAAGCTCAATGACGGCATATAGGCCCGGCGCGGTGCGGGCGCGGGTACGCAGAGGCTGTGGCGTTTTCATCGGTTCACTCCATGCTCGTTCCGGGCTGCCTATTTCCTGGTACCTTCCAGCGCTACCGGGTGACAAAGTTGTTTGGCACTGTGTGCCACGCGCAGGCAACCCGAACAGGCAAACTTGCTGTCACGGACCGCATCCGAGAAGGCCGCCAACTCCTTTTTCAAGTCCTTTTTTTTCCACTTGCACATCTTCTTCTTGCTGTCTTTGCCCATATTTGCATCTCCTTTTTCACGAAATGTATACACGCGCCTGCGCAAAACATCAACTTCTTTTCACGACACGCTGCCAGTACAAGACAGATAGCATAGGCGGGCTGCACCGGCAATGCGTATGCGCTTCTTAACAAAAAACACATATAACGTGTAGGAGTAGACAGGAGGCCGGAATCGGGGTAGGTTCGGAGGGAACAAGGAGCAGATGAAGTGATAACATGGATAACCAGCGATGTGCATTTGGGGTCGCGGCAGTGCCGGGCCGAGTGGTTTCTTGCGTTTTTGCGGCAGATTCCACGCGAGGTGCGGCTCGTACTCAACGGGGATGTGGTGACCCGTTTCAAGTCGGAGGCTCGCATGCCGGCTTCGCATCGGGCGGTGCTGCAGCAATTGCGGGAGATGTCGCGGGAACAATCGGTGATATGGTTAGGGGGCAATCATGACAATGCCTTTGAGCTTGAGGGGCAACATGCAGTGGCACGGGGGCGGCGCTGGACGATGGACCACGATCTGTATATTGAGCATGGGGACCACTTTGACCACCTCATGCCGAGTATACGGTTCTTGTTGTTGCCCGTGAAAGTCGTGTATGAATGCTGTACGCGCGTGCTAGGCTCCCGGACGCATGTAACCGATTTTGCGAAACGATTCCCCTCTGTCTACCGGGTTTTGAATCAGCATGTGATTGCACATGCTACGGCCTTTGCCGCCAAGGAAGGGTATTGCGCCATCACCTGTGGGCATACACATCATCCCGAAGATCTGGCATGTAATGGGGTACAGTACTATAATACGGGGTGCTGGACCGAAGATGCCGCGCACGTCCTGGTAGTTGGGGAAGATGGTAAGCGAGCCTTGCGGCGCGTGGCACCGGATGGAGCACTGGAAAACAGACAGAAAGCTGTAGGCTGATATTTGTATAGGAAAAGCCAAGGGGAGAGCGGGAGGTAGACGTGACGCGATTGGGAGTGAATATTGATCATGTGGCGACATTACGGCAAGCACGTGGGACGCCGTATCCATCGGTTGTGCGGGCAGCCGGTATCTGCGAGGCGGCCGGGGCGGCTGGCATTACGGTACATTTGCGGGAGGATCGGCGTCATATTCAGGATGCGGATGTATATGCCCTGCGTGAGCGGTTACGCGTGCCGCTGAATCTGGAGATGGCGGTTGCGGAAGATATTGTACGCATTGCGCTGGATGTTCGTCCGGACGAAGTATGCCTGGTGCCGGAGAAGCGGCAGGAGTTGACAACAGAGGGTGGGCTGGATGCGGCCGGTACACAGGCAACGTTGGCACCTGTTGTGGAACAATTACAGGCTGCTGGTATTCGGGTGAGTCTGTTTATTGATCCCGATGTGGCGCAATTGGATGCAGCACTGGCTGTTGGTGCACCCGTCGTGGAACTGCATACAGGGACGTATTGCGATGTGAATGGTGCGGCACGTGAGGCCGAGCTGGCGCGGCTCGTGGAGGCCGGTGCCTATGCGGTGCAGCACGGGTTGCAGGTGAATGCCGGGCATGGGCTGCATTGCGGGAATGTCAAACCGGTCCTGGCCATCCCGGGGTTACATACGCTCAATATCGGGCACAGCGTGATTGCCGAGGCCGTGTTTTGTGGCTTGGAGCAGGCCGTACGCCAGCTACTGGCTGTTTTGCATTTGGAGGCGGATTGTGACCATGCAGAATGAGGTTGTCCTCGGAACCGGTATTGACTTAGTAGAAAATGACCGCATACGCGCGGTTTTGTCTCGCTGGGACAAACAATTCCTGGCGCGGGTGTTTACGGCATCCGAGTCCCGGTACTGCCAGGAAAAGGCGTTTCCGGAACAACATTTTGCGGCACGTTTTGCGATCAAGGAAGCGGTTGCCAAGGCACTGCGGACGGGGATTGGGCCGCATGTTGGGTGGTTGGATATCGAAGTGACGAAAGATGAAGAGAGCGGTGCGCCCTCGGTATCGCTCGCGGGGGCAGCCCAAAACTATGCAGAGCAGTGGGGGGTGACGCGTATTCTGGTCAGTTTGGCGCATACGCGGCACTACGCGGTGGCGCAAGCCCTCGTTATGGGGAAAGGAGATGATGGATGCAGGCCGTGACCGGCAAACAAATGCGCGAAATGGACCGCAGAACCATGGAAGAGCTGGGGGTTCCGGGCTACGTGCTCATGGATCGGGCCGGATGTGGGCTGGCGCACGTAATTCGGCGGCTATGTGCCCTGCGTGGGGTGCCGCGTCCGGTTGTGCGGTTGTTTGCCGGCAAGGGCAATAACGGCGGGGATGTTTTTGCGGCGGCACGCTATCTTGCGGCGGACGGGATGGACCTTGAAATTCTCCTGGCCTGTGACGTTGATGCAGTACAGGGAGATGCTCGGCGGCATTTTCAGCGTTTGGATGGACGGATTCCTGTTCATACGCTGGTGCGGCCCGATCAGTGGGAGGCTTGGTATGTTCCGGATCCGGTTGATGTCGTGGTAGATGGATTGCTGGGGACGGGGGCCAAAGGTGCACCGCGCGAGCCCGCTGCGTCCGCCATTCGTGTTCTTGAGAGAGTCGGGGAACGGGCAACCGTGATTGCCGTCGATATGCCGTCAGGGGTTCATGCCGAAACGGGAGAAGTGTCAGAGCCAGCCGTCAGGGCGGATTGGACCGTGACCATGGGCTGCCCGAAAAGAGGCATGCTGCTGCCCGGGGGGCTGGATCATGTGGGTAGCGTGCAGGTGCTCGATATCGGGATACCAGCTGCATTTTTACCGGAAGAGCCTGCCGCTACGCTGTCCGTATTGACGCGGGCAGACGTTGCTGCCGTGCTGCCGCGTCGGGCTCGCAGCAGCCACAAGGGGCATTTTGGGCGGGTACTTATTGTAGGGGGAGCCCCCGGATACAGTGGTGCTGTCGGTTTGGCATCGCGGGCAGCTTGCCGGAGTGGTGCGGGGTTGGTTTCGGCCCTGGTCCCGGAGAGCATTGCGCATACCGTGGCTGTTCTGGTGCCCGAAGTCATGGTCCATGCAGCCCCCATGCAATCGGAGGGAGGCCTTGCGGCCCATGCCTTGGATGCGATTCGGTCCACGCTGGCGTCCTTTGATGCCATTCTGGTTGGACCCGGGATGACGTGTCACCCCGATGGGATGAAGCTTTTGCAGCAACTGGCGGATCTGGAGCATCCGTATCTCGTGATGGATGCGGATGCCTTGAACCTACTTGCCCGCATGCCGGATTGGCGGCAGAGACGCGCTGCCCGCACGATTCTGACGCCGCATCCGGGGGAGGCGGGCCGGCTGCTGGGACAGGCGGCGTCGAAAGTCCAGTCCGGGCGCGAAGAAGCGGCACGCGCAATCGTTACGCGCTACGGCGCAACGGTTGTGCTGAAGGGGGCTGGTACGCTGGTTGCCGATGCGCAGCGTATGGCCATAAACCTGACGGGGAATCCGGGGATGGCTACCGGTGGGAGCGGGGATGTGCTGGGCGGCATGGTCTGTAGTCTGGTTGCGCAGGGGCTCGATGGGTTCGATGCATCGTCGTCGGCGGTCTACCTGCACGGCATGGCTGGCGACCAGGCGGCTTGCTGCTGCTCACAGGCGGGACTGACCCCCCAGCAGATTCTGGAGCAGCTTCCGTCTGTATTCCGGGCCTGCATGGGGCGCTGAGCCGCCCATGCATGGGAACGAATACACGACGATATGAAGTGGTCTGATTTGAAGGTAGAGAGTAGTGTCAAAAGTTGTATAAAACGTATGAAAACGGGGAATCGGTTAACGAGAACGGCGACGAGAACGGATTACGAGTA
>CAZRCN010000122.1:0-7889 GCA_964598575.1 uncultured Victivallales bacterium | reverse complement strand
GGTTTTTGGCCATATCTATCCCATCATTAAAAGTTGCTTCACCAGAGAAAGTTGCTTCATCAGAGAAGGTTTTCTCTCCTGCAACAGTCTGGTCACCTGTAAGAAAAACCACATCCTCATCGGATAAATTTATCTTCCCTTGGTCAGTTAATTGTTTCTCATTCCCATCGCTGTCTTTGGCAAATAACTCTGTGACTCCACTAACTTCCTTAGCATAAAGTTTAATCTTATCCAAGGTCTCCGAAGGTGCTGAGGCTTGCTTGTGAAAAGGTAAGTCAATTACCCCTTTCTTTGTGTCATCGTCCTCTGAGTCATCCGGCTCAAAGCCATAGAAGATTTCTTTTAATCTTTCGCAAACTGCTTCCTTCCAATCTCTAATCCTGCTTGCCCCTAACCGAGGCGATTCACCGATATCAGGTGGATTTGTGTTCTCAATGTCATTAGTCCAAGGCATATTTCCTCCTTAATTATTCTATGTCCCTATAAGCTACCTTACCAGTAACCATGTTTGAGGTTTCTTTAGACTCTAACTTGTCTCTAAGGTCTCTGTATAAAGCTAGATGAGATTGCCCTTGTTCTGTCCCCAGCAATCCATAACTACCTAAAACCTTATAACAAGCCCCTTCAATAAGAAGTTCCTCATATCTGTCTGGTAAATCTATACTATCTACATTCAAACTTAAATCTGATATAGTCAAAGTTATGTCGTATTCTTGGTCAGGAATAGGAGCAAGGTAAAGGCGATTGCCTTCAATGCAGTATTTCTCAGGCTCCTCTTCTTGAGCGTCATCGGCTATCATACTTAAATAGGCCGGAAAGTCTCCAATCTTAGTTAAAGGAATATCACCTTCTATCTGGACTGAGATAATATCTCTAACTGGTAAATCATCTAAAGGGTAACTTCTCTGGCTGGCTACAGTGGTAGCCTCATAAGTGGAATTAAAAACTGGTATCACTAAAGCAACATCTTCCAGCACTGCCTTTAGTTCTTGGTCAATGTCTGTTTCATTTCTGGCTAGTCTCTTATTCACTGCGGTTAAAATATCATCTTTATCTATTGACATAACTCCTCCTAAATATCATTGGGGTATTTTCCCCTAACTTTGTTTGCTATTTTCTTGACTTTATCTTTTAGGATTTCAAACTCCTTTGGGCTTAATCTGACAGAAAGGTCTCTAAAGTATAAATGGAATGAATCCTTGCCCTTTACCTTTTTTATCATAGCCATATTGGTTCTTCTTTTTGGTTCGCTGTCAATTAAAATCTGTGAATGTAGATATCCTATTTCTGCCATAATAACCTCTCTAAGTCTTCTAATTCTTGTATATTCAAATCCAATCTCACTCTTCCGGGAAGGTGAATATGGATATTCTCTGCTAAGTGCATATCAAAGTCTTTAATCCCTGACGGTCTTTTGCCATCTGGTTTCTTAGGATGAATATCCGGTGCTTTTAGATGTTCGTTGTGTTCCGCCAGTCCTAAGTCTTTTTGTCCGTCTTTATCTAGAAACATCTCTCTGCCACCGAGTTTAACTTTTAATCCCTGAATCTGTTTGTCAAAGACAAAGGCCTCTACTGCTGAGAAATTATAATAAGTATGTGCTTCTAGTCTTTTTCCGCCATCCATTAGAGTATATCCATCGTCATCTTTTCTTAATAGGATTGGCAAGACCTTTCTTCCCCATTCTCCTATTATTTCTCTCATTTCCTTGCTTACTGAAACTTCGCCTTTTATCTGGTTAACATAAACCCATCTGCGTTTGACAACGGTGTTTATATCTCTTTCCGGCTGTTTCCTTCGATATTCGTATATTCTTCCTGGGGGCATGAGCCTATAAAATCTTTGTTTCTCTGTGCTGTTAAATCCCAGATGATAATCTATACTTACCAATCTGCCATCAATCTCCCTTAGCCCTCCGAACCTTCTCTGATATTCGTCTAAGAATCCTGGGAGTTCGTAATGTTTATAATCCTCATATTTGAATTTATTTCCCTTTTTCATTACTAAATCGCCATTCTCTCTTAGCTCTATGCAAGGGCAAAGGTATTTTTCCATATCGGTGCCTTTGTATTTATTCCACCATTTCCACTCATCTTTGTTAGCAGTAGGTTTATAAGTTGTTATATCCTTGGGGTTCTGAGGTTTCTCATGCATAACCTTTAGGACAGTTCCGTTCTCTAAATCATAAACCTTTCTGCTCATTCCCTCGCCTATTAGTTTCATAACATTACCCAATCCTTGTCGCTGTCCGGAACATCATCTATTTTTACTTCTTTTTTCATATAGTCAAAAGGTCTTGGTTCTGCCCATGATATTAACTTCAACCCTTTAGCTTTTGCAAACTCTTTACAGGCTTTAGCAACTGAAGGTGAAACATAATCATGGCCGGAGAAAATACCACCTTTCTTTAGCTTAGGATACCATGCTTTTAAATCCTCTTTTACAGTATCATATCTATGATTGCTATCGATGTAAATGTAGTCAAAATGCTTATCCGGAAATAATTTACTACCCTCGACAGAGGTTTCTCTTATAAACTCCACCCTTCCTGATTCTAGATGAGGTTTCATTCTTTCTAACATAAGTTCTAAGGCACCGTCCATTTTGCCTTTATTGTGAAATTCATAGTTATTGAATGGGATATAAGGGTCAACGAGATACAGTTTAGAAAATCCCAATGTTACCAGCCTTCTTGCATTCCCACCTTTGTAAACTCCTACTTCTACTCCAACCATATTTTTCTTATCTTTGATGTATTCTGTTGACTTACGCTGCATAATAATTCTCCGATGTTTTTTCTATTCTATCCAATAATTTAGAACTGCCTAAATCTATTCTATAGTAATTCAATATGAAGTTAAGATATTTCGTTCTTGTCACTTTATCTATCTTGAACCTTGCTAGCTTTTTATAGAGGCCTTTCAGTTTCCTCGGCCTTAAAACTATCTTAGGGTCATCGCAGAAATGATATCCAATAGTCGCAAACTTTTTATCCTTTAATAATCCTTCAAATATCGTGGTTGAGCTGAAAGCGGTAAACTTGTCAAATATGTTGAATAAGGAATGAATGCTCTCATTGACTTTTATGATGTTTGGATATTTATCTATGAAGTCCATATATCCTGATAAGTTCTTCTTGATTGTAGAATATACCGGATGAGGTTTGAATATAAACTTTACTTCCGGATTATCTGTTGCTAGTTGGTCTATGTAGTCATGGTAGGTCTTTATGGTTTTGCTATGGCTGTGGATTAAGCTTTTATCGCCTAACTCTTGGCCTAATATAACTATATATTTATCATTCTTATTTAGATTATATTTCTTAAAGAACTCATCTTTGCTTACTTCTATCGGCTGTGCCATTTTAGATTTTTTAGGGATATCAATATCCTTGATTCTTACTTTGTCCACATACTTCTTGATTTCGTTCTTAGGTATGTAGTGATATCCTATCCTGTCAAAGACCTTATCCCCATCTAAAAACGCCTCGCAAAATAAATAATCTATTCCTAGCTTCTTAATGTCTTCCGGAGGATAGTGGGTTGTTATTATTAAATCTATTTGGTTGTCCTTAATGTATTTCTCTATATCAATTTCCTTATTTATAATTTCCACTTGATAAGATTGTAATGATTTGTTTTCTCTTATCGGTTTGTGGTATCTCGGCCCCACTTTATAAAACAGTATTTTCTTTTTCTTCTGGTTCTCAAAGGCGGATATTATCTTCTCTTCCGGAATTTCTTTGTTACAGTTATGGCTTGTGTTTAGACAATTACAGAAAGGCTCAGGAGCAACTAAGGTTGTATTACTTAAGTTCCAACCGCTTAAAAACAACTCTGGTTTTTGACATCCTCCCCAGATTGAGAAGATTTTCGCTCCAACTGCCAGAGCAAACGGAAGAAGATAGCAATTTCCGGTAATTACTAAATCAGACAGCTTAACCAATCCTAGAACCTGTTCTAAGGTTAGCTCTCCATGATGAAATTCTTTATCTATATTTCTTGGAGTAACATAAAACTCTTCATTGGGAACATCTGCTAAGGATACAAAGTAATATTCGTCTTTATATTTATCAATTAACATCTGCAAATATTCTGGTTTGGGTTCTCTAGCTGGGCATTGCCACTCTTTTCTTTTAGTTGGGAAATGAATTACACAAATCTTTTTCTTTGTCTTGAACCCTTTGATTATCTCTTTGGCGTCTGACTCCCATTCTGGTTTTACAGGCATTGTGAAGTCTTTGCCCTTGATATCCCAGGATTGTTCAAACTGACTTACTACTGGCTTATCTGCCTTAAATCCTGCCCAATATGAAGGTTTAGGTATTTCATTGACTCTAGGTTTATCAACCCATTTATAGTCCCCTCTGTTCATACTTTGGATTGCTGACCTGAATTTTAAATGAGGTGGTTTAACAAACTTAATATTGGGAATATCCCAATAAAAGAATGGAAAGTAAGTCATTAGATAGAAGTTCTTTACTCTTTTGGCATATTCTTTAATAAAGGGCCTTTGCCAGATGTTATCTCCTGCTCCGGCATAGCCTTCTAAGAATACATCTTGTTTAGTAGGCACCTCAGGGATGTTACCTGATAAAGCATCATCAATGCTAATTTTAGGGAAAGCGTCTATCTTTGAGATAAGAGAACAATTAAAGACCTTAAGCCCTCTGAGGTCTCGGTAACGGATGTTCTTATGAGAGATATCCTTCTCAACCTTGTATCCGTTATGAAAGTGTTTTTGGCTTCCATCAAATCCTAATAAAAAGACTTCCTCATAACCTAAAGCAAAGGCTAATGAAATAGAAGCAAGGCCTGATAAGGTGGAAGCAGGATTACCAGCGTATATTCCTTTGTGGAAACCTTCTTTGCCTTTGAATTGATATCCGGTTCTAAAGGCTCTGATATCTTCTGTCCAGTCGGTAGCTATAACATTATCAGGGGCATACTTTAAGCACTTAAGCTGGTCAATCTCTTCCTTGTGGTTCTCATAGAAAGACCTATCCATCCAAAGTAGTATTTTGGGTTTGATAAATTGATAAGCTAAGTTAATAGCAATGACATCTTCTCCGGCTAGCCTGTTGAAGTCAAAACCTTTTAAGCTTTCTCCACCACCAACGATAAAAACTCTTTTACTCATTACACTCCTTGAGGTAAAGGAGGAGGAGTTGCCTCCCCCTCCAAGTTTTCTATCCTCTTCTCCTGCGTCTCTTTTTAGCCATGAATTTCCCCCATTAGTTTAAAGGTTCTTCTTAGCTATCAGGAGTGTACTGAGTCTGAACTGCTACAATGCCGAAATCTTCACTGTTGAATTCAGTTTTCTCAACTCCATTTAGCAATTTAGTTCCAACACCTGGAATGGTATCGTAGTCAAACAACTTCTCATTCCAAGATGGATAACTGCCCCAAGCAACTGCTAATGCTTGTGCTCCTAGTAACGGAGAAATAGCATACTCATTAGAAGTATCATACAGAAGGTCACTTCTGTCATACTCATAAACAAGCACGCCATCCCACAATCCCATTACACCTGAAAATAGAGGATTCTTCTTCCCTCTGATGTTAGAATAAAATTGAGCGTTCTTCCATGCATCCTCAGCTTTCAAAGCCTTAGTTACATATGGATGTGCTAACATTACGTAGTATTCTCCACCTTCAATCTTGATGGGCCTAATCTTAGGAGTAGCAAGTTGAGCAACCCTCTTAGCCTGAGAGATGTAAGAGGAAGCCATGTCACCTGTTCCTGTCTTATCAACTTTCCGATTATCAGTCGGAGAAGTGATAGCAGCAGTAACACATAACTTCTCAATCCTCTCATCAATCCATTCTTTCAGAGCGTCTTTCATCTCTGTTCTTAGGTCAAATGCTGGCCTTTGTAGGTCTAAAGTAGAACCTGCTTTCACCGCATTACCTCTCTCAGTTAGAGATACATCGAAGTCGTAGAAAGTCAAAGCCTCTTCATTCCCTTCAAGTGTAATACCAGTTGTTGAGCTTGATTCCCCACTTCCTGTTAATCTCATTCTGAGACCAAAAGTAACCTTATCACCTTTGGATTTAGTTAACTCTTTCTTTACCTGAACGATACTATTGGCACTCTCTCCCATAAACTTGGAAAAGAAAGTATCACGCATCGCTTCCTTGTAAAGTTTGGCTGACCACACTTTCTTAGTAAGTGCATCACCAGTTGCGAAAGTTGTATTTGACATGATTCAACTCCTTATTCTGGGCTCTTAGCAAGCTTATCAAGTTCTTCATCAGAAAGCTTTAAGAGGTCATCCACAGAAGCAGTCTTTAAATCGGTAGTCTTAGTTGCTCCGCTTCCTCCGACTCCTGTTTTGGGCTTCCCTCTGGATAACTTATCAACTAACTCTTGCTGAGAGCGTTTCTTCATCAAATCCTGAAACTTAGGATGAGTCAAACCGATTCTGTATGCTTCCTCTGCCGGATTTGCGGCACGCCTAATAACCTGCCTGTATTCAGGGTTGTCCTTAAGCAGTGGGCCTAAGCCATTCTTGAGGACTTCATCATAGGCAAGGTCTTTCCCTACTTTAGCCGGAGCATACTTAGCTTTAGTCTCATTCTCTGAGATACTAAGTAATCTTCCTTCAAGATTTTGAATTGTGGGTGATACTTTATCCATTATCCCTTTCTCCACTCTTGCAATCTCTTGTTTAAGCAGTTTCTTAGCATGCTTGGCCTGAAGATATTCATCCTCTCCGATGTCCAAATCCTCTTCCTTCTTCTGAGAGAACTCCTTAACAGATTCCTCAGCTTTAGCCAATCTCTCATTTAAGGCATCAAGCTGTTCTTTCTGTTCTCTCTTTGCAGCCCTCTCTCTTTGAAGGTCCGACAAAAGACCATTGATTTGACGGTCTTTATCATCCTCCTGAGGTTTTTCCTCTTCGGGCTTGGCTGGTTCTTGGCCCTTCAAGAGTTCGGCTCTCTCCTCTTCGGATAAATTCTCTAAATCCTCAGGGGTCAAGCCTTCCTTCTCTAATACTTTGTCCAACTCTTGTTTGTTTGTCTCAGCCATTCTGTCCTCCTTGTTTTTTACCTGCTAGGGGCAGGAAATCGCCTCAAATTCCCCTTGAGGGTGGGGGTGCTCCACCTGGAGCCGACTGCTGGCTAGGTCTTTGCCCATCTACTGGAGGGGCTTGAACCTGCTGCTGTCGTTTAATTGCTTCTATTATCTCTTCCTTGTTAGGGAAGTCACTAGCTTGTATTATCATTTCCATCGGGATTGGTATCCCTTCTCTTAGTCCTGCTATCATCTGTTCAAAGTCAAGCATTCTCTGGGTGGGAGTATTCCTTCTGGTAGTGGTTACCATTTGATACTTTCCTATCTTCCTTGATTCAAGTGCTCTGGATATTTCCTCAGAGTCATGCTTGAGATGTCTTTCCTGGACTATGCTTAGCATTTCTTCTTCAGAAAGGACATCCGCTTTACGAATGAATTCTAGTATGGTTTCTCCCAATATTCTCTGAGTCCATTGGAAGTTGTCAAATAAGGGTTCGGTGGTTATCAAACCATGCTGTTTTCTTAGCTGTAAGGCAACTCCTGATTCCTGTCTGTCCGGAGCAAACCCTAACATATCTCTGGCTCCTGATATTTCTTTTAATTCCTGGTCTGATAGCTCTGCTAACTTAAGATGCCCATCTGATAGTTGAGGTGGGTCTATTCTCCAAATACCTTGATTTAATCCATAACCCTTCCTGGCTCTAACTTTAATCCCAGGGGATGAGCCCATTCTCTCTAATCTTTGTTCTTCTTTGGTATCCAAGGCTCCTTCTGTAACTATGAATCCGGAACCAGCGGTAGTATTTAGCATGTGGAGTGCTTGAGACCTTCTCTTGTTCAATTCCTGTTGAGGGTCAATTAAATCATCCACT
>CAZRCN010000121.1:0-7986 GCA_964598575.1 uncultured Victivallales bacterium | reverse complement strand
GATTTCTTACTCTCTGTCTTTCTTGCTGACATGGCAAATAAATGTACCTAGATAGAACTAACTTTCAATACAAAACGGGTATACACAACGTCACTGATCACCGATCACTACTCACTGCCCATGTGGGATAAGTTCTACCCCGAACAACTGGAGTCCGGTCTTGCTTTCGGGATCCAGTTTCTCGGCGGCGAGTGACACCTCATATTCGCCGGCAGCATCAACCGTGATCGTTCCTAGGATGCTGCGGGGCTTTTGTGGGCCCGGGGCATCTTCGCTCAGATCGATGTCTTTTGCCCCGGCAACACCTTTGAGCGTTTGACCGCAAACGCTGACCGCAAGCTCATGATTGCCGAATCGTTCTGGCACCCGCTTGCGGCCAAAGGTGACAGCAGCAACCTTGTACTCACCGGGGGTTTTCAATCTGAACCGCCATGTGACGCGGTTATCTTCCTCGGTCCACTTCTCCGTGTAACCGGCGCCACTTACTGTGGCACTGCCACTGACTTCACCCATATGCATGGGCAACAGTATGCTGGACGAACCAGTCTGAATGACGAGTTCTTCGACATCCGGAGCGCCATCAAGCGTCACCGCAACAACAGAGACAATCGGTTCCGGAGCTGTCTCAGGAAGAGACAGCGTTACCGTATCCCCCTTCTGGTCAATATCGACAACGCCGCTCTCGTCGCCAAGCACGTTCGCCGAGGTCACCTTGTTACGCAGTCCTGCCAAAGACAATTTACCATCTGCCGGCCATTGCTTCACCATCAGGTAAAGCTTGTTCTCCTTGGTCGTGATCCGCCCCCAGTCTGGATCGACCGGAAACGGACTGGCACCCGTACCGTAAATGGCCTCACCATTACGCTCCAGCCATTCTCCCACTTGCTTTAGCAGATCCACACTGGGCTGCGGAATCACGCCTTCAGCCGTCGGTCCAACATTAAGCAGATAGTTGACACCTTTAGAGGCACAGTTCACCAAAAGTTCGAGCAAATAGTCCAACGATTTCCAGTTATGATCATCGGTCTTGAATCCCCAGGTATCGTTCAGTGTCGCCGGTGTTTCCCAGGCCCCCTCAACCTTTCCTTCTGGATGCTGGTTATCACCGAGACTGCCATAATCACCAACCCCGTGCCCAACTCGACCGCTAACGAGGCATGCGGGTTGCAGCGAATGCACGTAATCGCGCAGATCTTCGCTCTGCTCCTGCGATATCGCAACCGGTGTATCAAACCAAATCAGGCCAATCGGGCCATAGTTGGTCAGCAATGTCTTCAAATCTGGTTTGACAATCGTATCAAGATAGTTCTGAAAATCCTCTGCGGGGCGACTATATTGAAGCCAGCCCTTCCCAGGACTTTCCTCTTCCCAATGTCCCGCCCCACCCGGTGCATGCCAATCCTGTGCCTGCGAGTAATAAAAACACATCCGGATTCCACGCTTATTACAGGCATCAGACAGTTCCTTCATCGGATCACGTTTGAAGGGTGTCTGTGCAACAATATTATACGGATTACTTGGCGACTCAAACATGCAGAACCCATCATGATGCTTGGCCGTGATCACCAGATACTTCATGCCGGCCTGTTTTGCCACCTCTGCCCACTCTTCGGCATCGAACTTGACGGGATTGAAGTCGGCGGCCAGCTTCTCATAGTCCGCTATCGGGATTTTGAGATCATGCATGATCCATTCGCCGATGCCCTTCGTCTTCTGACCCTTCCATTCACCCGCCGGGATGGCATAAAGCCCCCAGTGGATAAACATCCCGAACCGTGCCTCATGCCACCATTTCAACCGCTCTTCTGCTGTCATTGTCATCATCGACCTCCTGTTTGAACTAATAAATGCATCCGTTTCATTCTTGAAAACGGCAACATACCAGATGGAAACCATACATACCAGCACGATTGAAGCTTTTGGGGTAGCGATGGGACACATGCGACGAATGCGCCGAATGATGCATGGTGAAACTTGAGAGGTGGAACGCGACCTCCGGGCGCGTTATGTCCGTGGGGTGCGCATGTGTGGTCCATGGAATGTCCGTAGGGCTCGCTATGGACGTTTCATGCTCTCATCACGGCCCGCAGCGTGCCCGGAGGTCACGCTCCACCTGTGTTTTGCAGGGAAAAGGCTTGAAGTTATAGGCAGGCCGACCGCCCGAGGCCCGGGAAAAAACGAGTGGGTAACTTTGAAGTTATCGGCTAGGCTGCAACGTTCGAAAATAATCTGTTAGCTGGTAGGCTTGGGTGTTGATCGCTCTGATGCTGGTGCAAAGTTCGGGGTACGGTTCGTATTGCAGGTTCACGATGCCCTTGTTGCTGGAATAGCCCTTCGTTTTCAAATCCCCATCATCGATATACCGGAACCAATGCCATCCAACCACGTTTGCGTTCTTGAGCAGGCCGAGGGTAAAGTTTTCATAGAACATCGCCCGGTCTCGCTGGGTCGGGACCGTGAAACCGGCGCCCTTTGCGTTGTTGAGGCCACTGTCTTCGCCTTTGGCATACCATTCGGTGATGAGAATCGGTTTCCCCGCCAATCGGGCCCGATGGTTGAGTTCCTTGGGGTCAGGTGTCCAGCGATGGTAGTAGTTGATAGAGACCACATCGACGAAGGGGCCGGAAGCCGTGTAGCAGATGTCCTGTTTGGATGCCAGCCCATGCAGACGGCTCCCGAGGATCATGTGATTCGGATCGTGTGCTCGCATGGCGTCGTGAACGGTTTTGTAGTAGGTATGCAGAACCAGCTCAGCAAATTGCGTGTCGTGACGGCTTTCAATTGTTTCTGTCGTAATGTCGTGTTTCTTGAGAAAGTGTTCGGCCGCGATTCGGTTCTCATCCTTTTCAGGGGCACTCAAGTATCGTTTGAGCATACCGTCGCTCTTAAACGGCAATTCATTGTCGGAGAAATGCCCGATAAGCCAAGGATCATCCTTGGTCTCTGCCATTGCCTTGCAAACCTCATAGCAGTGCTCTGCGAATGCGCTGTCAAAAACGGGCAGCACATTGTTTCTAAAGCCGGCATGACCATATTTTTTGTGCGTGATGCGTTTTTTTCGTCCATAGGATGCCATCAAGTTCCATCTGCGCACATAGGGCGTTTCCCGTTCCGCATGCTTGAATGTAGGCCAGTCAGAGCAACATTCTGTTACATCAAGGGTAGCGACTGACTGATTTATCCTTTTAGCTGCCTCCCTCGTCGCTATCGCGGCTCGGCATCTATGCAGACCCCGCACCTGTCATGCTTTTCTTGCTTTGAGGCAGAAACCACGCCCGCTGCTCCGTGGTCGGCAACGGTCCTGGGGACAGGTGTATTCTGCGAGGTGGGGTTTACCGCGAAACACTGCGCCCTGTTGCTTCAGGGACTCGCAAGCACCCAATCACCTTTGAGGGCTATCCCGACGAAGAAGCCATAATCAGTGGTGCTGATCTTGTCGAAGGATGGGAGGTCTGCAAAGAAAACCATTGCGAAAACACAGGGAAATGGTAATGATGAAGCCATTCAACCCCTATGGAAGTGAGGAACTTTTATGGCAGCAACAATTATTGATGGAAAACAGGTAGCCGCGCAGATGCGCGCAGAATTGAAACAGGAAGTCGATGCCTTGCGCGAGAAGGGAACGGTTCCCGGTTTGGGGGTCATTCTCGTTGGTGAGGATCCCGCGTCGGCGTCCTATGTTTCGGCCAAGGAGAAAGCCTGCGCCGAAGCCGGCATTTATTCGGATGACAACCGTCTCCCGGCCGACACCGCACAGGAAGCGCTGATTGAGATGGTGGAGCGAATGAACAACGATCCGCGAATCCACGGCATTCTGGTGCAGCTACCGCTC
Organism: uncultured Victivallales bacterium; assembly: GCA_964598575.1. Taxonomy (GTDB): domain Bacteria; phylum Verrucomicrobiota; class Kiritimatiellia; order UBA8416; family UBA8416; genus T3Sed10-140. The sequence goes on along the minus strand of CAZRCN010000121.1, from coordinate 4,154 downwards.
CCGAAACATATCGATGAAGGTGCCGTCATCAGCACCATCCGGCCCGAAAAGGATGTTGATGGGTTTACACCGGCCAATGTCGGGCGCCTGGTCATTGGACAGGAATGTTTTATGCCTTGCACGCCGCATGGCGTCATGCAGCTTCTGGCACGCAGCGGCGTTGAAATCAGCGGTTCCCACGTTGTCGTCGTGGGCCGCAGCAATATTGTCGGCAAGCCGATCGCCAATATGCTTTTGCAGAAGAAGAAAAACGCCAATGCCACGGTGACGATTTGCCATACGGGCACAAAAGACATGGCATCTTTCACGCGTCAGGCCGACATACTGATCGTCGCCGCCGGACGACCCAATACGGTCACGGCCGACATGGTCAAGGACGGGGCCGCCGTCATTGATGTCGGCGTCAACCGAATCGAAGACAGCACAAAGAAGCGCGGCTACCGCCTCGCCGGCGATGTCGACTTTGAAAGTGTCAGCCAGAAAGCCTCGCTGATCACCCCCGTTCCAGGTGGCGTCGGCCCCATGACCATCACAATGCTCATGGTCAATACCGTCGAATCAGCCAAACGCCATGCGTCCCGATAGCAATCAATAGGCCTTGGCAAACACCACCCGCCCCGGGCTCGGTTTGCCACACACCACGCAGGCCCCCGGACCACTGGCTTCACGGTCAAACGGAATACACCGGATCGTGACCGATAGTTCGTCGTTGATCATCGCTTCGCAATCAGCACCCTCACACCAATGCGACCAGGCAAACCCACCATGCGCCTCAGGCCGCTCCGTATTTTCCGGTGTAAAAAACGCATGAAACGCATCCATGTCATTGATCGCGCGCGTGTTTTCGTCCCGTAACGCACGCGCCTTGTCCAGCAGGGATTGCTGGATCTCGTCCAGCAGCTCGACAATGCCCTCCGTAAAGGTACCAATCGGCGCTCCATACCGGTCTTTGCGCGTTTGGTCCCGCCGGTATACGAAGACGGATTCCTTCTCGATATCCCGCGGGCCCACTTCCAGAACCACCGGAATCCCCTTCTTGATCCAGTTCCAGCTCTTCTCACCCGCATTTAGATCGCGCTTGTCCACCACCACATCCACGCGGCGGCCATGATACGTCTTGTTACGGAGTCGTGCGGCAACCGATTCGCAGTACGCCATGACCGTCTCTTCCTCTTCCGGCTTGCGGATAATCGGCAGAATTGCCACATGCGAAGGAGCCAGTCGCGGCGGCATCACCATACCATTATCGTCGGCATGCGTCATGATCATACCACCGATCAGACGCGTCGATACCCCCCACGAGGTCGTCCAGGCATATTCCAGCTTTCCTTCCCGGTTCTGGAACTGAATCCCCGATGCCTTGGCAAAGTTCTGCCCCAGAAAATGACTCGTCCCCGCCTGCAGGGCCTTACGATCCTGCATCATGGCTTCGATGCAGAACGTATTCACCGCACCCGGAAAACGCTCGCCGGCGGTCTTTTCTCCCGTCAATACCGGCATGGCCATATACTCTTCTGCAAATTGCCGATATACATCCAGCATCTTGCAGGTCTCATGCCACGCCTCTTCCCGCGTCTCATGCGCCGTATGCCCCTCCTGCCATAAAAACTCCGCCGTGCGCAGGAACATGCGTGTGCGCAACTCCCAACGCACCACATTCGCCCACTGGTTCACCAGAATCGGCAAATCCCGATAGCTCTGCACCCATTTCGCATACGTCGCACCAATAATGGTTTCGGACGTCGGCCGCACGATCAGCGGTTCCTCCAGCTCCCCCGCCGGAACCAAACCACCCTCAGGTGATGCCTCCAGCCGATGATGCGTAACCACCGCACATTCCTTGGCAAAGCCCTCCACATGTTCAGCCTCCTGCTCCAGAAAGCGCAACGGAATAAAGAGCGGGAAATAGGCATTCACATGCCCGGTTTCCTTGAACATGCGGTCGAGCCCCTCACGCATGTTTTCCCACACCGTATACCCCCAAGGCTTGATCACCATGCAGCCCCGCACCGGACTCGTTTCTGCCAGCTCTGCCGCCTTGACAACCTGCTGGTACCACTCTGGATAATTCTCTGCCCGCGTCGGCTGGATCGCCGTCTTTGCTGCCTTTGCCACCTATGCCTCCTCATGCAATCTTCATACTCAAAAGAAGTACCCATGCTGACACATTTGATGCACCGACGCAACCAACCTTTGCCGGCATAGACGTTTCGCCTCTTTTCGGATTTCCTTTCCGGTTACGCCTGCTCCCGACCATCGGCACAATATTTTTGATCTTGCGCCCGGGAATAACGGCCGATACCGCCACCGACGGGTTACTGGAATTGTGGCAAGCCTGCTCCTTGTCCTGGTTCATCCAAGGCCTAGCGGTAATGGCTATAAACCTCTCCCCCTGCATCATCGGGGGCAGCCCGGACTCTTACTAGCCTGTCTTCTTAACAAGTCTCCGTACGAAACTGGCCGTTTTTTGCCGATTCTATATCGAGAATCTTCATGCCCCCTGCTTCATTCTCAATACCCTGCGCGGCATGCAGCCCACTACCGTATGGCACAGTCCGGTACTCGCTCACCTGTTTGAGCTTACGTAAGATGCCCGCAATGCTATCGACCGCCTCCAGGCATGGCTCCAGGTCTTGCGCGGCAAATGCTTCCGGTTGCATATCCCGTAACCGTGAGAGATACAGGGAAAGCACCGTTGTAGGCTGACCGATGTGATGGCAGGCTGCTCCCAGACTCTCGATCATGACGCGCTGCCGTTCTGCCTCCACAATCTCATCTGATTGTGCTCGAATCGTCTGGACCAGCGCTCGCGACCGTTGCAAGGCCTCGTCCAGGCGCACCACTTTTTCCTGGAACACGCCGATGACACGGTTCAGTTGATATTCCAGATCCCGCATATCCAGCTCGCCGCTCAGGAGTTGGGCATGCTCTGGCAGCTGCTGGTCCGACATCTGCGCCAGATAGTCGCGCAGCCGCGCCTGATTATCCGGATACACGCGCAGCAGCAGGTATCCGCATACCCCAGCCAGCACCCCAGACAAACTGGCTCCCAATCGCAGCAGATTCGACGATGGCAACAAATCAGTATAAAGGGAAAGCATAACGGCGACAGCAGCCAAAACCGGAATCACCGACAGCAAGGCAACGGCTGCATGCAAATAGACCGGCGACCGTTGCGACTGCAAAGACAAATAATTTGGTTTCTGATGCACACCTACATCCATATACCGTTATTTGATCGTCTTGCGTGTCAGCTTATTCAAGACCTTCCACATTTCTTCATCGGTCTCGCAAGCCAGCAGCTCATCGCGGGCTTGCTTCACCATGAAGGTCTCCGTCAAGCCGGCCAGCAATTTCAAATAAAAGGAACTGGCGGCTGTCGGGATCACGACAAAGAAGAAAATGTGGCTCAAACGCCCCTTCGGACCATCAAAATGTACGCCTTTCGGATGGAGACCCGCAGCCACTTTCAGTCCCCCGCCTTCGACACCGCGTACATGCGGAAACGCCAAGCCGTGATCCACGGCGGTCGACAACAACATCTCGCGTGCCATCGCCTGCTCGATCAACGCGGCTGCATTGTCCACGAATTTGGCTGCTTCCATTCGTTCCGCCAACTCTGTAATAATGCCCTCTTTATTCTTGGCACCCAAACGGGCCACCATCAGCTCCTTAGATGAAAACCGGGCAATGCCGGGCTTCTGCACCTCGAAGCGTTTGGGACCGCGGGAGATATTTCGAGCTGAAGACGTCGGGGCATAGTGATAGCGCGCACACGACGAGCAAGCCAGCACCTCGCGCCCCATGCGAACCTGCTGCACATGACTGATCGGCAACTGCATCCGGCAGGCCGTGCAGCTGTTGTCCACAATCGGCACAATCACATTGCGGTCGCGCTGCGAAAGCTTTACGAACTGCGTGCGGTAGGGCTCAGGCAGATCACGTGTCAGCGTGTCTATCGAATCTTCTAGTCGGTCCAGATGCTCATGAACCCCCACTGCATTTTGCTCGTCTCTTGCCTGAAGCAAGTCCTGCAACTGAATCATGTGGTTTACAGTCGGATGCATAGCCTCTCCTCTTCTTCTACAATCACTTCACCATGTCTACCCTAGCATGCGCAAGGCTGTGGCCCCTGTCAATCGACAAAGCAAACG
>CAZRCN010000120.1:0-8001 GCA_964598575.1 uncultured Victivallales bacterium | reverse complement strand
GCGAGGGCGGTGCGGATGGTATCGATGCAGGCGGGCAGGGGCCATTCGCCGGCGCGGATTTCGATGTCGGGCTTCGTGGGGGCCTCGAAGGGGGCACTGATGCCGGTGAACCCGGCAATTTCGCCTTGGCGGGCTTTCTGGTAGAGGGCTTTGGGGTCGCGCTGCTCGCACAGGGCAAGCGGGGTGTTGATGTAGACTTCGCGAAAGCGGTCGCAGGTGCCGTCGGGCGTCTGGTTGATGATGCTGCGGGCGGCGGCACGATCTTCGCGGTAGGGTGAGATGAAGGCCGCAATGGTGATGAGCCCTGCATCTGCAAACAGGGCCGCTACCTGGGCAATGCGACGAATGTTCTCGCGACGGCCTTCGGGGCTGAAGTCGAGATCGGCGTTCAGGCCATGGCGGATGTTGTCGCCATCCAGCACGTAGGCGGCATGTCCGCTCTGGATGAGCTGGTGTTCGAGCTCGCGCGCAATCGTGGATTTGCCGGAACCGCTCAGACCGGTCATCCACAGGACGCAGCCGGTTTGCCCGAGTACGGATGCGCGGTCGGACCGGCTGACGTGGGCCGGATGCCAGACGATATTGGATGGGCTGCTGTCTGTTTTCATGGTTGCTCCTGATGTAAGGGAACGCTCTGTCAAAAGCTGACTGAGCATTTTATCTATACGTTCTAGGTTGTAGCCTCAAGTATGTAGTAGTTTTGCTTCTCTTTGAACACAATTATGACTTCCTTTTCGGACGACGATTACGGGCGACGATTACGGGTAACGAGGAGAATTCTCCAAATCGTTTATCGTAATCGTCGCCCGTAATCGTATGCCGATTCTCCCAAGTTTCAATTCCGTATGATCCGGGCGCGCTCGCGGCCGGGGCTTGACCGTTGGCTATGCCGGGCGCGGCTGGGGCAACCCGAAGGTCCGGATGGTTTCGCGGTAGGCGGCCGGGTTGCCGATATCGTAGCGGGTGCCTTTGATGCGGTGTGCCAGGAAGCCTTCTTCCTGCCGGACCCGGTCGAGGCAGGAGGTGAGCTGGAATTCGCCGCGTTCGCGCAGGTTCTGGCGGATGTTTGCCTCCAGAAACGTGAATACCTTGGGGGTCAGGATGTATTGCCCAAACACGGTCAGGATATGATCGGGCGCCAGCTCTTCCAACTGGAGTTTCTCGCGTGCATATTCGGCCGTGGGCTTTTCGGCAAATTCGGTGATCTCGAGCGTTTCGGTGGGGCGTTTCCAGGCACCGGTGACGCAGCCGAAGTGCCTGACCTGCTCAGCGGGGGTTTCCTCGACGCTTACGACGCTTGTGCCGTATTGCTCGTAGACATCCATGAGCTGGCGGGCGCAGGAGCGGTCGGTCGGGCTGGTGTAGAGGTGGTCACCGAGCAGCAGCAGGAAGGGTTCGTCCCCGATCCATTCGTGGGCGCAATAGACGGCATGCCCAAAGCCTTCCTGCTCGTCCTGCGTCAGAAAGGTGATCCGGTTGCCGATATCGGTGAGGTACTGGCAGTACTGCTGCTGTTCGCGGTTGAGCTTATGGAGATTCTCAATGGGCGGCGGCATGCAGAAAATTTCCTCGAAGAGGGCCTGGTCCTGGCTTTGGACGATGATGCCGATTTCCTCGATTCCGGCGGACAGGGCTTCTTCGACAATGGCCAGTATGACGGGTTTGGCGCGGCCTTCGCTATCGATGACGGGAAATAGTTCTTTTTTGAGGCCCTTGGTGGCAGGAAAGAGCCGGGTGCCGAATCCGGCTGCCGGAATCAGGGCTTTGCGGACGCGTCGCCCGGTGCGGATGACAAGGTCGAGGCAGGGCATCCCCAGTTCGGTTTCGATGAGCTGCATGGCCTGCTGCTGCGATTCGGCATCGCGCGCTATGAGCTGGGCGGTACCATCGCCTTGGGAACCTACCCCTTTGCCGCCATGGATGTAGGGTTGCAGGGGCTCGTATGTGAGCAGCTTGTGGAGGACGGGTGCCGTTAGCTGGGAGGGGCAGGCCGGCGTCATGGCGGCATCAAAGGCGGCCTGGGCTGCGCGCATGATGCGCCCGATCCCAGCGGCGTCGCCGCTTTGTATGGCTTCGATGGCTTGCAGCACGATCTTGCGGTTGGTGGGGCCCAGGTACTCCTGTACCCCTCGCTCTATTTCGTTGTCGGCAAAGGGGTAGCAATGGTTCAGGTGGTTCAGGATCTCCTTGGTGTCCTTGCTGGCTTGCAGGTCGACGATGATGAAGTAGAGGTCGCGTGGGACGGTAAGTTCGGCGACGTCGAGTCGGTCACCGTCGTAGGTCATCAGGATGGGCCGGCTGCCGTAGGCACAGCCTTGATCCATGCGCCCACAGCGCGAGGGGGTTGTGATTTCCCCCAGATAGGCCAACTCCATCTCCCCACGTGTCGTCAGTTTCAGGTCGTAGGCGCGATTGAAGGCGCGGGCGGTCAGCACACAGACCGCAGCACTGCTCGAAAGACCTTTTTTGACGGGCAGATCGGTGCAGGTATTCGTGATTTCGATGCCGCGTACCCGGTAGTTGGTCAGAACCTGATATGCGACACCGGCGGCGTAGCTGATGAATCCGCCTGCTTCAGCTACCTTGAGGAGGGTATCGCTCTCCATCGGCAGGTCGAAGGTTTGGGGGTCGCCCGCCGCGGTGAAGGTATGGAAAATGAAACGCGAGGGGTGCTGCCGGATATCGGCATAAATGCCCTGATTGGTGCCGGTGATGATGGTGTAGCCTTTTTCGATCTCGGCATTGATGCGGCGGTATCCGCCAGCCCAATCGCTGTGTTCGCCAAAGAGGCAGATCCGGCCTGGTACGAAAACTTGCATAGGGTTACCTCGGGGTTGGGGGTGCGGCAGCGGCAGGGGCAGGTGCTTGCCGGCTCTTACGCGCGCTGATGTGATGATAGTCGCGGTACCACTGCACAAAGCGCGGGATGCCATCTGCAATGGGGGTGGTCGGCTCGAATTGCAGCTTGGTACGAATGCGGTCGATATCGGCGTAGGTGGCAGGCACATCGCCGGGCTGCATGGGGCACATCTCCATGATGGGTTCGCACTGGAGGGCCTGCGCAAGAGTCTGGATCATATCCAGCAGGTTTTCCGCGCGATGGTTGCCGATGTTCAGGATTTCGTAGGCTTCGAGGCCATCCTGCAGCAGGCTGCGCTCGACGCCGGTGATGATATCGTCGATGTAGGTGAAGTCGCGCTGCATCTTGCCATGATTGAAGACCTGGATGGGTTTGCCGGCGAGCATGGCCTTGGTGAAGAGCCACATGGCCATGTCGGGCCTGCCCCAGGGACCATAGACGGTAAAGAAGCGCAGGCCGATGGTCTGGATGCCGTAGAGGTGGGTGTAGCAGTGGGCCATGAGTTCATTGGCTTTCTTGGTGGCGGCATACAGGCTGACGGGGGTGTCGACGGTGTCGGTTTCGCGAAAGGGCAGGCTGGTGTTGCCGCCATAGACGCTGGAGCTGGAGGCGTACACGAGGCGCTGGATCTTGTGGTGGCGGCAACACTCGAGAATATTGAGAAATCCCTGCAGGTTGCTTTTTTCGTAGGTGCGGGGGTGCTCGATCGAGTAGCGGACACCGGCCTGGGCGGCGAGGTTGCATACGGCGTCGATGCGGTGCGAGGCGAAGCAATCGGCAAGTGCGGCCTGGTCGCACAAGTCGGCCCGGATGCCGGTATAGTGCTCGCGCCCGGCCAGGGTCTGGTGGCGGTCTTCCTTGAGCTGGACGGCATAGTAGTCGTTGAAGTTGTCGATCCCGATGACGGTGTGTCCGCGGTCCAGCAGGCGATGGGCCAAATGCATGCCGATGAAGCCGGCAGTGCCAGTTACCAGTATTGTTGCCATGTTCCGGGGTCCTCCTGATTGGGGCGTTGGGTTTTGCGTGGGTTATGCCTTGTGGACGTTGGGTGCCTTGCGACAGACCCCGCGCGTATCGATGACGAGCGGGAGCCGGGTGATCAAGGCGTCGAAGTCGATATCATCATGTCCGGTGGATATCACGGCGGCGTCAAAGTTGCCGGCGGTAAGGTCGCGCGCGGATATACTCTCGATACCGGCAAATTGTCCGTGTTCACGACTGGGGCGTACGACGGGGCAGTAGGGATCGTAGTAGGAGACCACCGCCCCATGCGACAGCAGTTTTTCCCAGAGAACGTAGGTGGGGCTTTCGCGGTCGTCATCTACATTTTTCTTGTAGGCGAGTCCGATCAGGGCAATCCGGCTTCCGCGCATGGCTTTGCCCTGGTCGTTGAGCGCCAGCATGGTTTGCTGGATGACATAGCCGGGCATGGCGTTGTTGACTTCGCCCGCCAACTCAATGAAACGCGAGGCAATGCCGTATTCCTTGGCTTTCCACGTGAGATAGAACGGGTCGATGGGGATGCAGTGGCCGCCGAGTCCCGGGCCGGGATAGAAGGGCATGAAGCCGAACGGCTTCGTGGAGGCCGCTTGTACCACCTCCCAGATGTCAATCTGCATCGCCGAAAATACGATTTTCAGCTCGTTCACCAGCGCAATGTTCACGCACCGAAAGATGTTTTCCATGAGTTTGGCGGCTTCGGCGGTGCGGCAATTGGAGACGGGGACCATTTTGCAGATGATGCAGGTATAGAGGGCGGTGGCAACTTCGAGGGATTCGGGATTGAGGCCGCCGACGACCTTGGGGATGGTTGCGGTCGAGTATTGCTTGTTGTTGGGGTCTTCGCGTTCGGGCGAGTAGGCAACAAAAAAGTCCTGACCGGCCTTGAGGTTGCTGCCGGCCTCGAGTACGGGTACCAGTTCTTCCTCGGTGGTGCCGGGGTAGGTGGTGGATTCGAGGGTGACGAGCTGTCCGGCGCGGAGGTGGGGGGCAATCTGTTCTGCTGTCTGGAGGACGAAGGAGAGATCGGGGTCGCGATGTGCCGTCAGGGGGGTAGGGACACAGATCAGAATGGCGGCGCAGTCGGCGATGCCCGCAAAATCCGTGGTGACACGGGCTTGTTGGTTCGCGGTGATCCGGGTGCGGATGCGCTCGGCCGGGATGTGCCGGATGTAGGAGGTGCCTGCCTGCAGCGCATCGGTTTTGGCGGCATCGATGTCGAACCCGGTAACGGGAAAGCCGGCCTGTGCAAACTCCAGCAGGAGGGGTAGCCCGACATATCCGAGCCCGACTACGCCAACGCGCGCTTCACGGGTGCGGATGTGCTCTATAATGGTTTTGGTGTCCATAGCGTCCTTTTGTCTTCTCTGGTTCAGCCCTGTGCGTACGATCAGATGCGGTACCTTGGCACAACACAGCGATGAAATCCAGCTTCTTTGCATGTTGCCAGAGGCGCAGAGGCTCTTGCACTGCGGGGGAGGCACCGCAAAGACGCTAAGGCGCGAAGGTTGGCAATGGTTTGCTGCGCAAACCCTAGCCAACGGTTGCCGGGGATGGGGGTTGGGCCAAGATGGTGCATGCTGAAACTTCGGGAGAAATGAGAGCAGAGAGATATGCGTGTACGAGTACGTGTACGAGTACGAGGTGGCATTGGGAGAAATCCGTACTCGTACACTCGAATCTCTTATGGCAAATAGTTAGGACAACAGGGAGGTTACAACCTAGCCCTGGCCCCGGGGTGCCCCAGATGATGCATGTTGAAACTTATTACAGCGTTTGCGGTGGGGCCCGGTTTACGAGAACGGCGACGAGATTGGTGAACGATTGGGATTCTTTACTCGTCATCAGACGGATGGTCGGCGAAAACGGTCTGGAAGGTGGGAGGATACTGGAAGTGCCGTTTGACGGTGCAGGCATCGACGGCTGCGCGTAGGCCTTCGAGATGTTCCGCGGAACAGCCGGGTGGCGGTGTGACGGAGAGGGTGATCGTGTCGTAGCGTGGCTCTGCCGGATGTTTTTCGGCATGCATGCTTACCTGCAGGGTTTCGGTTGGCAGATCGTTTTCCTGGCAGTACCCCAAGGCTGAGGAGGCCGCACAGGATGCGATCGAGACAAAGAGGTACTCGAATGGGTTCGGGGCCGCGCCTTCGCCGCCCTGGGATTTGCGCTGGTCGGTGTGCACGGTATAGGTGTGGAAATGGACGTCGACTTTTTCGCCGCCGGGAAAGCTGCAGGTCATACTCTTCATGGTACTTCTCCTTCTATCGGGTGATCAGGCGGGCATTCTGGTACCAAAAATGTAGAGTACGAGCAAGCCGTATAATAGAAGGGTTACCAGGATGGGGAGGTCGGTGAGCAGGACTTTTTCGGGGCGGTCGCCTTTGTTTTCGCGGTAGAGCAGGTCGAGGTAGCGAAACAGGCCGAATAGCACGAATGGGATCGTATAGCCTAGGCGGGCGGAGCCGAATTTGGCAATGGTTTCGGGCCAGAGGGTATAGATGGCGTAGGATACGGCGGTTGCACCTGCCACAATACTGATGAGCTGGTCGGTGAGGCGCAGGTCGTATTTCTGGAGGCTGATGCGCTGGCGGGCACCGGCGGTGGCTTCGATCGAGGCTTTTTCGTGGCGCCGCTTACAAAGGGCAAGAAAGAGGGCTAGCAGGAAGGTGCAGAGCAGCAGCCAGGGTGAAATGGGAATGGCGAGGAGGACGGCACCGGAGACGGCGCGCAGGACAAACCCTGTGGCAATGATAAAGACATCCAGCAGGGCTACGCGTTTGAGCAGGATGGAATAGGCCAGTTGCAGCCCCAGGTATAGCAAGAGAACCCGTGCAAACGGCAGGGAGATGAGTATGGATAGACCTACGGATAGCAGGATGAGCAGGCTGGCGGCCATGGTGGCGGTACGCACGGGCAGGCGACCTGCGGCAATGGGACGGTAACGCTTTTGCGGGTGGTTCCGGTCGCTTTTGCGGTCGAGGATGTCGTTCCAGAGGTACACCCCGCTGGAGGCGGCACAAAACAAGACAAAGGCCGGAATGAGCTGGTAGAGGGCTTCAGCGGATACGGACAGGCTGCGATCGCCATAGCCAAAGATGAAGGCGGCAAACAGCACGGTGTTTTTGGTCCATTGGGCTGGCCGCATGGACTGCAGCAGGCTGGTGGCTTGTGTGGATAGGCGGGATGGGGTTTTACGCATGTTGATCTCTGGGTGGTTTGCGGTGCAAATGATTTCGAAAGGCGAGCTTCCAGACAATCCAAAGGGCTTCCTTGAAGATGGTGCCGCTCATCTTGGAGTAGCCCGTGAAACGGTCCTCGAAGGTGATGGGGACTTCCTCGATGCGGAAGCCGCGCATCCATACGGCATGGGTCATTTCTACCTGGAAGGAGTAGCCGCTGGAGATGATCTTGTCGAAGGGGATGGTTTCGAGGACGTTGCGACGAAAGCATTTGAAGCCGCCGGTGGGGTCGGTGAACGGCATGCCGGTAATGAGCCGCACGTAGGTGGCGGCCCCTTTGCTGAGGAGTAACCGCTTCAGCGGCCAGTTGGTGATGCGGATGCCATCCATGTACCGGGAACCCAGTACGAGGTCGGCGGATTGGATGGCTTGCAGAAAGGCCGGGAGATCGACGGGACGATGCGAGAAATCGGCGTCCATCTCGAAGATGTAGGCGTAGTCGCGCGCCAGGGCCCACTGGAAGCCGGCGATGTAGGCACGTCCGAGCCCCTCTTTGGTTTTGCGGTGCATGACGTGTACATAGGGGTGGGTGGTGCGGATCTGGTCGATTTGCTCCCCGGTTCCATCGGGGGAGTTGTCGTCCACAAACAAGATGTCGGCCTCCGGCAGATTGGCATGGATCGCCTCTGTGATGGGGCCCACGTTATGCTTTTCATCATAGGTCGGAATAATGATGATGACGTTGTTGTTACTCATGCAGGGGAATATACGGGATTGCGGGACGTGGAACAAGACCTGAATCAAGCTAGCCATTTTTGCCGTGAGAGCGATCAAGGTGATCCATACGAATCAGGCATCGAAGAAAAAGGTGTTGGGTGCTAACCAGTGCCTTCATTGTTTTCCTAACCATTTGCCATAAGAGATTCGCGTGTACGAGTACGTGTAGGAGTACGGATTTCTCCC
>CAZRCN010000119.1:0-8035 GCA_964598575.1 uncultured Victivallales bacterium | reverse complement strand
GAGAGCGAGCTTGAGGGGTTGTACGGTGCTGGGAATGTAACCGTAACCGAAGATACAGGGGTGTTTACTGTTGAATTTGCGTTAAGTGTAGGCGACTCCAATCTTGAAGCAGACTTCACGGGGCTAACATAATGGCAGCATCACTCACCAAAACTCAATCTTACACCGCAAGCGAGTGGGAGACTCAGACCTCCGGCCAGGCTCTGACTCCTACGCTGACCGGCGGTGATGCGCTATGGATTAGGCAGACTCTTGAGACGACTGATACGAGCGTTACGCCTACGCTCAGTTTGATGGAAATTGAACTGATTGAGCAGACCGATCCAGTAGTAACAACAAAAGAAGCAACCAACACATCACTAGATAGTGCAGATTTAAATGGTGATTTGGAAGAATTAGGGCAGTATGCTTCTGTTGACGTTTATTTTGAATATAGAATTCAAGGTGAAACTACTTGGAACACAACCACAGCAGAAACACTCTCATCTTCTCAAACATTCCAGCACTCATTAAGTTCCTTAACGGAAAATGCCACGTATGAATTCAGAGCAGTAGCAACTGCTGATGGAAATGTATTCAATGGTGATGTCCTCACATTTATTACTGCCCTTAGTGAAGTACACACAATTTCAGTTCTTATTTCTGAAAAAGATTCAATATTAGCTTCATTTTATAAATCAATAGCAAAACAAATTGACGTAGACAGTGATTCAGAAATTGGAATAAATTTTTATAAATCATCAAAGAAACAAATTGTAATTGATGATTCTAGTTCAACCGCCACTGATTTTTACAAAGAAATCACTCTTTCAGTAGGCATTGAAGAGCAAAGTGAAATTATAATTGAGATTCAGGATATCGTTTATCCTGATGTTGTTACTGATTCAGCTATAAATATAAACACAACATCTGCTACACTTGTTGGAGAAATAATTGCAATTGGTCAAAAAACAACGTGGGTGGATGTGTTCTTTGAGTGGAGATTATATGGTGAGACAGAGTGGAACCATACTCCATCACAAACATTTACAACAACAGGGGAATTTCAATATACGATCACAGGATTAGAAATTAATAAAAAGTACGAATTCAGAGCAGTAATTGCTTGGTAAGGTTTAATTATGCCAACTAATTACGGAAATACAATAGTCTTCAGGACTGTACGGGATTATGTTAATGAAAGATATGGTGTAATTAAACAATTCACTACTAAAATCCCTGACACAATAACAGTGACTTTTGATGTCACTGATTCTTTATACAATAAGCTTGGTGTTAAATCCCTCCTTAAAGAATTTACTACTGATGATTGGATGCGTGGTGAGTTAGATCGTATTATTGCTATTAATGATAGGATTCAACTTCCAAATGGTCACGCTTTAGAATTCAATCGTAAAAATTATGTTTCAACTCCTTGGTATCCTAAAGAAAGTGATTTCGGTCCTAATGGTGAAGGAACTTTAGAAGGCTGGTTTTATTTTGAAGATATTGGAGAAGTAGACCAGCTTCTTGGTGCTTTTGGAAGACTTGAAGACCCTGATGATCCTAATGCAATTCCAGAAGAAGATCCTCTATATTGCAGAATTTATATTGGCCGTTACCGTGATGGCTCTTTAAGAGCTGGATATGGTGATGAGTGGAGAAATCTGTATGATACAGATATTCCAACACAACAATGGGTTCATTTAGCACTAGCAAATGATGGAACAACTACTTATGTATATGTTGATGCTGTTGCTAGTGGATCATTTGATAGTCAATTTTATTGGGACAATACTGAAAACGCATTTCATCTTGGAAGATGTAATGGAGCATATCCTGAAGGAAATGCTTTAGAACATAGACCAATTCAAGGTAAAGTTGATGAAGTAAGAGTTTGGAAAACTTGCAGAACACAACAGGAATTATCAGATAATAAAGATATCAAGATTGATACTGATAATCCAGACTTGATTAGATATTACAGAATTGATGAGGGGGTTGGAGATAGTGTTTTTTGTTATGTTGACAGGGATTTTGATGGAACATTAGTTGATGATTCTGAATATATAAGTGAAGAACAAGAACCAACAAAACCTCAGTGGGTAAGCGGTGTCATCAAATATGGCACTCAAGAAGGTAATAGAATATCTGTACCTGAATACTTAGGAGATTTCAGTGACAGTTTAAAAATATACTGGATTGATGGGATTACAAATGAATCGAGTGAGAGTAATCCTGAAGATTTTGTAACAATAAAAGTTGAAGTTGCTACAACAGATAACACAGGCACATCTCCTTCTGAATCTGATTGGGTTGAACAAACAAATAATACACAAATTACTGGTGTTGATTTATCAAAAACATATATTTGGGTAAGATATTCTCTTTCCAATTCTGATGAAAATATTCTTCCTTATATTGATTGGTTAATAATTTTTGACGATGCCAGTTCTCCTTATGGACTTCCTTTTGTTACATTTAAAAATGAAGTTCAAATTCCAGATGAAAATGGACAAGCAGTTTTTTCAAATCTTGATCCTACTGAAGAAGGTCAAACTGATTCTTTCGAGTTAGATGTTGTTTCTTTAAATTCAGATTATGTTTTTGGAGGACTCCCTTTAACTGGTGAAAAATATTTTGATCAAGATACAATAGTTGAATTATTTGTTGAAGTAAATTCTTATAGATTTACACATCAATATATGGAAGTTGCAGGATTTCCAAGTGAATTTCCTGTACGCTTCACCCATCAATACATTGAAGTTGCTGCTGTTCTTTATACATATATTCCTGGATATCCACCATTTGATTGGTATCCTTGTTTTGATTCAACAACATGTTGGGGTAATTGGACAGTTGAAGAGCTGACTGGTGCCCTTGAAGGACAGGTTTTAAGATTTCAACCACCAAACACTGATTCTGACAGACAAGGATTATTTTGGCTCGGTAAAAACGCAAAAAATTGTATTCTGCAAGTAAAAGCTTCAGTTGACAGAGTTCAATCGGAACATACTGAAGATGGGATTCCTCCCCCTGATATTGAGCCATATGAACCAATAGTTGCTCAATCTTCTTATCCTGATACTGATGCCTGGGAAAATAATATATTTGAAAGCACAGAACAAACGGAAGATGCAAAAATCACCCTTGTATCAGGGGAAGTTGAAGGTTATATAATTACTTCGCCTTTAGACATAACAACTGGATATCATGATGAATTAGAAGTGGATGGTGTTGCTCCTCCAAAAATGGTTGGATCTTCTTTAATAGAATGGACATCTACTGAACCTGAAGGAACTAATATTGAGATATATGTTGCTGTTGTCTTTCCAGATATGAATGGAACTGAACTTGAAGATGAAGATTGGGAATTTGTTGAAAGTGGAGAAGAGATTCCAGGAGTGGAGCAAGGTACTTTTTTTGAAGATGAATACTTAGTAGTCAAAGCGATTTTATATACTGATGATCCTGAAATTATTCCAACTTTAGATTCATTAAGCATTGATATACGTGAACCAGAAGTTTCTGGAGATTATGATCCTCCAGCGGGCACAAAGTATTTTGGCATTTTTTCTCGTGGTTCTGGAATGAGTGATGGAGCAACCACCTGTTATGTTTTGTGCTGCACAATTACAACTGATGGTAATAGAAGAAGACAATTAGAGCTTGGAAAGTATACAAATGGCAGTTATTTTATGCTTGATGCCATTTATTATGAGTGGGATATAGATGCCTTTTATCATTTGAAACTTGCTTCTTTCGGTGATAAACTAGAAGGTAAGATATGGGGCAGTGATGAGGGTGAGCCATTAAATTTTCAATTGTCTGCAAGAGATAGTACAAAGCATGGAAGTGCTACTGAAACATTAGGAGAGGGCTTTTCAGGCGTTTTCTGTTATCACTCTTATGACAATGGTGGGCTTCCAAATTACTATTATGATTCATTTTATTTTACCCCAACTGTCCCAGAAAAAAGAATAAATGACAAGCTGACAGTAAAGGTATCTAGTGTTCGTGACGGTTTTGAATCATGGCAAGCACAAACACATACTTTAGAAAGACATGGATATGGAACATACTATGGTGAAAGATATGGAGATTAAATAATGAACACTGAACCAAATCTATCTCTAAATTATGCTTGGGAATTTGGAGAGTCCGGTTGGAATGTTGGAATGGATAATAATTTAATAAAGCTTGGTGCAGTTGCTCATTTATCAGTTTTATCAGATTCTTTAACAACTCCACCAAGCAGCCCAGTTGAAGGTGATAGATATATTGTTGCACAAGGGGCTTTAGATGTATGGTTAAACCATGAAAGAGAAATAGCAATGTGGATTGGTTCTGAATGGCAATTTTACACACCTCAAGAAGGTTGGTTGTGTTGGATATACAGTCGTAAAGTTCTTGCTGTTTTGACAGATGGTGTTTGGGAAGATTTACTCGCACTTTAGGATTTATTATGGAACAATTTGTAAAAGTAAGAGATTCGGTTGCTTTAGGAGCTGGTGTGGTTCTTGTTGGAGATGCTGCTGCAAATATTAGTAGCAATACACCAGTGTTGTTAAAATCAAATAATTATTTTGGATATACATCTCAAATAACAATAGAGTCTGAAAAGACCGTGAGAAAAACAAAGAAAGCTGTGTCAAATGTATATTCAGATATTTTTACAAATACTGAAGGTCTTACAATTTCATGCACATATATGGAAATAACTCCAAAAGCAATTTTGTACTCATTAGGTGGAGATGGTTCATTAGGAATTACTGATGAGATGATAGGCAGCTTTGGTCTTGCTCAAGAAGATCAGTGGCTAAGATTGGAAATGTATTTTGAATACACAAATAAAAAATATCAAAAAATATATGTTATTCCTAAAGTCAAAGTCACTTCTCCATTTAGTGATGTGCTTGTACAAGTTGAAAAAGGTATTGAAAATGAACTTGAGTTTCAAGCAGTATCTGCAATAGACGTTTCTCCACGTAATGTTGCATGGAAGGATTATCCTTTAGGAAGAGTAATTTTTGAGACAATGTAAGGATTGAGACATGTCAAATAGTTACCAGATATTTTATTCATGTGATCAAGGATATATGGAACTCCTTTCCCAAGGGAAGTGGGTTAGTGGTGAGGTTGCCGCTGCTCTTGTTGATCACGCATTGGAAGTTAGTGGTGAAATTACAAGGGCTGGAATGACTTACAATGATATTAATCCATATATCAATAAGACTGTCCCAGTAGAAAATCCAAACGCATACATAAATGCAGATAATAATAGAGTTGTGTTTACACATGACCGTACTGTTTTTATTGAAAGCGGGAGTCTTGATGGTCGTTTTGTTTTTTATGTGCAAGGAAATCCGGTTAGTTTAAATGCTGATGATCAGGTTATAGGTTATATTGATTTGACAGGGGATGAAAATGCGAGTGCTGTTGATGCAGAATTTAGCTACATACCCATGAATGATAATTTGTTTGACATAACAAGAACACAAGAATCATAGGAGAAAAAGTATGCCTTTTGATGATGTATCAAGAAATTTAATGTTGGATCATATCGCCACATATATTGAGAAAGCTCAATTATATGGTGATATTAGCGGCGAGGTTTATGATCAGCCAATTCCTGATCATGTTTCTGGTGAACAATTGGTAAGCGTTGCTTGGGAATCTGCTGTATCTGGTGAGTTATCAATGTCTGGAGAACTCAGTTTTGAAGTTCCCGGTGGTTGGACTGTCACTGATGTATATCTTTATAACAATGACGGATCAACTAGACATGGATATTATCCAATAGCAGAAGAAAGTCAGGAAACATATACAAATGATGGTTTATTTAATCTTGATGAAATCACATTAAAAATAAGCAACATTACATAATGATGTAATTATGTTTTATCTAAATTCTGGATGAAAAGGGGCGGATGTGAATGGATGTAAGTATACTATACAGTGTTCTTAATATTCTCAAAGACTATATGTCTGACATACTTGTAGTCTTATGTGTATTGGGACTCGTGCTTTATCAAATAAGACAATCAAAGTTTTGGTTCTGTAAAAACAATACTGAAGATCATAAAGAGTATTTGAATAGAAACATTATCAAGCTTGTCAAGGAATCGGCGTGTATCAATAAGGAATTGAGTGAAATTCTGTATAGGCTAGAAGCTGACAGAGCATGGGTTTATGTTTTTCATAATTCGGGGACCAATGCTTTCGGACAGCCGTTTGCTAAAGTCACAAACACGAATGAGGTTGTTGCAGTAGGACTTCCATCTCTGCTTCCCAACAGAAAAGATATTCCTGTTGGATTGATGGCCTCATACATTGAACGAATATTGGAAGATAAGGAACTTAGCTGTCCTTATAGTGCAGGAACTACGCCCGAAAATGAATCAGATAAGTACATAAACAATTACTTGCATTCAATGGGGATCAAAAGTTCATACGCAATAGCTTTATTTGCTACAAGAGATCCAAAAGGTGACAATTATCAAGAAGTAGATCAAAGCCATCCATTGGGATTTGTAGGAATTGATTATCTGCGAAAAGAAAGAGAACTTACTACTGAAGAGTGGAATAAATTGCGTGGAACTGCAATGATCATAAAAGGATTTATGCTATCAACACATTATCAAGCAAGCAGTAATCTTTGTAATTTACGGAAATGACCATTCAAAAGGGGGCTTTTATGATGACATTATCCTTATGTAATCAGTTGAATTTAGGATCAGTAGAAATTGTTGTGAGAGGTATATTAAGATTAGAAAGTGTTACTGAAGAAAATTTAGAGCATTTGTGTATAGCCAGGGATCGTCTTAATGCCGTAATTGATTCTATTGAGACTGATTGCGATAATAGGGATGATGTATGAATTTTGATTTAAAAAATGCTGATACTGTTTTCAAAAGAGGTAAAAGGGGTTTTTACACAAGAGCAATCAAATGGTTCACACGTAGGAGAGGGGAGTCTGAGACACATGCCACTCATGTAGCCATGATTGTCAAATACGGTAATGATGAAGATAATATTTTTGTTATCGAGTCATCGTTGACTGTAAAAATGACTCCTTTTAAAGAGTGGGCTAAAAAGAACCCAAATTTTTCTATTTGGAGAATGAAAGGTCTTTCTGAACGGGAGAGAGAAAAGATTGCTGATAATGCTGTGAGTCATTTAGGTGATCTTTATGGATTTGCAAAGATTGTTCTTCATGGCATTGATAGTCTTATTGCTAAATTCACAGGCAAAGATTGGTTCATTTTTCGCAGATTACAATTTGCTGATCGTTATCCAATTTGTAATTGGCTGGTTGCTTGTGCATATTATGAAGCTATTAAATATAAATTTACATATCCTCCCAAGTTCACTGATCCAGATTCAATGAATGATCATGTTAGAAAGAGTGGTGATTTTTCTCTTGTAATGATTTGTAGCTCATCGTAAAGGAGGTAATATGCTAGAAAATATTGATACTGGTTTGCTGGCTGAATTGATTTCTTTGGTGCTGACTGTTGCTATTAGTATTATGGGACCAAAATTCAGGAAGTATTATAAGAAGTACAAAGTTCTGGCTGAGATAATTGACGATGGTGAGATTTCTTCTGAAGAGGAAAAGAAAATCAAAAAAATGATAGATAAACTGTAAGGAGATTTTATGGGATTCTTTAGTACAATTTTTGGATGGTTCAAGGATTTTTTTGGCACAGTTTCCAAAACAGTTATTGGTAAAGCTGCTGAAAGCATTGGGGAGACTGCCATTGTTGTTGTTGAAGGATTGGAAAAAAGGGGGGACTTGTCTGGTGAGGATAAGTGGGAGTACGCAAGAAGAGAATTGGAACATCAGTATCCATCAATTACATCTGCTGCAATAAACTTGGCAATTGAGTCTGCTGTAGCTATTGTGAAAGATAAATTATCAGAAGAGTAAGGAGTTCCATTTGATAGACGCAAAACAATTCAAAAACTTTATTTCCAATGTCCTCATTAGTATTGGAGATGAAGAAAAATATCATAGTAGATCAGCAACATATCTTTTATTATTCACATCTGC
>CAZRCN010000118.1:3112-8066 GCA_964598575.1 uncultured Victivallales bacterium | reverse complement strand
AACGTTTTACGCAGCCTACGCCCTTGACTTACCCACAGATTCTGCGGAAGAGCCAAAAATCAGATGCGTTTGCCCTGAGCTGGCCCTCAGCAATTCTCATTATGGGCGCTGCCGCCTAAAGGCGGAACTACAAACGCCTCAGAATCAGGCAAAAACGCGCTTGTAGTTCCGGCTTTAGCCGGCATATTGACGGGTTGACGCCCATAATGAGAATTGCTGGCTGGCCCTGCTATGGATTTGACAACGCGTGCAGATTGCGAGAGCATAAATCGCTATGGATGAAATGACAAAGGACATACAGCTGATTCGCGAGAATTTGTATGCTAATTATAAGGGCATGTTCCGTGAGGCGGGTGGGGCGCTTGCCTATCCCTTCCTGACGCCGGGTAGCGACCAGTACGCCGATGTGTTATGGGATTGGGATTCGTGGCTTGCCAACATTGCCTTGCGGCAGATTCTCAAAGAGTCCGGGTCGGAACAAGATCGTGAGGAAGCCCTGCCTTATGAGCGTGGCTGCGTGCAGAATGCCTTGACGGATGTTCCGCTGAATGGCTGGATTCCGATTTCGATCCGCCGTAATACCGAGCGCAAGCCCCCTGCCGATTTTCGTGTGATGAATATGCACAAGCCCTGCCTGGCGCAGCATGCCGCGTTTCTGGTGCAACAGGACGGCGGGGATGCGGAGTGGGTCCGGGAGAAGGAAGGGCTCTACAACTTGCAGAAATTCGTGAACAACTACCGGAATCACCACCGCCATGCCTGCGGCATCTATATCTGGCAGAATGATGGTGCGATTGGTGTCGACAATGACCCCTGCACGTTTGACCGTCCGGCTCGCTCCAGTGGGTCGATCTATCTGAATTGCCTGATGTATCGCGAACTGGAGGCGCTTGCCTATCTCTGCAACTGTCTTGCCCTGGATGAGGTGGGCGCGCAGTATCAGAAGGATGCCGACGACCTGAAAGCAGCCATTCTGGAGCATTGCTGGGATGAGCGTGATGGCTTCTTCTATAGTGTCGATTTTAATTTTGTAGATCCCACGCTGCAGCCCTATCGGCATGGTGGGCAGAGGCGTGACTGGCCCTGCCTGATCCAGCGGATCGGCGTCTGGTCCGGCTTTCTGGCTTTGTGGGCTGGTATTGCCACCAAGGAGCAGGCGGAGCGCGTGGTTGCAGAGCACTACCGCAACGAGCGTACCTTCCATGCGCCTGCCGGTGTTCGTACCTTATCGCGCATGGAGAAGATGTATAATGTACGTGCTTCCGGCGGGCCTTCATCCTGGCTTGGTCCGGTTTGGGGCGTTTCCAACTATTTGACCTTCCGCGGACTGGTACGCTATGGATTCGAGGCTGATGCGCGCGTGTTGGCCGAGAAGACCGTGCGGCTTTTTGGCCGCGATATAGCGCGTTTCGGTGCGATGCATGAGTACTACCAACCCTCCAATGGCGAGCCCATCCTTAACAGGGGGTTCCAGAACTGGAATTATCTCGTGCTGAACATGATCGCCTGGCTGGAAGGCAAGGAACCGATTGTGGAATTTTGAGACTACAGCCTGAAGGCAGGAAACAGAACATGGTCTAGCCGATGAGACGGAAGGGTATCTTACGCCGACAAAGACCTGCTTCACCGCATACACATGGCTTTATCAGTGGTAAGAGCCAGGTGAGATGATCAGACACCACCCGCTGTGTCGGTCATACATGGAAAGGAAACATGCGAAGCCACCCACAGATTCTGTTGAGGAGCCGGTCTTTCTAACTTACTATCAGGTAGTTGAATGCGAGAAACGCACACCTGCAGCGGGTCTGGCGCTGGTGCTGATTTGGCCCTTTTTGTCGGATGGACTATTTGCTATGGTATGAGCTGGTTGTATTGTTGATTGTGAGTAATGAACCCATGAAGGAGTCGTTATGGTTTATAGGTGTAGTCGGTTTCCTGTAATTGCCGTGTTGGTGTGTGTGCTGTTAAACGGGTCTGTTGGTGGTGCGGCCGAGGCGCAATACTTCAAGGAAGCGCCCTTGTTTCATTTTCATCCCCAGGAGGGCAACGCGAAAAACCCGCTGGGTCGGATGGGGCCGACCGGTTTGCACCTGGAGTTACTGCAGCCAGCTTTCACCATGCACATTACGGCAGTTGAGGAGGGGTCGCCTGCGGCCGCGACTGGCAAGCTGAAAAAAGGTCAGTTTATCGAAAGCATCAACGGGCAGGTGTTACAGGACATTGATCCGCGCATCATTCTGGGGAACCTGATTACCGAAGCCGAGGCGACGGATGGCAAACTGACGCTGATGGTGAAAGACAAGCGGGATGCGGAAGCGGTTCCCGTGACAATCCAGCTTCCGGTTCTGGGTGCCTATAGTGATACCTGGCCCATGGACTGCGAAAAATCCGATACGATTGTACGCCAGTTTGCGGATCATCTGGCCGCGAGCGAGCAGCACGGCTGGGGGGCGGCACTGTTCCTGCTATCGACGGGGGAGGATAAGGATCTGGATGTGGTGCGTCGCTGGTTCAGTGGCAAGCTTTCCACGGATAACCCCGGCTTCCCCTGGTCGATCGGCTATACCGGGCCGGCGATCTGCGAATATTATTTGCGGACGGGCGATGAGAGCGTGCTACCGGCCATCCAGAGCCGGGCCGATTACCTGAAAGATACCATCTATAATGGTTCCTGGATGGGCCGTGGCAATGCCAACTTCAACTACATGGCGGGCGGGCATATGAATGCGGCTGGTGCACATTGCGTGACTTTTCTGTTGATGGCCAAGGAGTGCGGCGTGGATGTGGACGAGGAAACGCTGCAGACCTCCCTCAAGCAGTTCTACAAGTATGTGGGACACGGTAATGTGCCATATGGTGACCAGTTTCCGGAAGGTGGCTTCACGGATAACGGTCGGGTCGGGAAACTCGCCTTTGCCATGCAGGCCGCCGCCAACCTAGTCCCGAACGGTGATGACTCGGTCTATGCCAAGGCCAGTGAAATCAGTGCCACGAAAAGCTTTTATTCAACCTCCTGGCTTTTCCATGGCCATACCGGCGGTGGCATTGGGGAATTTTGGCGGGGGCCGGCCATGGGCTTGGTCAAGGAACAGCGGCCAGCGCAGTACCGCTCCTTCATGGACGAGCGGCGCTGGATGTACGAACTGGCCCGCACGCCCGACGGTGGTTTTGCCTGGCCCGCCGGTCAGAACGTGAACTACACATCCGCCAATACCGGAAATCCCAACGGGAATTATATCCCCCTGATCTACACGCTGCCGCGCAAGCAACTGCGGATCTTCGGGGCACCACCGACAAAATATTCCAAGACGTACGAGCTTCCCGAGCGCCCGTGGGGGACAGCGGCCGATGATGCCTTCTTTTCGTTGCAGGCGGGAGAGTATGCGCCCGGCAAACGACTCGATGTTTCAAAAGAGACCATCCGTAATGGTGCCTCTCAGGCCATTTTCGCACGTATCAAGAGCGCGGACGTGGAAGAGGAAACCCTCCTGCAATATGCCTTGCATCTGGATCAGGGCATTCGCGCCTCCGCCATGGGGCAGATCAGGAAACGCGGCCTGGATCACCTGACCTTGCAGCTGTTGCAGTCAGCGGATCCGCGCGGCCGCCATTCCGGCATATTAGGCGTTGGCGGATTGCCCAAACCGCTGTCGGACGAGGTTGTCGGCCTACTCGTCGGCATGGTTGAGGATCCCGCTGAGGCCTGGTGGGTGGTGCAGGAGGCGCTAAAAGCCTTGGGGGATGCCACGGCCGATCAGCTCGCGCCACATGTTGCAACGCTCGAACAATGGCTGGCGCATGAGGATTGGTGGCTGAAAGCGGCGGCATTGCAGTCCATGACCCCGCTGGTTGCCGAGCAACGCTTTGCCAAGCGCCTGATCCCCCAGGTTGCCGCGGTGATGGCCAACAACCAACGTCCCGGGATGAACGGCTATTTCAACCAGATTGTGGCGCGTATCCAGAAGGCGGATGCGAGCATGCAGGCCTTCGCAGCCCAGCAATTTGCGCAGGCGTATGCCAAATATCCTGAGCGCATCGCGGCACCTGGTTCCCAGGATATGTCGGCGGGCACGGAATACATGATCCGGCATATTGCGGGTTTCCTGGCAAACACACCGGGTGGCTTTGACGAACTCTATGCCGTATCCAAGACGCGTTTTCCTGCTGTGGCCCTGCCGCATAAGGAGCTCTATTTACAGGCTGATGCCTCGCGACTCGGGCCAAAGCTGCAAGCCGCGATGAAGGATCTGATTCTGGAAGAATTGATTCCGGCGTTCATCGGCAAAGGGCATCATCCGCAATCGAACCGCGGATACCTACTCAACGAGGCTACCAGTGCCGAACCGCTGCAATGGGGCTTTTATTATCGGCGGCCCCGGATGGCAGAGCTGGTGAACTTGTACCAGCAGGCCGGCATTCACAGGTTCGACTGGCACGACTTTGGTCCAGCGCGTACAAATATGACGTGGCAGTACTTCAGTTTCGATCCGCCGGAGAAGAAACTGCGGGGAACCGGCACCCGCTACCGTGAGGTGACGCTACCCAAGGGCATGGAGAATTGGTATAAACCGGGTTTTGACCCCAAACAGGCGGGTTGGAAAACCGGCCGGCAACCATTTGGCCAGTTGAATGGGGCATTGGTTGATCGCTTGCGTGGCTGTGGATTCGATTTCTGTCGTTGCGACACGCCCATGCAGACGCTATGGGAGAACGAAGTTCTTCTGCTGAACGGCACCTTCAAATTTCCGGCATTCAAGGAAGGGTATCGCTACCGCCTGCTGATCGGAGGTATGTCGCACGTCAACGCCGGCGATGGCTTCCGGGTGTATGTTGATGGCAAGCTCATGAAGGAACGGGAGCGCGGGGTTGGCCGGCGCGAGGGCGCCCAGCCGCTGGCCTACTATATTGACAAAGCCTGGTGGCCGGCCTTCCAGAAGGACAAAACCTGCATTGC
>CAZRCN010000118.1:0-3012 GCA_964598575.1 uncultured Victivallales bacterium | reverse complement strand
TTCTGGGGTCCTGGACGCAGCTTGGGCAGATCGATAGCATCGACGCGTTTGAGCCCGGCATGCGCCTGAAGCGTAACACCAGAGATCCGCTGCAGCAGGTCACATTCAAGGACCAGGGTCGCACGCATGATCGACTGTTGATCTGGTCCGGCAGCAAGTTGCTGAACCTACACAAGAACGAGGCACTCGAAATGACGCCGAAGACCATCCAAGGCATGGACTACCTCTTTATCGAGAAAGGTGGGTTCCATCCGAGGCAAGGTCCGGACTGGAAGCCGCCCTTGTATGTGCTAAAACGCACCTACGAAGAGGTCGGGGAATAGCCTAAGAACCAGGATTACCACTACAACCAGAATGCGGAAACCTATTTTCTGGTGGGTCGCGCCATGGGCAAAGGGATGATCGAACTGCTGAAGCAAAAGGAATGAGTTTTTTGCCATGTAGTGGTTCTTGCCCCGAGCATGGTATTAACGAGCCTGACGAATGAGGTCTCAGGTGTTTATGCGGCCTCGTCATCAAGGGGCGGATAGGCCGTTGTGCTGTGATGTTGTGTATTCGAAGGGCGGGAGACCTATTGCTTTACGGCCTTAGCCGAATATAGTCTCCAGAACGTATCGCCCATGGGATGCTTTTGATCGTCCCATTCGTCGCGAAGGCGTAGCAGTTCCCGGCGCAGTTCGGTCACCTTGTCGGCATACTCCGGATTTCCGGCAAGATTGTTTTGCTCCCATGGATCCTTGACGATGTCAAAAAGCTGGGTTTGTGGCTCGCGGCCCTCGACTGCGTACTCGATCAGCTTGTATTGGCGGTCCTTGACGGCGCGCTGGCAGTCGGTATAGGCAAAGTAGAGCGTATCGCGGTGTGGTTTGCCTTCATCGTGCATGCAGGCCGAAACGTCCTTACCCTCGACGCTTGCTGGGACCGGTGTACCCGTCAATCCACAGAGTGTCGGGTACATATCAAACAGATAGGCATAGGCATCGGTTTTTCGGTCTTCCGGAATACCGGGGCCCGCCAGAATCAGTGGTACCCTGATGCTGTGTTCATAACAGCTTTGTTTGCCAAACAAGCCGTGCTGACCCAATGCCAAGCCGTTGTCGCCAGCAAAGACGATGATGGTATTGTCCAGCATGTTTTTGGCTTCCAAGGCGTCAACCACCCGGCCAAGTTCGTCGTCCAGGTGCGTGATCATGGCATAATAGTCAGCGATGTGTTCCCGCGTCTCCTCTGGAGTTCGGGGGAAACCGGCGAGTTCCTCGTCGCGGATATGCAGCGCACCGTTATCAAATGGATGCCCGCCCATGAAATTCGGTGGCAGTTCGATGGTTTTGGGATCATACATTTGCTTGAATGTCGCGGGCATCACGCGCGGATCATGGGGGGCAAGAAAGGCAATGTAGGCGAAAAACGGTTGGGAATGATCCTGTTGTCTGATGAAGTCGATGCCGGCGTTGCAGACCATTTCGCTGGAGTGCGTGCCGGCATGGATGTGGTCAGCCGAGCGGAGAACTTCCCGTTTACTATGCATCGGGTCAGGGCACATGGGGATTTTTTTGTCGTATGCACAGCTCGGATCATAATCATGAGCTGGCACATTCCAGTGATCTGCCATACCCCCAAAGAAGATCTCAGTGCCTTCGGCAAAGCAGCGATTGAATGCCGGCCTGCCATTGTGCCATTTGCCGGTTCCGAACGTCCGATAGCCGTTTGCGCCAAGCGCTTCGCCCAGCGTTGTATGCTCCGGCGGGATCTGCTGGCCTTCCCGATCCAGGTGAAAGAGGCTGCGGCCGGTCAGAAGCATCGCGCGGCTCGGCATGCAGACCGCGCCGGATGTGCCACAGGGAATGTGGGCCTGGGTGAAGGTTGTCCCCCGCGCGACCAGCTTGTCGAGGTTCGGTGTCTGAATAGCCGCATTGCCGAGTGCCTGAATGGTGTCGAAGCGCTGGTCGTCCGTAAAAAAGAAAACGATATTGGGTCGTTGCAAAACATACTCCTTATGGATGGGGGTGCTGTTATGCAACATAACTTAGCACCCCGCCTGAAAGGTTGCCACCCTCATTTTCTCCTCCTCCGTCTTCTTCGTTGACAAGATAGATCCGGCGAGTAGTCTTTTTCACACGTTCCCAGTTATGAACAAAGGAGATTCTCGTGAAGTGTTCGGTTTTGATGGTCCTGTTTTTTGTCGTCCGTATCGTGAGTGCCAGTGAGCTTTCGACGAACCCGCAACCGAAGGTCAACGGACGGATCCAGCAGCGGTTTGCCGCATCGCAGAGCAATGCATACACCTATGTTTTCATGGGTGATTCGATCACCCATGGCTGGGAGAGAAGGGGCAAGGCCGTCTTTAATACATATTTTTCGGACAAGTCTATCCTGAATGTAGCCACCAGTGGGGATCGGACGGAACATACGATTTGGGTGATTGACAACGTCGACTGGAAAACCGTGGATGCCAAGGTGGCGATGCTGATGATCGGTACGAACAATACGGGGCATCGTTCGGCGGATAAAGAGACGCCTGAAGATACATACGCGGGGATCAAGGTTATTCTGGAGAAGATGAAGGAGAAGACCCCGGACACCAAGATTCTCCTGCTGGCGATTTTTCCGCGCGGTGCCACGGACACGGATCCTAAACGCGTGCGTAATGCCAAGGTCAATGCGCTGATTGCGGAACTGGCGGACAACGAACGCGTGTTCTTCATGGACATCAACGCGAAGCTGCTTGAGCCGGATGGCAAGACCCTCTCGAAGGATATCATGCCGGATCGACTGCACCCGAATGCGAAGGGATACGAGATCTGGGCTGCGGCCGTGAAGGATAAGCTAGCCGAGCTGGCTGAAAACCAGTAAAACAACGTCAGCATCCAGCTCGCATGACATGCTTGCTTTCTTTGTGCGCAGGGACAAGCTCTGTATGGTCAAGGTACGGGTTAGCTAAGGGCCCCGAGCGGGCTCGGATAATACGGAGGTGAAACTTAGGGAATCGGTATACGATTACGGGCGACGATT
>CAZRCN010000117.1:7118-8265 GCA_964598575.1 uncultured Victivallales bacterium | reverse complement strand
CGAATCTCTTATGGCAAATTGTAAGGCAAACAAGGAAGCTACGACTAGCCCTCGCTATCCAGCAGCGTACTGAGATACTGCGCCCGTGCAAAACCCCGTGACGCCGCCTCGGCGGGCTCACTCATTTTGCTGCGGACATCCGCCACCGCATCATATCCCTGTTCCGCCATCCAGGCCTGCATACCAGCATGGATCTCACCCAGCACGTCGAAGCGCTTGTTGCCGTAGAAAGCCGAGCACAACTGCAGCGTCGTTGCCCCTGCCAGAATGCCACGCAAGGCATCCTCGGCCGTATGCACCCCGGTTGTCATCGAAAGATCACACTGCACATGATTCCGCAGCAAGGCCAGCCACCGGATGACGGCATGCGAATCAGAGGATTCGGAAAGATGCAACCCCTTTTTGAGGGTTTGCGATGCCAGATCAATCCGTGGCTGGAAGAACCGGTTAAACAGGACAACCCCGCTTGCACCCGCTTGTTCCAGTTGCTGGACAAAATTTGGAATCGAGCTGTACTGGGGACCAATTTTGATCGCGACCGGCAAACGTACCGTTTGGCAAATCGTCTGCACCAGTTCCAGGTGCCGGGCCTCCAGCGCAGCCCCCGTCACCTGCGGGCTGCTGGGAATATCGTACAGATTCACTTCCAGCGCATCCGCACCCGCAACCTCCACCTTGCGCGCAAACGCCGTCCACTGGGCCGGTTCGATACAGTTAATGCTCGCGATGACCGGAATCTCGACGGCCTCCTTGGCATCACGAATTAACTGCAAATACTTTTCCGGCCCCAGCTGCATCGGCAAATCCGCCCGGATATAGTCATACACTTCAGCATGCTGCTGCACATCAAACGAGGATTCCATATCCTGCACATCCGCACGAATTTGCTCCTCAAAGATCGAACGGAGCACAACCGCTCCCACGCCCGCCGCTTCTAGTGCCTGAATCGAGTCCAGCTCACCGGTAAAGGGGGAACATGCCGCAATCAAAGGCGTTTGTAGCTGTAATCCCAAATATTGTGTTGCCAGATCTGCCATGCTTGCCCCCTCCCTCTTCTCCAAAAACACCAACTCGCCCCCAACCAGAGACACCGCCAGGGATTGTTACCCGTCTCGCTCCCAACTGGCAAGCGCAAACCGACAGGTGA
>CAZRCN010000117.1:0-7018 GCA_964598575.1 uncultured Victivallales bacterium | reverse complement strand
CATACAGGGTTGGAACGTTTGGGCTATCTTCGGGGCTGACTGGAGGCGGAGATTAAGGCGAACGATTAAGGCAAAAGATTAGGGGGGGGAGCACCTGCAACCTTTATCTTTCGCCCTAATCTTTCGCCTTAATCGAGGGTAAAAAGGGAAGCTGCATATTGTGTGCATAGCAAAGCAACCCCCATACATCTCGTGGTTTGAAATGAAGGTACAACCCTAGGGCATGGAGGCGCGAACCGGAATCGAACCGGTGTACGAGGTTTTGCAGACCTCTGCCTAACCACTCGGCCATCGCGCCTTGCGTTCTATCATACGGATGCGAAACGTGTTATTTGGAAGAGGCTTTAGCCTGTTCCTTCAAACGCTTCTGCCGACGCATGCGCCGTTTCCGTTTTGCTCTTGCTCGTAGTTGCTGTCCCATAAGATGCGAGGTTCTACCAGAGCCTCAGCCCGCTGTCAAACGCTTAATCGTTTTTCTGCGCTTTTTCTTTCGCGTCCACGCGCGCGGCACCTCACGGCTTTTGTCCGTCCTCCGCAGAGGGTACCACTTCAATCCAATCCCGGACGGCCTCCAGCGTCACGGGGCCAATCCCGCACACCTCCACCAGCTCGTCAACCGAGGCAAACGGCCGATGCGTCAACATCCGTGCTGCCAGCACCGGACCGATACCCGGCAGCGTATAAAGCTCTGCCGCGTCCGCTTCATTGATGCGCGTACGCGGGTTGCCGGCCAGAGACGCCACATCGGCGAGCGCACGGGGCGGGGCGCGCACCTGCTCCGGCTGCCCGGATAGCGGCACGGACAAAACGATCGGGCTGTGGTCGCTGAGCGAAGTACCCGGAATCTCCTGGAATCGACTGCTCACAATGCCCCGTCCCCAGAAATGGTCAACCCCGACACCACCCAGATGCTGAAAGCCCGCATCCCGCAAAATGGCGGACGTCTGCTCCCCCCTGATAAACGAAAACGGGTACGTCGTATTCAGGTCTCCGCCCATCACCACGCCGGCAACCGTATGACCATCCGCGCGTAGCCGATCCTCCAGCTCTTTTACAAACCGCACGAGCAATCGCGCGCTCGTCTCGCGCATCGCAACATTCCTGGCCTCATCGTAGGTTTCCCCGCCCCGGTAGTTCGATTTGAAATGCACGGTAAACACCGGCAGCAAGGTTGCATCCGGCAGCGTAACGACCACATAACTAAACCCGCGCGGCGGCATGCTATCCTCGGGCATATCCTCCGCCTCCCATGCCTGCGCCGCCGCTTCCGTCACTGGTACACGGCCTGCAATCACGAACTGGTGCCGCTCCGTAGGAAATGCGGAATGCACCAGCACTTCATAATCCGGCAACACGGCTGTAGCATTCGTGACAGCAGCCACTTGCTGGATTTCCTGCAAAAGCAACAGATCCGGATTCTGCTCTGCCAGCAGCGCCTGCAACCCCAGGATGTGTCGGGCGCACTGGGTCGGATACGGATCGGGCACCCGGCCCGGATACCATTCCGCATTCAGGCTCAGGATATGTAGCTCCCCACCCCAGATCGCCGCGACAGCCCATAGCCACACCACACCGGCCACCACCCGCAGGGCCGACCCTCTTCGCTTATGCTTCTTCGCTTGCATAGTAGAAGCGTAGCAAGACAAACCAGTACCAACAAGAGCTTGTTTGCGTTACCGGCCTGCGATCAGGTCGTGCGAAACGTTTTACGTCCGTAGCCTCGCTCGCCAGCATGTCCGCCGTAATGCATGAAGGCAGGTGCGTGGATGATGCGTGGGTGCGTGCGTGGGTTAGGTGGCACGTTCCAGCCAAAAAGCGGCAATCAGCAAGCCGCCAAACAACAGTTGAAACCGGGCTGTGCGTGCGACCAGCAGCAAAAACCGCGGGTGCATCGTATCAGCCTCACGGACGGCAAGCTGTACTGCCTGCGGCAATGCCAGCAGGACCAGCCATATGGTAGAAGGTACATACATGTTGATCCCCGGCAGCAGATGCAGTGCAAACGCTACGGCAATCCCCAAAAAAGGGAACAGCACGAAAAACCGATACAATCGGCGACAGGCCCTGTGGGAGAGACGGTTGGCCAGGGTGCGACATCCTTGCGCTGCATCGGTTTGGCGGTCGCGCCAGTTATTGGCATGCAGAATACCCATCGTGGGCGCCGCAAGCGGCAAACTCCAAAAGACGGGATACCAGGCAAAACGGCCTGTCTGCACCCACCAACCGCCCAAAACCGGCAATACCCCAAAGGCAAGAAATACGGCCAGATCTCCTGCCCCGACATACTTGAGGCAAAGGCCATCCCGCGTATAGGCTAAGGCCAGCAACACCCCCGCCAACCCCAGCAGCGCAATGCCCCAACCATGCAGCAAAAACAAAACCACCCCCGCAACCAGCCCCAACAGGCAAAACCCCATCGCGGCACGATAGAGGTGCTTCTCCTGCAGCCACCCCCGAACCAAGGCACCACTGGCAGGCAAGACCTCCCGATCCACACCGCGCCGGTAGTCATACACATCATTCAACAGGTTGGCGGCTGCATGCAGACAAAGTACGCCAGCCATAGCAAGGCTGCCCTGCCAAATCTGCGGGGCATAGCCCAACGTGTAGGCAAGGACGCCGCCAAACAACACCGGTACCAACGATGCACTGAAAGAATAGGGTCGTAATGCGACCAACCAACACCGCCAGAATCCTGGTCGCGTCTCCCTCGTTTGCATAGCACCCACCCATTCCTTTTACCATCTGTAAGGTTAGCCGTGACAAAGGTTACAGAATATGTGTAGATTGCAACCGAAAAACGTGCTACATACTGCATCCAAGTGCGTGCATCGAAACAGAAACCGCACCGCACGTACTGTTAGCGGTAGAGGATACAAAGATATGGGCATACCTGAAGTAAAGATTCTGGGGGGCGGGTTTGCCGGCCTGGCTGCCGCCAAGGCTCTGGCCGGCCTGGCCCGCAAAGGCCATTGTTCGATTACCCTCATCGACCAGCAACAGCATACCGCGATGATCCCGGCCCTGCCTGATTATGCCGCGGGCCTGCTGCCTGATGATTGGATTCGTACCCCCATACGGTCAGCCCTTCCAGCAGCCGTTGCTTTCCAACTGGCATCCGTGCGCTCGGTAGACCTCAGGAACAAGACTATTGCCACGGATGCGGGCACCCAGAGCTACGACTACCTGATTGATGCACTGGGCTCCATGGCATGCCCCGCCCCCTCCGGCTGGGAGCAAGGCATCTCGTACGGCCTGGCCACCTTGCAGGATGCCGTGCGCCTGCGCACAGCCTTGGACACCTATCTGCAAACCGCCCTTAAACCCCATGTTATCATCAGCGGCGCAGGCTACACCGGCGTGGAGCTTGCCATCTCTCTCGCACGCCGGGCGCGCCGCGATGCCCTTGACATGCACGTCATACTCGTGGAGATGGCTCAAGATATCCTAACGTTCCTGCCTGCAAAGCAGCATGCCCACGCCTTGGCAAGCTTGGCCCGCCACGGCATTACCTGCAAAACCGGCTGCGCCGTGGATTCCGTCTCCGGGAACGACGTGCGGTTATCCGATGGCAGCACCTACAGCGATGCCATGGTCTGCCGCACGATCGGTACCTGTGCCCCACTGACACCCGATGCCCTCCACATGGGGGCGCGCAAGGATGGACGCCTCCACGTCAAGCCGGACCTGTCGCTCGATGCCGAACGCTCCGCTTTCGCGGCGGGCGACGCCGCAGCCATTTCCTCCGCCAAGGGCTACATCCGCAAAGCCGTCAACTTCTCGATCTATTCCGGGCGCACTGCCGGCCGCAACGTGGCCCGCTGCATCCGGGGCCGCAACACGAAGACGTTTCATCCTATTGATCTTGGCTGGGTGATTCCACTCGGCGACGACAGCGTCGGCACAGCCCTCGGCGCATGTCCCCTCGTCGGTAAAGCCGGCTTGGCCCTGCATTATTTCATGTGCGGCTACCGTAATCGTACCTTTCAGCAATTTTCCCGTTTTGCCGGACTTGCTGTCCGGGCCATAACAACACCAAAAGGAAAGGATGAACGATGAAAGACGTGTACAAGTACCTGTGGACAACACGCGCAGAACGGAATGTGGCCTATCTCGCATTCAGGATCTTTACGGGCTTGGCACTGCTGAGCCACGGCTGGCCCAAACTCATGGCCGGGCCTGACAAATGGGAAAGCCTCGGGGGCATCATGGGGACCATTGGCATTCCGGGACCAGCCGTCTTCTGGGGCTTCATGGCTGCTTTTGCTGAAAGCATCGGTGCCATCCTGTTAACCATCGGCCTGCTGACCCCACTGGCCGGACTGCTGATCGGTATCACCATGCTGGTGGCGGTCCTCGTAGCGCATGGCTCAGATCCCTTCAGTGCCAAGGAACTCGGGCTGTTCTACTTGTTCAGTAGTATCCTCTTCATGCTCAAGGGCGCGGGCTCGTTCTCCCTTGACCACTTCCTGCCACAGCTCCGGCGCTAACCAGCCGGACCGCACAGGATGCAACCACAAGAAACCAACACCCCCCCTCTGGCAATGCCGCCAGAGGGGGACATGGAGCTAGAGGCAATCCGTGACCATATCCGGCACGAACTCTCGCAAACACCTTTTGCCGAGCTAGTGGCCCACACCCAGGCCAACCTGTTTGGCGGGAAGATGCTGCGCGTGCGGCTCATGCTCCATACCGGCCATGCCAGCCGCATGGATACGGCACAACTCCATGGGCTGGCCGCAGCTGTCGAAATGCTGCAAATGGCGAGCCTGCTGCATGACGATCTGCTCGATCGAAGCACGGTCCGCAGATCCGCCCCTTCCTTCTGGGTAGCCGAAGGCGCAACATCCGCGATTCTATTCGGGGATTTTCTACTGGGTTCTGCCGTGGGCCTTGTCCACACCCATCTCCCGCAGGCCGTTCCGGCCCTCTCGCACACCATCACCGATATGTGTTCAGCCGAAGCGCAGCAGGCCCACTACCAGACCACCCCCGCCTTGCATCCTGCCGAGCTCAGCATGCGCATCGCGCGCAGGAAAACCGGTAGCTTGTTCGGATTTGCCGCTCGATGCACAGCCGGCAGCACCCCCGACCTGGCCGATACCCTACAGGCGGCCGGTTCGGATCTCGGAACCGCCTACCAGATTGCCGATGATATTCTCGACCAGCGCACCGATATACCGGATGCCGGCAAAATGCTCGGCACCGATGCACGGGACAACCGCATCACAACCGCATCCCTTTTGCAGCACCCCGGGACAGATCCCTATGCCTGCATCGAGGAACTTTTGCAACAATCCCGGCAGCGCATAGCCCATTGGCCTACTATGCGGCAAGCCTGGGATGCCTACATCGACACCTATCTGCGCCCCACCATCCAACACATGGCCGGGCCGCCGCCCGTTGCCGCCGCCCCGCTATGCCCCTGAGCAGCACGCACGCGCACGCTAGAACGTAAAGCCTATCATGCCATGCACCTGCGTTAACCGAAACGAAAACTCTTTATCAAACCGTTCCCGGCGCGCCAGGATTTCGTCCGGGTCGGTGGATGCAGATTCAACCAGTCCATCGGACTTGACCTGCTGGTATTGAGCACCCAGCATCCAGCTACGGCCATCGGATAGCGGAAACTCCGCCATCAAGCGCAGCCACAGATTCTCATGCTCAATATCCAGATTCTTTTCGCGGTGCTCGCTACTCGTAAACATCGCGGTGCCGCCATCGTACTCGAACACCGAGTACCGCCCCGACAGCACCAGTTGCGGGCCCTCTTGCCCACCGAGTCGGCACTCCAGCCCGGCCCCGACCTCGGGAACGCCCAGCCCCGAGATTCCATCCACCTTGCCGCCTATCACAAACTCCTCGATCGGATTCTGGTACTCTTTAATTCCGCGGGATGTCCCGGCATCTATATCGTATTGCCCGACAAACCCGAAAAGCCCGGCATCGAGAAATGGCAGGAGGGCCAATTGCGGCACCGGACGAAAGGTCAGGGGGGTCACTTGCAAACGCATCTCCAGGGTTGCCCCATCCACATCAAACGAAAACGACGACCCTTCGGGAATCATCATGTGGTCATACGTGACACCATCATACGTGATCGAATCCACACTCAGGTAATAATCCCGCCGGGCAACAGCCTCGCTCGACAGACTCAAATACGAACCATCCAAATGGAACGTAACGTATTTGCCATTGCGCTGCAGGGAAAGCCCCACCACCGGATGGGCACCATCCACATTAAAGTCGTTCAAATCAAACCGGTTGGCACGATCCTGCTTCCAGGTTTCGCCGGTCACATCGTACAGCTTGCGGGTTGTCTCCTGCACCACGGCCGTGAACTCCGTAATCTGCCCACCCGTAAGCCGAATCGTAAACCCGCGCCCGGCATATGCATCGCGCCCGGCTTGCAACATCCCCACCTCCGCCTGCACCACCAGCGGTAGCACCAACATCCCCAGCACCCTCCAGCCCGTCTTTGCTTGCATGCCCCCTCCCTTTCTTCTCCTGTGTTCCATCCTGTAACCGCAATCGCAACCACCATATGCTGTAGTTTTTTAGAAACGCAACCACAATCCTCACACCCACACACGCCCACACATCCCTCCCCCGCAGTGCCTGCGCCTCTGCGCCCTCTGCGCCTCTGCGAGAGCCCCCTCTCCCCCTGCAATGCACGAGCCTTAGTGTCGAATGGCACGTAGACAAGCGTATTCTGGGAGATTCGAGTGTACGAGTACGTGTACGAGTACGGAAATCCCCAGTTCTCTCACGTACTCCTACACGTACTCGTACACGCACATCTCCCCTGATTGTCTTGCCCCTTTTTCAGGTTTCAAGTTTGCCAGTCGCTGCGCTCCTTGCTGCCTGCTCGGCAGCCTGTTGCTAGGTTGTAACTTCAATCAAAACCACAACATGTAGTAGTTTTGCTTTCCTGTGGACACAATATTGACTTCCTTTTTCGGGCCACGATTACTCCGGGTAGGAGCCGGGGTTACCCCCGGCGCCCCCCACAGATCCG
>CAZRCN010000116.1:0-8456 GCA_964598575.1 uncultured Victivallales bacterium | reverse complement strand
CTGGCAGGCCAGGAGGGAATCGAACCCCCAACCCCCGGTTTTGGAGACCGGTGCTCTGCCAAATTGAGCTACTGGCCTGCGAAAACCTTCGCAGAACCTACTTGATCTCCCGATGCAATGTCCGTTTCTTATCGAACCGGCAAAACTTCAGGATCTCCAACCGCCCCGGTGTCTGGGTCTTGTTCTTCGTTGTCGTGTAGTTGCGCCGTTTGCACTCCGTGCAAGCTAGCGTAATTTGTTCTCTCGGCATCTTCCACCCCAACGTTACGTACGACACAACCCCGTGGCACGATCCCGTGCCACGGGGTCAAGATTTACCGTTTCTGTTCGACTACTTCAGGATCTTGGCAACCGTGCCAGCACCAACTGTGCGACCACCCTCGCGAATGGCAAAGCGCATCTTGTCCTCCAGCGCGACCGGCTGGATCAATTTTACGCTCATCTGCACGTTGTCACCCGGCATCACCATCTCCACACCTTCCGGCAGGGTGATGTCGCCCGTCACATCCGTTGTGCGGATGTAGAACTGCGGGCGGTACCCCTTGAAGAACGGCGTATGGCGGCCACCCTCATCCTTGCTCAAAATGTAGACTTCCGCTTCAAACTCGGTATGCGGCGTGATCGAACCCGGTTTCGCCAGCACTTGCCCGCGCTCGACGCCATCGCGCTTGGTACCACGCAGCAGTACGCCGACGTTGTCTCCCGCTTCGCCCTGGTCCAGCAGCTTGCGGAACATCTCGACACCCGTCGCCGTCGTCTTGCTCGTCGGATGAATCCCGACAATCTCGACTTCCTCGCCAACCTTGACCACACCACGCTCAACACGCCCCGTAACCACGGTACCGCGACCTTCAATCGAGAATACATCCTCAATCGGCATCAGGAAGGGCTGATCCACGGCACGGACTGGCTCCGGAATGTAGGTGTCCAGCGCTTCCATCAACTCGTTGATCGAACCACAAGCCGGATCATCCGGCGAATTCACCTGCGTGGCTGCCAGCGCATCACCGCGCACAATCGGAATATCATCCCCGGGGAAGTCGTACTTCGAGAGCAACTCGCGCAGTTCCAACTCCACCAGCTCAATCAGCTCTTCATCATCCACCAGGTTTACCTTGTTCAGGTACACCACAATGGCCGGCACACCAACCTGACGTGCGAGCAGGATGTGCTCACGCGTCTGGGGCATCGGGCCATCTGTTGCGCTGCAGACCAGGATGGCACCATCCATCTGCGCCGCGCCCGTGATCATGTTCTTTACATAATCGGCGTGCCCCGGGCAGTCCACATGGGCGTAATGACGGTTCTCCGATGCGTATTCCACATGCGACGTCGCAATCGTCAGGATCTTCGTCGCATCACGACGCCCCTGCGACTCTGATGCCTTGGCAACTTCGTCATACGCAATAAATTTACTCAGCCCCTTAACGCCCTGCACGCGTGTGATCGCTGCAGTCAGCGTGGTCTTTCCGTGGTCAACGTGACCAATCGTACCCACGTTCACATGGGGTTTCGACCTCTCGAATTTCTCTTTCGCCATGACCTGTCTCCTTCGTTGTCCTTAGCTTTGCCCGTCTCGCTTGACGTCCTACTCTGCCTTGTTTGTTGTTGCTCCGGATCTTCTCTCCGGCATATCGTTCCATTCTTCCTGGATGGAGCCCATGAGCGGGATCGAACCGCTGACCTCGTCCTTACCAAGGACGTGCTCTGCCGACTGAGCTACATGGGCATCGGTTCTGCCCGCCCTGGCGTGCACAACGCATCAACCCAATCCCTACTTCCCATATTCTCTCAGGGGCCGGGGCTCTGCTCGTGCACCCCATCCGATTCTTCCTGCTTGTTGAAACTGCTCCGTTACCGCTTTTGCCTAGATCTGGAGAAAAACGACCGAAAGCCTACCACGGTTTGCCCCACTGTCAACACCTTTTCCGTCTTTTTATGTTTTTTCTTTTTGGGCTTCGCGCACCTGTTTTGCTACCGCCGCGCCAAAGGCACTGCAGGTGATTTCATGGGCGCCCTTCATCATGCGGGCAAAATCGTGGGTAACAGTGCCTGCGCGAATGGCCCCATCCATGCCCGCCAGCACCAGATCCGCCGCCTCATCCCAGCCAAGATAGCGCAACATCATTTCGCCTGACAGGATGAGCGACCCGGGATTTACGCGATTCTTACCCGCCTCCGTCGGGGCCGTGCCATGCGTAGCCTCAAACAAGGCAATGCCTGTTTCGTAATTGATGTTGGCTCCCGGCGAAATCCCGATGCCCCCCACACAGGCCGCCAAGGCATCCGAAATATAGTCCCCGTTTAGGTTCAACGTCGCAATCACCGCATACTCCTGCGGCCGCGTCAGAATCTGCTCCAGAAATGCATCGGCCATCACATCCTTGATAATCATTCGTTTGCCCGTCTGCGGGTTTTCCAATGCATGCCAAGGCCCACCATCCAGTGGCTGCGCACCAAATTCCTTGACGGCCACCTCGTAGCCCCAGCGCCGAAAAGCCCCTTCCGTGAACTTCATGATATTGCCCTTGTGCACCAACGTGACCGACGGCTGATCCTGCGCAATCGCATACCGGATCGCCGCCCGCACCAGGCGGGCTGTTCCCTCCTGCGAAACGGGTTTGATCCCGATGCCGCTCGTTGCCGGAAACCGGATCTGCGTCACACCCATCTCCTCCTGCAGGAAGGAAATCATACGCCGCGCTTCCGCACTGTCGGATGCCCACTCGATCCCGGCATATATATCCTCGGAGTTTTCGCGGAACACCACCATATTGGTATATTCCGGATGCACAACCGGTGACGGCACCCCCTCGAACCAGCGTACGGGGCGTAAACATACGTAGAGGTCCAGCGTCTGCCGCAACGTCACGTTCAGCGAGCGAATGCCACCCCCCACAGGCGTCGTCAACGGCCCCTTAACCCCGACCAGGAACTGGCGTAGTACATCCATCGTCTCGGTCGGCAACCAGGAACCCTCGCCATACCGCGAAACCGCCTTCTCCCCTGCATACACTTCCATCCACTGCATGCAACGCTGCCCGCCATATGCTGCATCCACCGCCGTATTCCACACATCCTTGGCGGCTGACATCACCTCTGGCCCGATCCCATCCCCCTCTATAAAAGGTATGATCGGCCGGTCTGGCACCACCAACGAACCATCCGGCGCTTTTACTATTGCTGTCCCACCGCTGGGCGGCTGAATCCGAGACATACCCATGGCCTGTACCTCTATCCTGTCGTGCATGTTCCTGTTGAGCCAAATCAAAGCTCGCACGCTACCACATCCCCTTCCCCCACCGCAAGCCATTCCTCCCCGATTGCAGGGCAAACGCATCTGATTTTTGGCTCCTCCGCCGAATCGGTGGGTAGGTCATTGTATTCGCGATGGTAGAATGGCAATGGGGCAAGGAGAAACAGTTAATAATTGGACAAAAGAGTTTGGAAGTAATTTGGTAGCAGAATATTTCGGTTAAGCGGGTCGGGGCAAAACCGACTCGCTCACGGCGGAGCTGTGGCAAAATCAGGCCAAATCACCCTTCCAAGAGAAACTACGCGTCCAAAACCGCACGATCCAGAGCCTCAATCCAAGGGTGTTAACATCCTTTGCGTACTTTGCGCCTTAAGCGCGATAGCGCGGGCGGTGAAAAAGCTTCACTGCGGAAATTCCTCGAGGGCGATTTCTGTTGATCCGGCATCACGCATCCATTACACTCCACCACCAGAGTCTGCACGGAGGATGCCGTGAAGAACGCCAGCTTTGATGCGGACACACAAACACAAACACACCGCCTGCAAAGAATATCATAACCGCAAAAGGAGTTTTCATGTATCGTTCGATCTTGCTTTCCATCCTCGTAGCTGCATCCATCACGCAAGCTGGCCTGCAATTCGAAGCCCGCATCTCCAACCCCGGCAACGGCGAAACCAAAACCTCCGGCTATGTCGACGGTGAACGCGCCAAAATAGATTTTCGCGAAGGCATGCCCTCCGCGGAAGGTATGGCCGGCTACCTCATCACACAGGACGGTGGCAAGACCCTCTACCTGGTTGATCCGCAAGAGAAAACCTATATCAAGTTCAATCCGGCCCAGATGTCCGATACGGCCAGCACCATGCTGCAAGCTTCACAGGGTATGGTCCAGATCGACATCCGCAACCCATCGGTCAAAAAGCTGTCCGAAACCCAAGGACCGGATATGCTCGGCTATAAAACCCGCCACATCAAACTCCAGACCTCCTACACACTGGAAACAAGTGTGCTCGGTCGCACTACGTCGATGGGTACCGATCAAACGGATGAAATGTGGGTAACCGACAAACTGCATGCGCCCGGATGGAGCATCTGGCTCCAGCAAAGCAGCATTTACACCGGTAGCGAAGAGTTGGATAAGCTGATCGAGCTCGAGCAATCCCGCATCAATGGCTTCCCCCTCAAGATCATATCCACCCGTACCGAAACGCAAAACGGCAAAGATCCCCAGACCACAACCACAACCTACGAAATCACCTCCATCCGGGAACGCAACCTACCGGCTGCCATTTTCGAGATTCCAGCCGATTATACCGATGGCATGGCAAGCGCCCGACGCGAGATGGAACGTGCGCTCGAGTCAATCGAGAACCAGGCCACGAATCCAGCCGCCCGGGAAGCTGTCAATTCCCTCATCCGCGGCTTTATGGAGCGTTAGTCGTCCCCGACCATGTAGTGGCACGGCAGGGGCTCTTTCCGGCAACACCGGTAGCCATACCAGACCATCCCGAGTAGTACCGCATACCAGAGCAGCAGCAACGGCAAGGGAAAACGCACCCCTTCGATATGCCCGCCTGGAATGCCTTGCAACCCATGAATGCCGCGCACGAGAAGATGGACAAACAAGATGTTGGCATGATTAAAGACACTTGCCAACACCCCGCCGGCCAATGCCCCACCCAACAATGCCAGCACGCCCGTCACCACAATCAGAAACGTCAACGGCAAGACCAGCAGATTCGCAAGCAACGCCACCAGCGCAAATCGACCAAAATAATACATGGACAAGGGTGCCGTACTCAACCAGGCCGCAACCGATACCGCTACCAATCGTCCAAACCATAAAAGCACTGTATCACGCAGCTTGGGACCATCTGCCCGCAATGCAAACGGATCCTCGGGCAATCCCCGCCGCACCCCGCGTTCCACCAGTGGTACGATCAGCAAAATCCCGGCTACCGCCGTAAAGGAAAAGATAAAACCGGGTTCTATAAGTTGCTCCGGCTGCCAGCACAGAATCACCAGCGCGGCAAATGCCACCGCGGACCAGGTATCGCCCCGCCGCCCTACCAGCGGAGCCCCCAGATAGGCAATAGCCATTAGCCCCGCACGCACGGCACTGGCACGTGCACCCGTCACAAAAGCATAAAACAAGATCACCGGCCCCAACACCAGGACACGACTCGTCCGCGGAACCCGCATCAGGTTCGTCGCCAGAACCAGCACCGCACAAAGGATACCGACATGCAGACCCGAGATGGCAAATACATGCATGGTCCCCGTCTGCCGGAACGCCGCCTGCACCGCTTCCGGTAACCGCGCCCGGTAGCCCAACAGCAACGCCTGCACAACCGCCGCAACATCCTCGTGCGCCGCCAGCCCGGCACGCAAGGTTGCAGATGCACTGCGACGCACCTGCTGCGCCCAGACTGCCAGCGTTGTCGCGGCTGGTGCCTGGCGTGTTGCGCCCCGCACGCCCCCCGCAAACCACCAAGGGCCCCGATACGCATCCGGCACATGCCGTAAACGCCCCGTAAACGCCCAGATTTCTCCGTACCGTGGCGGTTTCCAGAACCGTCCGTAGATGCGTACCGGCAGCTCGAAATGCACCACGTATTCGGTTTCGTCCCGCACCAGGCGATCCGCCTGCAGAACAAAATCGAGCCCGCCGTCCTCGGTGCGCACCGGCTCCGTGACTACCATGCCCTGCACTGCAACCGACACCCGTTCCCCAGGCCCAACATCCGAAACCCCGGCCACCGATGATCCCCCGCGCGGGACAATCGCTGAAAACATGCCCAGAACCAGAACCAGCAGCCAGATTCCACTGCTTGCCAGGATGGAACGCTGCGCCACCAGCGCCGCCAGGCATAGCAACCACAGCATGCCGGCCACACAAAGCACAAACAGAACGGGGACCTGCGTACCGGCTTCCAGACCGATCCAGGTACCCACCCCAAAAAGAAACGCAACCACCAGTAGCGGCCTGCGCATAGCCCTCCCTTTAGTGCGGCATCCCCTCCAGGCCTGCCGCTAATTCGGTCGCCGGCAAACACGAGGGATCCATCGGTGTCACGGCCGATATACTCATACGGGATGCACGAAAGGACTCGGCGGCCAAATCCCGAATATCATCCGCCGTCACAGACTGCACTTTCTCGATCGTCTCCGATGGATCAACAAAATGGTCATACGCCAGCAAATTGTCCCCCATCCACATCATCTGACTCGAGGTATTCTCCAGCGCCAACCGCAATTGCCCCACCACAAAATCCTTGGCCCGCTTTAGTTCTGCTTTTTTGACCGGTGTCTCCGCCATACGCATCATTTCCCGTACAATCAGGCGCAGGGCCTTCCCTCCGCGATTCCGGTCCAATCCTGCCTCCACATGCAACACCCCCGTCTCCTGCTGCAATTGCAACCCCGCATGTATCGCGTAGGCCAGTCCGTGCTTCTCGCGCACCACTTGGAATAACCG
The DNA here is from genome assembly GCA_964598575.1 of uncultured Victivallales bacterium. Lineage (GTDB taxonomy): Bacteria > Verrucomicrobiota > Kiritimatiellia > UBA8416 > UBA8416 > T3Sed10-140. Next base: position 1,722 of record CAZRCN010000116.1, on the reverse strand, counting down.
CGAGCTCATGTTCCCTCCCAATATCACACTTAATAACCGCAGAATGTGGCGGCGGTCGTCCTGCCGCCCAAATACCCGTACGCCCAGTGCCAGATGCGCCTGCTCGATCTCGCGCGCCAGCCGCGTCACGCGCACCGGTGCCGTCTCTGCCGGAAAGGGCGTCACGCGGGGCTTGCGTCCCGCCGGCATCGAACCAAAAGCCCGTTCCACCAAGGCATAACACTTGGCTGGGTCTACCTTGCCCGCAAACGCCGCAACCAGACGAGAGGGCACATACTTTTGCTGCCGGTAGCTATGCAGATCCGCCGCCGTCATACCCCCCACCGTCTCCGCCGTGCCAATGACCGGACGCCCAAGCGGATGCCGGGGCCAGACCGCCTGCTGCAAGGCATCCTGCACAACACTCTGCGGCTGATCCGCATACATCCGCATCTCTTCCAGAATCACCTGCTTCTCGCGTGCCGTATCTGCCTCCGAACAGCGTGCATGCACGAGCATATCCGACAAAACGTCAAATGCCGTGCCAAACTGGTCATACCCTACCCGCGCGAAGTAACAGGTGCTTTCCTCCTGCGTGAAGGCATTCATGTGCCCGCCCCGCCCCTCGACGGCACGACTGATTTCCAGTGCGCTCCGGCGCGCCGTACCCTTGAACAGCATGTGTTCCAGAAAATGACTCACCCCACCCAGCTTGCGTGGCTCATGCCGGGAGCCAGCCCCAACCCACAATCCGATCGCAACACTTTCCACATGATCGATCTGCGAGGTAATTACCCGCATACCATTTGCCAACCGACTCTCTTCCACCTTCCGGAACATCCTGCCTCCCTTTACCCCTTACGCAACCGCCTGCAAGGCCGCCAACGTGGTTTTTTCTTCATATAAAGCCTTACCCGCAATCGCTCCCAGCAAATGTGCATGCCCAAGCGCCCGCAAACGAACAATATCCTCCGGGCCCGTCACACCGCCCGAAGCAATGACCTGGCACCCCACAACACGGCAGACCGCATCAATCGCCGCCGCATTCACGCCGGCCATCATCCCATCCGTTGCCGTATCGGTCACAATCAGGGTGGCAACCCCCATCGCATCTGCCCGCTGCGCCAGTTCCACCGCCGTCATGCTCGTTGTCTCTACCCATCCGCGCACTTGCACATAGCCATCCCGGGCATCAATCCCCACGGCCAACCGATCCCCAAACCGCGCCACACTGCCCGCCAGGGAATCCGGATCCGAAAAAGCCCGCGTCCCGATGATTGCACAGTGCGCCCCCGCATCCAGTACCTGCTGGATGTCGGCATCCGTCCGGAGTCCGCCGCCAACTTCCACCGGAATCGTCAACGCCGCACAAATCTCCTCGATCTCCTTTACATGCGCCGGCTGGCCTGCAAAGGCACCATCCAGATCCACTACATGCAGACGCGTAGCTCCTTGCCGCTCCCACGCCAGCGCCGCATCCACCGGACGTCCCTCATACACGGACGCCTCCGCCGCACGCCCTTGCCGCAGTCGCACACAACGCCCCCCTTTCAAATCAATGGCCGGTATCACAAGCATCCTATCCCCCTGTTCTCTGTCATGCCCTCCATGCGCGTAAGCTCTTCTTCCTAACAGATTCCTGCCCCACAAGCAACCGATTCCCCAGGGCAAACGCATCTTATTTTTTCGGGCTCCTCCGCAGAATCTGTGGGTCAGAAAACCAGTCAGGCTCCCTGGTTATGC
>CAZRCN010000115.1:0-8521 GCA_964598575.1 uncultured Victivallales bacterium | reverse complement strand
GACTATTTGAAATAAGGAGCAGGCTGTTGTTGGTGCGTTTTTGTTCAGTTGACGGGTATCTTATTTGATTTTGTATCCACATTGCGAGATATGAGCATTCTTCGGAGTATCACAGGGATGTACCGGAATACTACAAATCCGATTCCTCCACAGAGTGCTGATGCGCTCAGCATGAAAAACAATAGAAGTCCTTTTTCATCACTCTGACCTTTGAAAGCGAGGAGTGCAGCAGGTACCAGAGTTACAGCACCAGATAGCATGAAAAAGATGCCGACTGCCTTTGTCACGAATGTTATATAAATCACAAATCCTTTTGTCAGTATTTCTTTCATCTTTATGCCCAACGTGGTGGTGATCATTTTCAGGAAGTTTATCGACTTCCTGAAATATGATCCACTGATTTGTTCGGAGCCTTGAATTCTCTTGGTTCAATGCATTGTCCGTTCATCAAAACGATGAGTCGAAATTGGTCACGAACTTCCCTTAATCGTTTTGCTCTTGATGTTCGTGTGGTTACAAACTCACCTGTATCCGTTCTATATCCGATGCGAGGACCTGTCCAATTTACAAAATAGACCCACTTTGGTTTCCCCGGCTCAGAGTATGTGGATGGGGATAGCGTGATTGATGCGAGCCTCCACTCGCTTTCAATTTCCTTGCGAGGAACAATGCTCTCAAGAATGCGCATTGCGGCTTCTTTTGCTTTCATTGGACTTAGAGGTGGATATTCCTCTTCTTCGCTATTCCACAATGGAGATGATTTGATGTGGGCTCGTGTGAGGGATGAACACAACGTTCTGCCTCCATAGGTACTCGCTGGCGAAGCAATTATGGTATCGGACGCATGAGAACCATGAACAATTGCGAAAAGTGCCAAGAGTATAATCGGTATCTTCATTTTTCTCCTCCGAACGTCGCAAATGAGGATTTGGCGCGGCTACGCGACAATATCCTCCATTTGTCTTGTTGTGTCTAATCTTGTTCTTCCTGCTTTTCCTTAATCTCACTCAAGAACGTATCGGCGCGCAGTATTTGCTCAATTTTTGCGAGCCAGTTCACCAGCGTGTACTTGGCTTGTGCGTGGAATTCGTCAATGGGCAGATCGGTTCTCTCCCAGCCTTCCTGCTTGGCTCGCTCCAAGAGCCGCCAGGCAAGTAGATCCTGGGCGTCGGGAAAGTCTTGGAGACGCTCTCTCATCACACTGATCCACTCAGTTGTTAGGGGGATCCTTCCGCGATTGTGACTCTCGGCTGCTGTGAGGCAGGCCACAGCGGTTGCAGCTGACGCGTCGGGGCCAGTGCGTAAGGTTGCTAACAGGGCTCGATAGTGCTCATGGGTTAAATTCTGCTGTGAGAATCCCGAGGACAAGATTGCTCTGATTACGATCTGGCTTTTCTCGATCTGCACCAGATGCTCGTCGATAAGATTCACAAGGTTTGACGTTGAAGGTTGAGTGTTTGTAATATGGGTCTTGATCAGCTTCTGCATGTCGGACGGCGTAGAAGTATCCCAGTTCGTGTCCACAATCTTATCAATATCGGTAAGGGGCTCAGGCTCTGCAATGGCCAATGTGACGCATAGGAATGCAGCTACCGTGAGAATACAGAGTCGGATTGACATGGTTAGTTTCTCCTTTCATGACACAACGCTTTGACTAACCGTCAAAATTGAGCGCAGCTCAATTTTGTACGGTTCAGTCAGTTGTTGGGAGCTCAGTCTTTCGTCAGGGTTACTGACTGGACTGAAGTCCACGTCCTTTTTGATTTTGGGAGGCCTGGATTCTTGCAGGTCTCCAAGTGTGAAACGTTGTTCTCTGATTTCGAGATTGTCACGACCAAAACACTCCCGTCGGTCAGGTCATAGGACTTGATGATGTCGGCCTCCGTTTCGCCGATCATGTCCATCTGGACTTCTTTGGCTCCTGCTGATGTCAACACCGTTTCGGCTTGCCGAGCGGGCATGCCGATAGAAACAGACTCACTGCGGGATGTCGATGTGCAACCCAGCAGGAGCGTGGCTAGCAATATGCATGATATGATCTTCATCATTCTTTGCTCCCAACGATCAGAATGACCATTTTCCGATGGCCGTCCGCGGCCATTGGAAATATGGGTCAATTCTCTGGTTCGGATTCCTTCTCTATGAGAGTGCGGTTGTCACAGTGCGTGCAGCCGAGGTGCAGTCCGTACTTGTCAGTCCATTCTCGCATTGGCGCAACGCAGTTCTTGGAGAGGCAATTCGGACAGTAGAACACACGCGTCTTCCTGTCCTGCCATGCGGCCGGCGCAGGAAGGAAGACGAGGCGCTTCCGGAACCTGGCGTTCTCATCGCGCCCTGAGAAAAGAGCTACGATGGTGACCACATTCGTGAGGATCAGGAAGAAGACAAGAAGGACGAGATATTCGCCTCTGACGTGAGGGAGGACGTTTGCGACAATAGGCTGCCACGCATCCTTTGCGAGAACTGTGATGCAGGCTCCGATGCCGCCGATGATGAGAGCGGAAACCGTTTGGAGGGCGTGCTGCTTCAGGAATTCGTTTATCTTCATGTCTCTGATCCGAACGTGTTTCTAACCCTTTTCAGGAAGTTTTATTGAACTTCCTGAAATAGGGTTCAGATTTGTGTTGGGCAATTCCATATCTTTGTTTGTTTATCGCCATTGATGGTGATAGTAACCTGAATGTCTTGGTGGTGATGTTCTGCCATCGGTGAGTGAACCATGTCGGCGCCGGGGAACATATTTCTCTTTGGGGCCTTCTATCTTACCGTCAGCGGTAATGTTTTCGATTGCATCTTTAACGCGTTGGTGGAGTTCTTTCTTGTCACGCCGCCGTTCGATTACACCGTGGATAATCACATAAGCGGGGAAGACGATCAAGCACCCGATGCATGCCAGAAGCGCAACGATCAAAAAGGTGATGTCTCCCCAGTGCATTCATTTCTCCTGCCCAACGTGTGCCTCTCCTTTTTCAAATGGTCGTATTCGACTATTTGAAATAAGGAGCAGGCTGTTGTTGGGGTTCTTCGGCTACCATTACTCCGTTCGAGTAGGTCTGCCTGCTACTCAGGCTTCCATCTTCATTCCAGTATGTCGAAGGCCCGTGTTGCTTCCCGCGAACCCATGTCTCCTCGGATTCCGGTAGTCCATTCTCGTACCATGTCTTGAGGACACCATGCCACTCTTCACCTCGGTAGTACGGTGATTCCTGTGCGAGTTGACCGTTGGAATGCCAGAAAAGGTCAGTGCCATGAGATTCACCGTGGCGGTTGTGTGACCGCCATTTGATCTGCCCGTCAGGATAGTATTCCTCCGTCACACCGTGATAGACACGGTAGCCGCGGGCATAGTATCCCCGATGGACGCTCTTGAGCGTTCCATCGGGTAACTTCTCCGTGTCGCTCCAGCGGGGCTGAATGAAGGGCACGCGGGGCAGGTGGAATGAGATGCCGGAGCGTTCGTAATGATCGTTCAGGAATGGCTCCCACAACTCATCATGAATCTCCTTCTTCAGGGCCTTAGCCCTGAGAGACACGGCGTAGCGTCCGTTCTTCCACCCGTGCACTTTGGCCGCTTGGACGTCGTTTGTAGCCAAGCATTGGATAAGCGGTCCATAGCCCCTGATCTGAATTGCCCACTTCACTCCTTCGGCGTAACTGTCAGAATAAGCCTCTAGAAGGTTATTGGTGCCGTCATATGGTGTGACCTTTGGCACCGGAAACTCGGCAGTCGAAAGGTGAAGCCGATCCCAACGTTTGGCGAACAGCCGGTCACATCGCTCTTGAAACCGGTCGTAGGGAGGTGTTCGTGCGTCGAAAACGCTCGCGCATCCGGCACTGAGAATGGCAAGTAAGCAAAGGATAAAGCGTGTCACACTTTTGGTCATGATCTTATTCAAACCCCAACGACTACACTGAGGGTTTGGCGCGGTTACGCGACAATACCCTCCAGTGTTTTGTTAGCGAAATTGTTAACCAATAGGCTCCGATCACTGCCACTGAACTCAACAACATGAATACCAGATAGACGGAACCGGCCAACCAGAGAGCATCGCAAATATCCGAAAGGCTTCCTTGACCAACTATGTGGGGGATGGCGTATGCAAGCCAAAATAAATTGACGACCATGAGGGGAATGAGCAATCCCCATCGGCGTTTGGTCTGACAGCCATCAGTCGGTCTTCTGCGTATTGCCGTGACGATCCAATACGGAATCAAGAACACGGCGTATGTGGCGAGGATTAGAATGACTTGCAGCAAGCGCCAGTCCTCAGATGGATCTGGGGGATTGATTGTAAGCTGGATCAAGGACCAGATCATGGGGCTGGACAGAAGGGTAGGCCAAATCCAGAGTTTCCAATTCGGTATCATATGTCTTTCGCTAACGACCTGAATCACTTTCAAAAATGGGCGCGCCCATTTTTGTAAAGTGCATTCATTTGTTCTGCGTCTTCTTCTTACTCCTGAGTATCGCTTCGATCTCCGCCTTTTCGGATGGCTCCCTCATGAACAACCCATGGTACACGGGAACGAAATCGTTCCCCTTGAGAAGGAAGATGAAAGTCTTTCCTTCAACTTCCTTCCTCCTGTTGCCCAGAGTGTCGTGCCACCTCTGCCACAGGGGAATCAGTATGGTTTCCGGCGCCCCTTCTGCCGAGGACGAAATGACTCCGTTTGTCGGCACGTTGACGTGTAGACGCAGTTGATTCTCGCTGCCCGGACCTGTCCGGGCAGTCTCGTTCGTGACCTGGTTTCCTTTGGCATCAACCATGTCCACTTTCTCAACGGTTCCGATGAGGACATGATCTGCATCCGACACCAGATTCGTCAGGTCGCGAAACGGAATCTGTGTCGCCTGCGCCTGCACCGCAAATAAGAGGGCTGCAAATCCAATGAGTATCTTCATCTCTTTCCTCGCAGAACGTGTGCCTAATCCTTTTCAGGAAGTTGTATTCAACTTCCTGAAATAGGATTCAGGCGATTGTTCTGCCTCTCCTACATTCCTTTTGCCGTGAAACTCCCAAAGGGAGATGTCATTGTGTTCCCCCTGATGACGAAACACGAGGTGGTATAGAATACGGCCGCAGCCACGATAGCGACCACCAATAGGGTCACGATGTTCGTGATGTGATTGGCGCGACGCGACAAGCGAGTCACCTTCCAGATCAACAAACCGGCCAGGACCAGAGCAACCGGCAGTGTCCATTGCCACTGCACGGCAGAGCACACAGCGTATCGCCAGTGCGCCTCGAATCCGAAATCTTCCAGCATGACGGCGAAGGCCGGACAGGCGATGCCCGCAAGGCCGAAAACGATTATTCCGAACAACCCAACGAGGATCGCCCCGGTGAATCGCTTAGGAATGATGTCACGATGCTCATTCATCTCTTCTCCGGCAGAACGTCGAAAATCAGCGGCGGCTTTAGCCGTACGCTGCATTTTTCTTGTTGGAATCCTTCACTTCCTTGAATTTCAATGCCAGAACAGCAAATTCATAGAGGTTTATAAGCAAAGTCATGAGCATGATTGCCGAGTAGGCCAAGAGGGCTACCCCGCCAACGAGCACCAGTGAGTGCCCCGTGTGTGGGATGAGCATAAGCAATGCGAGAATCGTGACCATGTAGACAACCAAGGGGACGGAGAACGCCAGCGCGTAGATACCGAAGGACTGGCGATCGCGAAGCCAGACGCCAAAGTCATTTTGAGTCATCGCGTAGAACCCAATAAGGGCGGCTACGGCGAGACCAGCGAACGCAGAGAGCACGGTAGTCCAGGTTCCAGAGGCATCGGCAACAATGGCCTTGAGGTACGCGGGCGGCGCGAAACGCCACGCCGCGACGGCTACAATTGCTGCGAGCACCATTTCGCCCACGTAGCCCCATAGCAGGATCATGATTCTATTCTGTCTGCCCAAGATGTCCCTCCTTTGGGGCGATGCGGTCGATTTCTTTCATGAGGGAATCCAAGACCATGCGTGTTTCCTTGGCCTTGGCATTGTCCTTGAGTCCGCGCATGTAGTCCCGCAAGCCGTCAAGTTTGCCGTGTGCCGCCTGCTTGCCCGTGACGACCTTCTCCTTGCGTCCGCCTTTGATCCCGACAAAGGTGACCTCCCCGTCTTTATAGCCGGCCTCGGCAAGAGCAACTGATGAGTGAGGGAGTGCCCCATCCTCGGTATTCAAACCATTGGGATTCCTCATGTCTTGCGTGTACTCTCGAATTCCGCCCTCGCATAGTTCGTCGTAGAGATGCTTCGTGTGTCGGGACAGTTCCGGATTGGGTAGGCGCACTTTCAGCTTCAAGCGAATGAGCTTGGGAAAAGATCGGAACAGCGTGAGAAGCTCCTCACGTTCAGGAATAGGCTCGAGTACGAGTTCACTTCGCAGATCCATGGATTGCGCCGCTCTGCGTGAGATTTCCTTGAAGACGTGTGCCCATCTCTCACTTGACATAAGCAGGGCGTTGTGTTCGACGGCCACGATATGTCGATCTAGGTACACAAGGATCAGCATCGAGTTCGCTGCTGGCGGATCGAATTGGGTGACAGCGTCTTCGATGCCGCTGTCAGTGACAGTCTGTCCTGCTTGCTCGACCACTGATCGAGAGATAACCAATTGCAGAACACGATCTGACTGATCTGGCGCCACACCTGTGAAGTCCTGGTACTCCCTCAGACTCCAGAGGTAAACAGCTTTGCCTGTCTCGTAATCCAGATCGAAGTCGGACTTCGTCATGGCCTTCAGGACACTCGTTATCTGGTCATTCGATCGCAACGTGGCCCCCATGAAATCGAAGATGTCTTGATCGACAATATTCAACCGAAAGACCTCAAACTGAAAATCCCTAGCCATGCACGTCCTCCTTCTTTATCTTCGATTCCAACGTTGACCTGAACCTTTTCAGGGAGTCGTATTCGACTTCCTGAAATAGGTTCCAGGTGCATTGTTGGCATCCCATTTGAATTGTTTCCAATCAGTTCCGCTCCAAATCGTGAAGCCTGTCTTATCCCACTTGACGATGGGCCATAGGTTACGCAACCAATCCGGTGACGGGAGCCCACCGACTTCTGGCTGCATCTGTTTCCATTTTTGGTCCGAATCTCTCGGTACCGCAGTGACCGTCAGTTCTCGCATAGTCGTTCTGTCTCCCTTTCGGAACACTGGTACCGTGAAGCTCGGTGTCTTGTCTTCCGCAAGACGCCGCACGAAGGCGGATGGCGAAGTGACCGTCTGTACATCAAAGGGGCAGGTATGGCGCGTATCCCGTTGGAAGAAAGTAGCGGCGTCTGAGGAAGACCTGGCGGAGGCGTCCCCGGATACGATGAACTCTTCACCACGGTCAAAAAGGAGTGACCCGTTGGAGGAGACACCAACTACGCTGGGCATCCTGCGCCCGCCAAACATCACGATTCGAGTCGGCTCATGGCCGACTCGTTCCTGTAGATAGACCGTGGTGTCGCCTGCGCGGGCGCGGCCGTGCTGTCGTCCGTCGTATTTCACCCATACCAAGAGGTTGCTCGTGACAACGTGCAGTTCGCACGTTGCAGGGGTCGGGATGAAGGAAAACGCTTCAGCATCTGACTTCGGGTCAAATAGCACCGTTGCCCATTTGGGAGGGGGCGCGGATATGCAGACTCCTGCATACAGCAGGATGAATATGGTTATGATCTTTTTCATTTTCTGATGCCAACGTGGTGGTGACCATTTTCAAATGGTCGTATTCGACTATTTGAAATATGTGTCCACCGATTTGTTCGTTTTTCCCGGGGGTTCTTGTTTGCATTAGGGTGGGCGATGTTCCCCGTGTCCTGCCCTTCCTCTCATCTCAAATTGCGTTGGCTACGTTGCATCCAGGCTTGCCGCTTGGCACCGTTGCACGCTGATCTCTCCAAAATGGTTCCATTCTCAATCTCATCAAACGAACGTGTGCCTCTCCCTTTGCCGCGACGAGCGGCAATAGGTGAGCAGGCAATTGTTCGCCAATCAATAGTTCAATCTCTTTATGCCCCATGATGTCAGGATGCGCTCTGCCTCCTCAAGAGTAATCTTTTCAAACCAATTCGTAGGGCTCTGGTAATGACACGTCCATCCCTCTGGATATCCTGATCGTGGAACGAATGAATATGACACAGTGACTTTCTCCCATTGTGTGCCGCCGTCGGGATCTGGGGATGGACCTGTCTTGCCTGAATAGTAATAATCTTGTTCCATCTCCCACTGACCGGACTCGTAAAGAACCTTCTTGCTGGCGTGATTAGGGGAATCATGATTGGAGCCAGGTGTGCGCCAAGCGGCTTCGGTCGCATTGTTGAAACGGTTATAGTTCACCCAGTCGACCCCGATCACGGGTAGGCCTATCTCTTTCCGCTTGGCATTCGATTCGGGACCGAACCGAGCCGGTTTAGGTTTTCCGCACCCCGTGAGCAGGGCTAGGCTGATCATAAGCAGTGATACTGTCTTCATTACATCTCCATGGCGAACGTTGGCAATCAGGCTAAAATGCGCGAGCATTTTTAGCCTGCATTGCT
>CAZRCN010000114.1:0-8541 GCA_964598575.1 uncultured Victivallales bacterium | reverse complement strand
CTAAAGCTACAGCGGACATGGGAGAACGAAGCACCAATCGTCCATCGTAATCGTCGCCCGTAATCGTGCACCGAAATAGAGGGAAAATAGAGGGAAAAATGGGGGAGACGGTCTAGAGCGACCTTAACCCATTGGTAAACAGATATTTACACATATAATGTTCTGTCAATATTTGACAGAACGGAAGGAGAAGCAAGGGTATGGATATGAAGCTACAGTTCCTGGGTGGTGCGGAGAATGTGACGGGCTCTTGTCATTTGCTTTCTGTGCAGGGCATGCAGATTCTGATTGATTGCGGGCTGTATCAGGAGCGGGAACTGCAGTCGCGCAACTATGCACCGTTTCCGTTTGATCCCGGCAAGATCGATTGTGTGGTGCTGACGCATGCACATCTGGATCATTGTGGCCTTTTGCCACGACTCACAAAGGAAGGATTTCGCGGTCCGGTGTATGCGACCCCCGCCACGGCTGACCTGGCAGAGATTGTGATGCGGGATGCGGCGCATATCCAGGCCGAGGATGCCGCCTACAAAAGGCGTCGGCATGAACGTGAAGGGCGCACGAGCAAACATGGATATGATCCGATCTATACGGCCGAAGATGTCGATGGCGTTGTGGCAGCGTGGCAGAAGATTCGGTTTGATACGCGCCGCAAGATTGGTACTGGCGTTGCGGTAGAATTGCAGCGGGCGGGGCATATACTGGGTGCGGCCTCCGTACGAATTTCGGTGACCCGCCATGGGCATGAACGGCGTATCCTGTTTTCCGGCGATGTGGGCCGGCGTGATGTTCCCATTCTCCAGGATCCCCGCCCATTTGATGGTGCGGAAATCGTCTGCATGGAGTCGACATACGGGAACCGCACGCACAAGCGGGCGGTTCCGATTCCCGACATGCTCGCCCGGGTTATTACCGCAACGGCTACCGCAGGCGGAAATGTTGTTATTCCGAGTTTTGCCATTGAGCGCACACAAGAGTTGTTATACCGGATCGGGGCATTGTTGCGGGAGGAGCGAATACCTGCGGTTCCGGTATTTGTGGATAGCCCCATGGCGACACGGGTCACCGATGTATTCCGGCAGCACCCGGAACTGTTCGATGAGGAGACGCGCGCCCTGATTGCCAGTGGCGCGCTGCCATGCGATTTTCCCGGACTTTACTTTACGGCATCGGTGGATGAATCCAAAGCCCTGAATACACGTCCCGGCACCTCGATTATCATTGCAGGGTCCGGCATGTGTACGGGGGGGCGGATCAAGCACCATTTGCGCAACAATCTGGAGCGCCCGGAAAGTACGATTCTCTTTGTCGGGTATCAGGCCCACGGTACGCTTGGGCGCTACTTGCTGGAGGGGAATCCACAGGTACGTCTTTTCAATGAACGAAAAAACGTACTGGCGCGCATCGAAAAGATCAATGGCATGAGTGCCCACGCGGATCAGGGAGAATTGGTGGAGTGGTTGCAGTCCCAGGGGTCAACACCTGAAACCTGTTTCACGATTCACGGTGAGAGCAACGCGGCCGGGGCTTTGGCCGCGCGTATTACCCGGGATCTTGCCATTCCCTGTCGCGCGGCTCGATATCTGGAGGAAGTACAGCTTTGATGCGCAGGCGATTGACTCTATATATGGTGCATGGGATGATGCTCATGGTGCTGGCAACACAGCCGGCGTTAGGGCTGGGGCCACATGAAGTCATTGTGGTGGCGAATCGTAAGGAACCCGTATCGGTCGAGATTGCGCATGCCTACATGCAAGGCAGGCAGATCCCATCGAAAAATCTGGTGCTTGTTTCGATCGAACCGAATGCTGCTGGTGCATACCATGCTATGAGCCGCGCTGATTTTACGGTGTTGCTGTGGGACCCGGTTTCAAGGGCCTTGCGGAAGCGGGAGCTTGATCATGTGCTTGCGTGGGTGTTTTCCACGCACATACCGTACCGGGTGGATACAGACCCGCCGGTATCGGTACAGGGATTGACGTTTCTTCGTAACACGTTACCCGCATCCGACCTGATTGCCAAAGGCCAGTATCGGTCGCGGTTCTTTGCCGGGCCCGACCGGCCTGGGGGCAAGCGCTATCGACCGCAGTCCCTCCTTGTGCACAAGGAGGTGCTGCAGGGGGATATGCCGATACCTTCCATGGCGCTGGGATACATTGGCCCGGGCGGCATGACCAAGGATGAGGTGCTATCAGCGCTACGGAAGGCCCGTAGCGCTGATAGCCGCCATCCCCAGGGAACGGTGTACTTTCTCCAGCATGATGATGTGCGCGCACGCGCACGCTCCTGGCAGTTCAGGGACGAGGCCGATGTTTTACAAAAAATGGGCGTCGATGTGGTGCTTACGAATCAATTGCCAAGGCCGGGGCGTACTGCGGCCATTCTCGGCATTATGGAAGGACGCGCACAGGTGGATACCCGCCAGCTGGGAGCGTTTGCGCCTGGCGCCATGGCGGACCACCTGACGAGTTTTGCGGCTGCATTTGATCAGGCGGGACAGACCAAGGCAACCCAATGGATTGTGGCAGGGGCAAGTGGGACGGCAGGAACTGTGAGTGAACCGTTTGCGGTTTGGACCAAATTCCCGCATGCACGTTTTTTTTCGCATTACCGGGTAGGGTGCACAATGCTCGAGAGTTTTTACCTTTCGATCCGGTGTCCCTTACAACTGATGTTGCTGGGGGATCCGCTCGTGGCACCCTGGGCCCCCAAGGCGACGCTTGCGATAGAGGGGCTGGATCCAGGAGAAACCCTGCAGGAGCCTCGGTCTATTGACGTGCGGATTCAAGCGCCTGTTGGCATTCGGTACTCGAAAGTTGTCTATCTAGTAGATGGTCGTATGGCAGGTGAGGGCACCACGTTTGTCCTGGATCCGGACAACCTTGCCCCCGGACTGCATACACTGCGGGTCGTTGCATATCGTAAGGGCGTCATTCGTAGCCAAGTCATGGATCGCATCCGATTCATCGTGCCGGATGGAACAAAGGCCGACTGAAACCAAAAGGCCGATGACAGGTGTCATCGGCCTTTGTGGCATTTTGCCTAGAAGTATTACAGGACGCCGCCGTATACCGCATCGGCCCCGAGCATCTCCTCGATACGCAGAAGCTGATTGTACTTGCAGACGCGATCCGTACGTGAGAGTGACCCCGTCTTGATCTGGCCGGCATTGGTTGCAACCGCAATGTCTGCAATGGTTGCATCCTCGGTTTCACCGGAACGGTGGCTGACCACCGACGTGTAACCAGCCCGCGTCGCCATCTCAATGGCCTCCAGCGTTTCGGTCAGGGTGCCAATCTGGTTGACCTTCACCAGAATGGAGTTGGCCGTACCTGTGTCAATACCCTTCTTAAGGAACTTGGTGTTGGTAACGAACAGATCGTCGCCCACAAGCTGCACCTTGTCGCCGAGGGCATCGGTCAGTTTTTTCCAGCCCGTCCAGTCGCCTTCGCTCATGCCATCCTCAATGCTCAAGATCGGGTATTTCTTGCACCAATCCTCGTAGAAGGCAACCATCTCGTCGGCCGATTTGCGCGAGCCATCGCTCTTCTTGAAATGATACTTGCGCGAGGATTTTACGTAGAACTCGCTGGAGGCAGCATCCAAAGCAATGAAAATATCCTTGCCGGGCTTGTAGCCAGCCTTTTCGATAGCCTTGATCAGTACCTCAAGCGCCTGCTCATTGCTTGCCAGTTCGGGGGCAAATCCGCCTTCGTCCCCGACGTTGGTTGACATCTTCATGCCTTTAAGAACGGCTTTCAGGGCATGGAAGGTCTCAGCGCCCATGCGCAGTGCTTCCGAGAAGGAAGCAGCCCCTTTGGGCATGATCATGAACTCCTGGATATCGACGGGGGCATCACTATGGGCGCCGCCATTGAGAACGTTCATCATCGGAACCGGCAGCACTTTGGCGTTGGCACCACCCAGATACCGGAACAAGGGCAGCCCCGAGTAGTCGGCAGCAGCTTTTGCGCAAGCCATGGATACGGCCAGCATGGCATTTGCACCCAGTTTCTGCTTTGTTTCGGTTCCGTCAATGTCAATCAGGGACTTGTCAATGCCAACCTGGTCGGTCGCATCATAGCCCAGCAGTTCCGGGGCAATCACTTCATTGACATTCTTGACGGCCTTCAAAACGCCTTTGCCAAGATAGCGTTTCTTGTTGCCATCGCGAAGCTCAACGGCTTCGTTCTCACCGGTGGAAGCACCGGACGGAACGGCCGCCCGCCCCATGACGCCGCTTTCGAGAAGCACATCGGCTTCCACGGTCGGGTTACCACGTGAATCAAGAATCTCTCTGGCACAGATATCAATAATGGTTGACATCGCTCTCCTTTTGGTTGTTGTACACAAAATATCCAGTAGCAGGATGCGTCGAACGCTACCGGAGGGACGGTACAAATGCAAGCATTTACGGTGGCAAGGCTTAACCGGTAGCGAACGTGAGCCAGATGGGAATCGTAAACAGGCAAAGCATGTGGGTGAGCAGTACGCAGCCAGCCGCAAATTCGGCATCTTCGCCATAAATCTCGGAAAAGATAACACTGGCAACAGCCGATGGCATGGTGGCAATCAGCATCAGGGTATTTCGTATCATCGGGTCAACCGGCACCACCAGCAGAACCGCAAACGTAATGGACGGAATCACGAGAAGCCGCAGAACGGCCACAACACCTTTTTCACGACTGAAGATATGCTGCACCTGCAGGCTGGCCATACGGCTCCCGGCGACAATCATGGCAACGGGAATGGTGGCAGCCCCAAGCATACGAAGTGTATCGAGTAATGACTCCCATGCACTTTGCAGCATGGGTTGCTGAAAGACCGGCAGCGAACCGATGCTGGTAGCGTCGCGCAGCGCGATCCAGGATAGTGCTAGCGCAATCGAGACGAGCGGTGGGCTCACGATGCGTTGCAGTCCACCGAGCGATAGCTTCCGTCCTGATATGGAAAAAATGCCGAGCGTCCAGAGGGCGCATTCGGACCCCAGCGTGGAGAACACGACCGTTGCCACGCCGGCCTCGCCCCAGATCATCAGTGCCAGTGGCAGCGGTAAAAAGGAATAGTTGTTGATCGTGCATTGAAAAAGGAATGCATGTTTGTGGCCGGGGGAGGGTTCCCATATGTATCGTTCCATGATCAGCCCCAGCACGAATCCGGTCAGCATGATGCTGAAGGCACCGACGGGCAGGGGCCAGTTGTGCAGGAGTCCCGCCGCATCAAAGTTTCGCGTCATGGCATGAAAGATAAGCGGAGGATAGAAAAATGTTGTTAGCAAGCGGGAGAGCTGATGCGTGGTGTCATTCGTGATAATCGCCCGGCGGCGTGCCAGGAACCCGACGGCGATGAGCAAGAAGGTGGTTAGTAGACGAAAAAGAATGGCTGCCATATGAAATACAAGCCTCTTTTTGTTGCCAGTACGTATCGCAGGCGGAGATGCGCGTTGTTACGCCTGCAGGAGTGCCCGGCAAGCAGTGGCCCGCTCCTGGATCACATCAAATTTCTTGTTGGAAATGAGTGTGCGTTCCGCGATCCAGGAACCCCCGATGGCCGCAACGACGGGCAGGTCGAGATACTGTCTTGCATTGGAAGCCCGGATGCCACCCAGCGGAAGAAACGAAATGCCCGCCTGGGCGTAGGGGGCTGCCAGTGCCTTGAGCATGGGAATGCCGCCTGCGACTTCCGCCGGGAAAAACTTCAAGAGGCGGTGTCCCATGGACAGGGCTGATTCCACCTCGGTTGCTGTCATGACGCCGGGGAAGTAGGGGAAGTCGAGTGCAGCCGCCTCGGCGGATACGAGCTGGTTCAGCCCGGGGCTGACGGCGAAGGTTGCGCCGGCTTGCACGGCCCGGTGCAGTTGTTCGGGGGAAAGGACGGTTCCGGCGCCGAGCAGCATATCCGGATAAGCCTGGGACATGGCTGCCAGGCATTTTTCTGCCTCTTCCGTTCGCAAGGTGAGCTCGATAGCCTGCACACCGCCGGCGAGCAGGGCTTCGGCAACAGGCACTGCATCTTCCACCCGATCCATGGTGAGTACGGCCACAATACGATGTTGGGCAATACGTTGGGCAACATCCTGGGTTCGGGCAGTCGGGTTCATGCGATTATCCTTCCTGTATAGCATCCTGATGACAATGTTCTCGCCCCGTTGTAGGGCTATGTAACCTGTTTCACGTTCATGTGCCGGATAGGTTCGGTCTACTGTAGTAGACACTACCCGGTACCGTTATCTTTCATACTCTATCATCGAATCAGAGTAAGGCAAAAAAAATGTGGGTCTTCCAGAATCCATGACTGATTCTTTTGTAACTGGAACCGGTTGACGCGTTATGTTGCGAACGTGGTAATTCTACAGTTATTCGGGACTGAAAGTCTAGCACTGAGGCGATTGCGCAACATAACGCGCCTGGCGAGAACACCGGTTGAGGAACTTCAAGATGTCGGGTTGTTTCCATTGAGGGTTTTCGGGAGGTAGGCCGCCGTCAGGAGGCGGGAGTTTTTCGATAGCCTTTCGTTTTCGCTCGATGCTGACCTCCAAGTATTGGGATGCGGTTTTGATGTCCCCATGACCGAGCCAGTCTTTGACGATACCAATATCGTTCTTCGTTTCGATAAGATGCAAGGCCGTGGTATGTCGGAAGGTGTGTGGGGTGATGCCGCGTGCTCTGGCGAACGCAGCTACGGGAAGCTGTAGCCTCGGCCACGCAGGGGGCTGCGGTTTTGACGCGGTCTGCGGTCTGCGGTCTTCAGTCTGCACCCGCCGCCTGCAAGCGGTATGTACGCGGGGTAGTGCCGAATTCCTTCTTGAAGGAGGCGTGCAGGAAGTCGGCGGAGCGGAAGCCGACTTTGGGAGCCAGGTCGGCAATTTTGAGATCGGTGGTACGCAAAAGATTGCAGCAGCGTTCGAGCCGTTTGCGGCGCAGTTCGGCATGGACGCCGCGGTTGAGGTGTTTTTGGAAGGCCCGTTCGAGTTTACGGCGGGACAAGCCGACCTCCCGGGCTACATCGTTGACGGAGAGATCCTGCTCGAGGTGGTTCCAGATGAAGCGCATGGCCTGTGCGACACTTGGGTTATTCACGGCCAGCACATCGGTGCTATGCCTTACAACCACGGATGCCGGCGGAATGATGAGGGGCTGTGCGGGTGCGGGCTTACCTTGCATGAGGCGATGCAGGAGGCGTGCGGCTTGTTGTCCAAGAGCGCCCATTGCGTTGTCGATGGAGGAAAGATCGACAGGGCTCATGGTGCAGGTTGGTATATCATTGCCGGTACCCAGCACGGCCACGTCTTCCGGGACGGATAGCCCCACTTGGCGGCAGATGGTACAAAGGGTCGCCCCCCAGGCATCGGTGAAGGCCAGCAGCCCTATCGGTTCCGATACATCCTTAAGCCATTCGCCGATCACCTGGACGCGATGGCTATGCTTGCGGTCGCCCGACCAGTCCATATCCTCCTTGATACGACAAAGATGACACTGGCAGCCCAGTTCCGCGGCACGATCGCGAAAGGCGGCAAAAAGGGGGGGGCATGAGTCCATCGGCCATGGGTCGTGGCCCACATAGCCGACATGCCGGAATTGGCGCACCGCAAAATGTTCGGCAGCCATGCGGCCGGCCGCCACCTGATCGGGGAGCACGGCTGGCAGCAGATGGTCCAACGGATGCGGGAGACGCCCCAGGCGGACGGTGGGGCACCCCATGTCCCGCAGTTGTCGCGTCAGCGGTTCCTCCGGCAACAGATCGAGTAAGGCACCGTCTGGTGTTATGTCGTGTGGTAGTTCATGTTTGGTGAACTGCAGATCCAATAGATCCCAGCCGAGGGTGCGCGCGATCTCCACGATCCCCATTTCAACCGCAGTTTTGTAGGCTGCTCTATCTGGTCGATGGGCGCGAACCACCAGCGGTCGTTTGTGTCGAATAATCGGGGGGTTGCGTCTGGGTGTTTTGTCTGTCGTCTTTTTCACACGTGCCCCGGGTGGATGTTACAACAGGTACAGATCCTTTGCTGATGGAACGAAGTGTCACCGTAAAAACATGAACAAAGATGCAGGCAGTATACACGGCCCACGTTTGAGGATCAAGTCTAGCGTGGGCGCAACGCGTGGGCTAGCACGGGTGTGCGGTTTTCAAATGTAACTGACTGACAGTAAGTTGGATCGAATATCCAATATCCAACAAGGAATATCCAACCGAACAAGGACTGGAGAATGGCCAATCAGACTGAAACAACGCGTATTTCACTTGGATATTGGACATTCCGTGTTGGATATTGGATATTCAAACACCGAGCACGATGTACGCAGAATCGCTTATCACAGTAGCCATAAGCTACTTACGTAACTGCATAACACTCCCGTGCGTGGGCTAGGGGGATGTCACTTCTGTGAGCGGAAATGCAGGCACTAGGCGCTAGGAAACTAGGGATTAGCCCCGGCCCTGGGCGCGCCCGGATAATGCATGTTGAAACTTCGGGAGCGTTGAGAGCGGAGAGATATGCGTGTACGAGTATGTGTACGGGCAACCTGGCAATGGTTGCAGGTC
>CAZRCN010000113.1:0-8603 GCA_964598575.1 uncultured Victivallales bacterium | reverse complement strand
GGAAAACGTTGAGAAGTAGACGTGCATCACCACACCAAACTTTCTTCACCAACCGCTATAAAGCCGATGGGATCGTACATACCTACAACGAATCGCAGATGCGCCCGGATTTCCCAAATCGCACTCCTGCCTTGTCATGCCATCCGCAATCTGCTACAAACCCCGTCTGCTTACGTAAGAACGGGGTGTAGCACAGCCTGGTAGTGCGCCAGCTTTGGGAGCTGGAAGTCGTGGGTTCGAATCCCACCACCCCGACCACTGGTGGGATGAGAACCCACGATGGGGGTTTGAGCACTCCCGAAAACGCCCACCATCGGATTCTCAAACCATCAACGAACAAACAGCGCGCCTCCGTCCGACAACGTCTTCTACATCATGCCATGGAGACTGAACGGGAATGGCACTGAGATAAGGATCTGATCATGCGCCAACAGCGTGACCCTCTGCCTGAACGTCCGCCCTTCTGTCAGAAGTAGCAGTCTCCCCGTTCATGGCGATGGTGCCATGATTTTCCGTGTCTGCAGCTAAGGGGGAGATTTTTTAATTGCACGGATCGGCTTGGCATTCGGCTATCTTTTTACTATTGTCTGACCACGGTATGCAGATGGCATGTCGCTTGGTTTCGAACTGTATGAGGAGAGAGGTGTAGATATGTTAAAGTATAGATTGTTGTTGGGCTCTTTGGTTCTGGGTGGAATTGTATTGGCGGGATGCGCTCGTGATGATCAGGCGGTTCCCGCAGAAACGCAACAAGCAGGTCCGCTAACGGTGTATACTACGTTTTATCCGACGCAATATTTTACGGTGCGTATTGGCGGAGATCTTGTGAATGTGGTTTGTCCGGTGCCGGCAGATGAAGATGCGATATTCTGGATGCCGCCTGACGAAATCATTCAACAATACCAGCAGGCAGATCTTATTGTAGTGAATGGTGCGGGCTTTGCGAAGTGGGTGGATAAGGTTGTTCTGCCGCAAAGTCGGGTGGTCGATACCGCAAAATCATTTTCGGATACATTTATTCATTACGAAAAGGCGACGGTGCATAGTCATGGGATGGCCGGGGAACATGCGCACGAAGGATTGGATGGGCACACCTGGGTGGATCCCGTCAATGCGATCGCGCAGGCGAAGGCAATCAAAGATGCACTCGTTGCCCGCCTTCCTGGGCATCAGAAACAAATTGAGCAAGGCTTTACTGCACTAGAGGCTGATCTGCAGAATCTGGATCAAACATTGCGTGCGTATGCAGAGGGTTACGACCAAAAGCCATTCTTTGCCTCTCATCCCGCTTACAATTACATTGCACGCCGGTATGATTGGAAAATCATCAACCTTGATCTGGATCCGGAAGAGATGCCCTCTGACGAAGCCATTGCAGACATGAAGCAAAATGTGACAGACCATGGAGTGAAGTATTTGGTTTGGGAAGGCACTCCTACAGACGAAATAGCCACTCGTATGGAGGATGAAGTAGGCGTTATCAATATCGTATTCTCCCCTTGTGAGCTAATTACGTCCGAGGAGCTAGCCGATGGCGATGACTATTTGCGTGTGATGCAAACAAATCTCAAAAATATCGCGCCGATATTTGTTGCGAAGGAGTAGATGCTTGTGAGGGTAAGCAAACACAAGCGCATTGGTCTGACATTGCTACTCATGACGTTTGCTTTGCCAGTGGCGAGTGGTGGACATTCGGTATCCCAGATATTTGTAGATGGTGTCCTATCTTCGAACAAACTCACAATGACATATTTTGTGGGCATTCAAGACATTGCTTATGCTGTTGACCAGGAATCCGATCTGGGAGATACAATGGCAGGTGCACGTGTGCGGGAGGGAATCGAGGTAACCCGCAAGCATTTACAGGATGGAATGCAGGTTATACTTGAGGATGGCTCGGGGGTGGGCGGGCTTTTTGTTCGTGCAGATGTGCCAACTGTTGGCGAAGGCGTGAATGCACTCCGTGATTTCAGAGGCGAAAAGTTTGCATATACCTTTGATTATACATTCGCGCGCCCGCCGGAATCTATCGATTTCCTGCAGACCTATCAAAGCACAAATTCTGTGATTCCAGTGAATGTGACGTTGACACTAGAAATGCAGCACAAAGCAAATCCTGCTGTCGTTGCCTTCCCCATTGGGGATCGAATGACGGAGCCTGCCAGCATTGCGCTGGATTGGTCGGATGAGGCAGATGAACCGATTGAGGTAACAACTATTGTTACAGAGCCCATTAATGCCTATCTCTATATTCACCATCATGAAGTACGTTTAGAGATGGTCATGTCGCTTGGAACAATGGAGACCTGGATTCCTGTCCCGCGTGCGAATGATGCATTTGTTGATGTGTCGGAGCAAGAAATGATGAAAGATTCTCTTGAAGGTTTCTTCTCTTTTCATAATCCCTTAAAGGTCAATGGATCCCCTGTTCGGTTCGATGTGTTGCGCATGGGGTTTTTTGAATCGGATGCTGCTGACTTCCTGACACAGGTAGAAGCTAGACGGATAGAAACAGAAAAAGCTTATCTTGGCGTGGTTCTGATTTCAAAAGTGGATGATTTGCCTGATCATGTGGAGCTAACCTGGACGATGTTTAACGACCAGGTTGACTTGGTGCGGGGTGTTGTATTTACCCGGGAACAAGGCGATCTTTTTACATGTACACCGGATGCTTCGCAATACGAGTGGATGGATCCCGGTAATCTTGCATTGCCGCAGGTAGAAGGTATTCAGGTTGCAGATGTTAAGCTGGGGACCGCGGAACAAACCGCTTTGATTGCGTCATTGTTAAACAATGTGTATCAATCTTTTGCGTATCACGACGAATCGGATGTGTACGATGCTTTGGATCAAAGTGTATATGGTGCTTTACTGGCCGAGCTGTATCTGAAGATTAAGCGCAGCCTGATTATGCAATCGCAGGGCGGGGCAGTAGCGCGCGTCCAGAAGATGATGGTTACGGATGTAGCACCTTCTGGCAAGCAGATTGAGGATGGATTCTCTCGTAGTGTGACCTGGCAGGTAGATGGAACTATCGAACATTGGGGGCACCTGCATACCAGAGTTAATGAATATACTGCAGAATTGGGTGTTATTCGTGTCGGGAATATCTGGAAAATTCGAGATATGAAGGTTTTGAGGCAAAAACAGGTAAAGGTGCGCACTTCGCTGCGGATGTTATGATTCATATTGAAAATCTTGTTTTTTCATTTCCACAATCTGATTTCCGCATCAATATGCCAACATTGCAAATTGGCAGTGGTGAGCGTGCGGCGGTCGTAGGGCCGAGCGGTTGTGGCAAGACCACCTTTCTGCACTTGATTGCTGGAATTCATGTGCCAGCCCAAGGGGAAATTCGGGTGCTGGACCGGGATATACACACATTGCAGGATGCTGCCCGCCGTTCGTTTCGTGTCTCGAAAATTGGATTGGTGTTTCAGGACTTCGAACTGATTGACTACCTGAACGTTTTTGAAAACATTTTGCTGCCATACCGGTTAAATTCAAAGACGTTGCCGTTGACTGCCGCGGTGCTGCAGCGTGCGGAGGCGCTTGCCGAACATACGGGCGTTGCCCATCGGCTTCGGTATCTACCGCATCGTTTGTCGCAGGGAGAAAAGCAGCGTGTGGCAATTTGCCGGGCTTTATTGCCGCAACCATCCTTGATTTTGGCAGATGAGCCCACCGGCAATCTGGATCCTGCCTCCAGAAATACGATCATGGATTTGCTGTTTGCGCAGGTTGCGCAGACGGAGGCCACGCTAGTAATGGTTACGCATGATCATGCCCTTGCTCGCCGTTTTGCTCGAACGATTGATTTCCGGGAGTGGCAAGCATGAGGCAGCTGTTATATCTCGCGTTGCTATATTTGCGTTATCACAAAATTAAGACGGGGATTTTGTTTTTCAGTATAATGGTACTGTGTTTTTTGCCTTTGACAGTAAATGTACTGGTGCAAGATTACCAACAAGGTTTGATGGCAAGAGCACAATCTACGCCTTTGATTGCTGGTGCTCCCGGAAGCCGTTTCGACCTGATTCTGCATTCTCTTTACTTTCGAAGTACACCAGCAGGCGATTTGACGATGAATGATGTCGATGCTCTCAACCAGAGTGGATTGGCAGACGTAATCCCTTTGTTATGCAAGCATACCGCACAGGGGATTCCTATTGTTGGAACCGCATGGGAGTATTATGCCTTTAGGAATTTGCGAACCGCAGAAGGAACGTTGCCTGCAAGAATAGGAGACTGTGTTCTTGGTGCATCAGCAGCGCAACAACTTGGGCTGGCGCCAGGTGATATGCTGATGAGTGATCCGGAGAATGTTTTTGACTTAGCGGGATCTTACCCTCTGAACATGCGGGTTACAGGAATTTTGGCTCCGAGCGGGAATGCGGATGATGCGGCAATCTTTACAGACACAAAAACCGTCTGGATAATTATGGGGATCATGCATGGTCATGAGGATGCTGCGAATGTAGAAGCACAGCGGCTACTGAAGCGGGAAGGTAACAAAATCGTGGCGAGTGCCGCAGTACTTCCTTTTCAGGAAATTACCAATGACAATATGGACCAATATCATTTTCACGGTGAGGTGGATACGTTTCCCATCAGCGCGGTGATTGTCGTTCCACATAACGATAAGTCCTCCGCTATTCTTCGTGGTCGTTATCAGCATCCGGATTTTGCGGTACAACTTCTCGTCCCAGAAGACGTTGTGTCTGCAACACTGAATCTGGTGTTTCGCATTAAACGTTTTTTTGATGCGCAAGCCGTAGTGGTACTGTTTGGGATGGCACTGCTACTGATTTTGATCGTGATGCTTTCCTTGCGACTCCGCCGAGGCGAAATGGAAACCATGTTCAAAATTGGTTGTGCAAGGCATACCATGTTTTGGTTGCAGACGTTGGAACTTGTTATTGTGATTTCGCTGGCAGTCCTGTTTGCTGCAGGTTTTTCGTGGATTGTCTCCCACTCAATCGGGGCAACCTTGATCCATGTTTTGGCTCGTCTTTAGCGGGAGCCGCCAAGCATGGAGGAAAACTGAAAGAGAACGGCATAGGCGCGCCCACGCCCGCGCCCAAGAATTTTTCCTTGTTTGTTGGTTAGCATCAGGTGTGGGATCCCTCCACGTTGCGGTATGTCGCCACCTGAGAAGTGATCGATATTCGTATCAGGTTTCTTGTCGTAAGCAAGCGCGTACCATGGCATGTTCAGCTCCTGCATATGCGCAATCATGTCATCCTTCGATCGATCCAGACTAATAAATATAACGTCAAAACGGTTGCCGCCTTCTAACTCTTTATATATTTCAATCAGCTTTTTTGTGAAGTTCTTGCTTGGTGCGTACCAGCTTGCAGCCCAATAGAACAGCAGGTAATCTTTATCTTGGATGCCAGATCCATCAACGCTTTCCCCTTTGTTATCTACCAGTAGTGTGCTTACATCGGCAATCAGCTTATCTGCTCCTTCTGGCATGTCTGCAGGATGGGCGGGGCAATGCATTGTGGCTATCACCATCAGCATTGACAGCATCGGAATTATCAACAATTGTGTTTTGCATCGTGTCATGGTTGCGTATTTTTCCCATCTATTCAGAATTGTTTGTATCCGCCTACTTTCGTATCTAAGCATAACTCGCAGGATCTTTCACTATGTTTCCACATGTAGATTCCCAGAGCAGCGCTAACGAATGGAAATTCTTCGCGTTGTTTCGGATCTGGCCCTTTTTGATGTTTTCAAGCCTGTTTATTGCCCCGCCGCGTGTTTTCAGTTCGCAGCGGGGCAATGGCTGGTTTGATGGGTTAGCGACTGATTGTCCGCACGTCCCGTCATAGCGTATTCGCGAAGGCGGATCGTAATCCGTTCTCTGCCTGCCCGCCTCTGGAGGGTCGCCGCTATCGTCGTCCGAAAAAGTAAGTCAAAATTGTGTGCACAGGAAAGCGAAACCACTACATATTGTGGTTTGAGTTGAAGGTACAACCTAGTAAATGGCGAGCTTGGGTATGGTGTTTGCTGTGTACTTTGTGATATGGTAGTCCGTTTGAACATGTAAAACGTGAACCCAATGTATCGTAAGGAATGGAGCTAATGACAACGAATATCAAGCGTTATGCCATCGTGGGTCTCGGTGGTCGGCATCAGATGTGGAGCGATGCGGCTGCATCGCAATATCGGGAAACAAGTCGATTGGTTGGCGTTTGCGATCCGAATCCAACGCGGGTCGCGTTATCGTGCGAGCGTGTGAAAAAGAAGAGCGGCGAATCTGTGCCTGGGTTTTCTGCAGAGCAGTTTGATGAGATGATCCGGACCTGTTCGCCGGATACGGTAATTGTGACCACGCGCGACTGTGATCATGATGAATACATCTGCCGTGCCATGGAACTAGGCTGCGATGTCATTACCGAGAAGCCGATGACCAGCGACGCTGCTCGTTGTCGGCGAATTCTGGAGACGCAAAAGCGCACTGGCCGCTCGGTTACGGTTTCATTCAATTATCGATATGCGCCGCCACGCACACAGGTGAAAGACCTATTGATGAAGGGAACCATCGGTAACGTCCTTTCTGTTCAATTTGAATGGCTATTGAATGTTAGCCATGGTGCAGACTATTTTCGCCGTTGGCATCGCAATAAAGTGAACTCCGGGGGGTTAATGGTGCACAAGGCAACCCATCATTTTGATTTAGTCAACTGGTGGCTTTCAACCGTGCCGGAAGAAGTCTATGCAATGGGGCATCGGCATTTCTATACCCCCGAGACTGCGGATCGTTACGGACTGACAGCGCGCACAGAGCGATGCCATACCTGCCCGGAATCCAACCGATGCCAGTTCGCGCTACACCTAGACAAGAACCCCAGCCAAAAATCGCTTTATCTCAATGCCGAGAAGCACGATGGGTATTTTCGCGATCGATGCGTATTCAGCCCGGAAATCGACATTGAGGACAATATGAATGTGGTGGTTGGCTACCAAAATGGTGCCAAGCTGTCGTATTCGCTGAATGCCTTTCTTCCAAGTGAAGGCTACCGCGTAACCCTCAATGGCACACGGGGACGGCTTGAGCATACGTGCGAGGAAAGTGTTTACACGAATGCCGATGGGTCCATTCCCGGTGCTATCCAGAAAGAAGGTACCTGGATCCGAATCTACCCGCATTGGGAACCAGCGTACGAAGTGGAGTTGTGGACGGGTGAGGGTGGACATGGGGGCGCCGATCCCAAGATGCTTGACTATATCTTCGATCCGGCCGGTCAACCTGACGATCTCTATTTACGTGCTGCTGACCAGCGATCGGGCGCATGGTCCATTCTATCGGGGATCGCTGCAAACAAGTCTATGTCGGAAAATCGTCCGGTACGGATTGAAGAACTTGTTCCTGATGTAGAGCTTCCTGATTATCCTGCAATGCCCGATAGCGCATCACCATTGCCGATGTTGGCAACGAACACCTACAGGTGAGCCTGCTGAGCAGACGCTATAAAGAGGCAGGGTTACATCTCGCGAATCGAAATTCGACCCGGTGTCCGGCTGTCGGCTACAGAATCTCTGCTGGTGCCGGAACGATTTGGTATGCGCCGGACCTGGTGTATTTCCACGGATAGCCGCTACCATAGGTGTGTCCACAGGGCGCGCAGGGGATGGCGGCAACATGTGCGTGCTCTTTGCTGCGTTACAGCGAAGGTTTGGCCGGGGTTCATTCGCGCTTGCCTGTCGGCCGGGAATGCGGCATGCTTGCGCATCACGAATCCACAACCTCCAGGAGCATAAAATGAGCAATCTCGGCTACGATGACACCATGTATATTTCCGGCAACCCCTACCGCGTTCACGATCCCAGCCGCCCGCAGCCACGCGTCGTGACCCCGGCCACGGAACCGGGGGGCGCGCCCAGCGACGCCGAGGTACTCTTTGATGGCCGTGATTTGTCCAAGTGGAGCAAGCTCGATGGCAGCGACGCCGGCTGGCTGGTCAAGGACGGCTACATGGAAGTAACGCCGAAGGAAGGCAACATCAAGACGAAACAGGCATTTGGTAATTGCCAGCTTCATGTTGAGTTTGCCGCACCGGAAGAAGTCAAAGGCGAAAGTCAGGGACGTGGCAACAGTGGTGTTTTTCTGATGGGCCAGTATGAGATTCAGGTTCTCGACAACTTCGAGAACCCGACCTATGCCGACGGGCTGTGTGGGTCCCTCTACGGACAGTGCCCGCCCCTCGTCAACGCCTGCCGAAAGCCAGGCGAATGGAGCCGCTACGACATCATCTGGGAAGGTCCCATCTTTGATGGGGACAAACTATGCCAGCCCGCCTACGTAACCATCTTGCTCAATGGCATTCTGCTGCATAATCGGAAAGCGCTCCTTGGGCCAACCCAACACCGTGTGACCACGCACTACAAACCGCACGCCAAGACCGGACCCATTATGCTTCAGGATCACCACGACAAGGTTCGCTTCCGCAACATCTGGATCCGGCCCCTCGTCGATTACGATCAACCGTAGCCGTCCGGCTTCCGCCCCATCCCATGTGAAGACTTGGCGGCAGTGGACAGCAAGGTTCTCCTCTCATCCTGCGTCCGGTACCCACTGATTCTGCCGAAGACCC
>CAZRCN010000112.1:0-8619 GCA_964598575.1 uncultured Victivallales bacterium | reverse complement strand
TTCCGGTTTTGTCCGTGAAAAGTGTTTCGCAGACGGGCAGATATTGCTATGGTATACAGCTCGGTACCAAAAGGGTGATGGCGAAGACATGCAAAGGAGCACGACATGGCGAAAGCGATAATGGAAACCAGCAAGGGCACGATAAACCTGGAACTGTTTGATACGGATGCCCCCAATACGGTCAAGAATTTCAGCGATCTTGCGAAAAAAGGGTTTTATGATGGGCTGAATTTCCATCGGGTCATCCCGGATTTCATGATTCAGGGAGGATGCCCGGAGGGAACGGGCACGGGTGGACCGGGGTACCAGATCGATTGCGAGATCAACAGCCAGAAGCACACGCCCGGCACGCTGTCGATGGCGCATGCCGGCCCGAATACCGGTGGCAGCCAGTTTTTCATTACGCATGTGGCCACGCCACATCTGGATGGGGTACATACGGTTTTTGGGCGCACGCAGGATATGGATGTTGTGAACGCCATTCAACGGGGCGACACCATTACCAGCGTCACGATTTCTGACTAAAGGGTGGGGTGGTACGGATGGTGGCATGAAGATCTTGTCCCTTCAATGTGGTGCTGAAACGGTGTTTGGTGAGGTTGCGCTGGCGGAGACTCCGCTAGAGAGAATGCGGGGCCTTTTGGGGCGAAAGGGGCTGCCCGTGGGGCATGCGATGTGGTTTGATCCCTGTGCGTCGGTCCACACCTTTTTTATGTCTTTCCGCATAGATCTCGTGTTTTTGAGCCGTGACCTCAGGGTCACGGATGTCCGGACGGACGTAAAGCCGTGGCGCGCGGTGATGGGTAGGAACGGGACACACAGCGTGCTGGAGGCACAAACCGGCTGGTTGCGTACGGAGGTTCTGCAGATTGGCGCGCAATACGCTGTATTGCGATAGCGTGTTAACCGGTATGGTACGGCGCTATTCAGGCAGGGTGGGGGCTTGGAGAGGCCGACGCGTCCGGATGTCTTGTTTGGGAATGGTCTTCGTGATGCCCGGTCGTACCTCCAGACGAATATCCCCACGGGCGGTGGTTCCAAGATATACGCCGGTATAGACGCCTTTTTGGGTCCGAATTTCAAGATCCGGAATGAATCGCCGTTCGAGCTTTTTAGGTTGCACGATCGTGGTTTCGTTTCTTTTGATGTCGACGGTAAACGTAAGCGGAAAGTACTGCTTTGCTGCTAGTTTGACTTCGTGCTCGCCCTCGGGAATGCGATCGATGATGAGGGGCTTGGACACGTTGTCGGTTTCCTCTGGCTTAAAGTTTGTGGTGCCGCGTTCCTGGCCATCGACGTACACTTTGATGCCGGCAGGCTGGGTTATGATCTCCAGTTTGCCCGCGTTGGCGTTCAGCCGCAGTTCTTCGGTTGGATTGGCTCCATTTGCAAGGGTTATGGTACGGGCCGTGGGATCATATCCGGGGGCTTCTCCCCTGATCCGGTATTCGCCCGGTGGGAGGTTTTGCAGGACAACGGGTGCTGTGCCTTTGAATTCATTGTTCACATAAATTCTGGCTCCCGCTGGTATGGCTACGATTCGCATGCCTGCGGGGATAGGTTCAAGCTCTGCATGGAGTTGGGCTTTTTGTCCAGACGCCAACCGAAGGGTTCGGATGAACGGGTGGTGTCCCTCCAGGTTCAGCTCGAGTCTTGCGTTTCCCGGTGGTATGCCATCGATGGTGGCGGGTGTGGTGCCGTGGGACGTGCCATTCAGGGTGATGCCTGCCCCGGACGGTGTTGATGCAAGGGTTAGGGTTGCTGAACTTGGCGTCAGGTTTTCCTGAATATGCAGAGGGGCGCGCCCGGTAATATCCAGTTCAATCGTCTTGGTGATGTAGCCGGGTTTACTGAGCACCATGGTGTGCTGCCCCACGGGCAGGTCTGTGAGAAGCAGCGGGGTCGCGCCCTCATCCAAGCCGTCGACCTGTACGTCTACCTCTTGCGGCTCTGTGTGTATCAGCAGCAGTCCTGTAAGCGGCTGCAGATCAATGTTCAGGGGCACTTTCTCCCCCGCAGCGAGGGTCACGGTTTGCCGATGTATTTTGAAGCCCTTTTTCCGTATGGTAATGATGTGGGTACCCGGTTCGAGGTTGGCTGTTACATAGGGCGTGGTATAGGGGCCTTGCCGATCGATATGTAGTTCTGCTGCCTCTGGTTTTGTGTCCACTCTCAGGGCCGCAGTACGAGGCGTCTGCTCCTGCCCCATGGCAGACAGAGCCGACATGAACAACATACTAAACAAAATGTTTCCAGCTACGCATCTCATTCGTTTGCCTTTATTCGTTCCTCGACATCAAGCAGTTGTTTTCGGGCCTGTTGGTTTCGGTCGTCTGATCGGTCGGGGATCAGTTCCAGTATAATCCGCAGCTTTTCGGCTGCATTCTCCCACTCTTGCAGCCGCATGGCCCGTTCGGCCTGGAAAGACAGGTCGTCGTATTGTGCCTGCAGGCGTTGTTGGCACTCGGTGATCATGGCAAGGGCATCGGCATGAAATGTCGGTTTGGGTTCAACGGTCTCCAGGTCTATGACGGCTTTCTGGAAATTCTGAAGGGCCTCGAAAAGATTGCCATAGTTCACGGCTCGCTCGGCAAAAAGGCTTTTACCGGTCAGATATTCATTTTCGGCCATGTCGAGGAGCCTCTCGGTGGAGAATTGAATGGCCCATAATCCTAATTCATTTTTCCCGAATACTTCGATTTCCTCGCGTATATCCTTGAAGGCATCGGGTTCGGTCCGGTTGAGGACTTTGACGGTATGCGTTTTCTTGTTGATCGTGATCGACAGTTCCCATTGATGGAATATGTCAGGCTGCATGCCGACATACTCGCTTCTGAGGTCAAAGAACGACGAGTTTTCGATATGCCGGATGAGATTTTGGATAAGCTCTTCGTTGAGTTTCTTTTCCTTGCGCACGGTCCGGTTGTTGATAAGGTCATCGATTTCGATGGATATATCGAGCTCGGGGGTAATGGTCAGGTGGTAGCGGAATATGTTGGAGGCATCTGCTTCCACCTTTTCGTAGTTGATAGACAGGACCTGCGGTTCCGGTTGCGTGATTGTCGGTTGTGCTTCTACTGTGGCCGTAGGTGCTGTCATGAGCTTGATACTGGCTATCAGTGCTGCAACGAGAAGAATGGCTCCCGCGAGGGTCAGCAGCTTTTTCTTGCCAAGTGCGTTGGGGTTTTTTGGACGGGGCTTGCCGGTGCGGTCCGGCCGCGTATGAAGCCCCAGGTCGAAGCCTTTCGGTGTGCCGGCGCCCTGTGGGGTGGCTCCAGCACCAGTGCCGTTGTTGAGCACTTTCAGGATGGTGTCGCCGACTTGCACGACATCCCCCGGCTGGAGTGTTTGCTCCATAATCTCCTTGCCATTGACCATGGTTTGGTTGGAGCTACCGAGATCCGTGACCGTGAGTGAACCAGCGGGGTTAAAGAAAAAGCGGCAGTGATACCGGGAGAGGAGGGCATCTTCAAGAACAATATCGTTTTTCGGCGCCCGACCGAGCCGAGCCCCTTCCGGTGGAATATGTAATTCCTGGCCCTTTTCGGCACCGACTTCAACGATAATATGGTTAGT
The DNA here is from genome assembly GCA_964598575.1 of uncultured Victivallales bacterium. Classification (GTDB taxonomy): domain Bacteria; phylum Verrucomicrobiota; class Kiritimatiellia; order UBA8416; family UBA8416; genus T3Sed10-140. Next base: position 5,043 of record CAZRCN010000112.1, on the reverse strand, counting down.
TTTCATTATGTGCAAAAGGTATCAGCTTGCAAGTTCGGTTGTCAAGGCGAGCAGGTTAAAACATTTGCTGTGCGGCCTGGTAGAGGATGGGGCCCAGTAAAATCAAGAACACACCGGGAAAGATGAACAAGAGCAGCGGGCCGAGCATTTTCACGGGGGCTTCGTTGGCAAGTTTTTCGGCATGCTCAAATCGTCGTTGTCGGATCTGCTCCGACTGGATCCGCAAGATAGAACCAATACTTACGCCGAGCTCGTCGGCCTGAACGAGGGAATTGACCACGGCCCGTATTTCTTGCAGGTTGACGCGTTCCGACATGGCGCGTAGCGCTTCGCGTCTAGTGTGGCCGAGCTGAATTTCGCGAATGACGCGCATAAGTTCTTCGGTCAGGGGATTGATCCGGGCGCGTTCCACATTTCGCTGTAGCGCGGTCATGAAGTCCATGCCGGCTTCCACCGAAAGGGTCAGGAGGTCGAGGACGAAGGGGAGCGAACGCTGGATGCTGCGGTGACGCGTTTTCACGGCCCGTGCCAGCCAGCTACGGGGTGCTACGGCAAGAAGCAGCGGGCCGAGGACATAGAGCACGGGTGCCATCTTCCCTAGTATAGACGCGGGATTTGTCGACACAACGCTGTAGATAAGCAGGAGCCAGGGGATACCAAGCGTTACAGGCATCACGATGCGCAGCGCCATGATTTCGGTTGCGCTGATCAGGCCTTCCATGCCGGCCGCGATAATGTTGCGCTCGATCACGACGCGGGATTTGTTGAAGACGGGTTTTTGGAAGAGGGGGGATACATTAGGGACAAGGGGCAGCAGCAGTCGGAAAAGCAGCGGTACTTTCCGCTCCTGCTGCCGGCCGTCTGCCAGGGTCACATATGTGATTTGCTGGGCGATCGTGCTGCAGTGCCACGCTGCGGCTGCTGCGGCGAGTCCCCATAGTCCTGCTGTTACGTACATCATCATATCAAATATCAATATCTATAATTTTCTTAATGACAAGCCACCCCGCCAGGATCAGCAGGATCACGACGCCTATGACCATAACGCCTACTGTCGACTGGAGAAACGGCAGCATGAGATCCGGCTTCATGAGCATCAGAACCCCCCCCATGACGGCCGGCATGCATGCCGCAACGATCCCCTGCATCCGCCCCTGTGAGGTCAAGGTCTTGATTCGCACTTGGATCCGCATCCTTTCCCGGATGGTGTGCGATATGTTTTCCAGGATTTCGGTAAGGTTGCCGCCGGTCCTGCGGGCCGTCTCGATGGCCGCAATAACCAGCGAGAGATCGTCGCTCTTCACACGTTCTTCCAGGTTTGCCATGGCATCGCTGAAATTCACCCCGACGCGCGTCTGCTTGATAAAAACATCGAATTCCTGCGCGATGGGCTTTTGTCCCTCTTTGACTACGGCTTCGAAGGCTTGGGTGATGCTGAAGCCGGCCTTGAGAGCATTGCTCATATTGACCAGGGTCTCTACCAATTGAAGATTGAATTTCTCGCGTCTTTTATTGCGGAGGTAGTTCAAGAGGTATCTAGGGGAATGAAAGGCGGCATAGGCCCCCATGGAAGCGATGAGTGCACCCGCCAGGATCCCGCTGGAGGACCTGAAGTTGCCGACGATCAGAAAAAGGATCAGAAAGACAGCAACGGCAAGGGTCCATCCAATATCGGAAATTCTCTTGGGGGGTATAAACAAGAAGATATCTTCGAATTCGCTGGCGGTTTCCTGGGAGTAGGTTTCTGAATAGACGGCCGCTCCGGAGAGGAAAGAGGAAAGCACGACATAGGTGATGCCAGCAAAGCTGAGGAGAAAAAGGGTTGGAATGATGATGGTCATAACGGAGTAGGGGGGGTAAACATGGTATGATCGATGGAGAGACCGCGGGAGGCAATTTCTTCGAGGAAGGTGGGCACGGATCCGGTTGGGGCAAGTTCCCCGAGTACCTTTTCGTTCTCGTCGAGGCCGGTTTGCTTGAAATCGAAGATGTCCTGCATGGTGATTTGTTCACCTTCCTGCCCGACGATTTCGGTGACATTGGTGACTTTTCGGGAGCCGTCGCTGAACCTTGATTCATGCACAATGATGTCAACCGCTGAAGCAATCTGTTCCCTGATGGCTCTAACCGGCAGTTCCATGCCTGACATCAGCACCATCGTCTCGAGGCGAGATATGACATCGCGAGGGGCATTGGCATGCACCGTGGTCAGGGAGCCGTCGTGCCCGGTGTTCATGGCCTGCAGCATATCCAGCGCTTCTCCGCCCCGGCATTCCCCGACCACAATCCGGTCGGGGCGCATTCTCAGGGAGTTTCGAACGAGGTCGCGGATGGTCACCGCGCCCTTGCCCTCTATATTGGGCGGTCGGGCTTCCAGCCGTACGACATGATCCTGTTTGAGTTGCAGCTCGGCGGCATCCTCAATAGTTACGATCCTTTCCTTGGCCGGGATGTAGCTGCTGATGACGTTGAGCAAACTGGTTTTACCGGACCCGGTGCCGCCCGAGACGATGATGTTTTTGCGCATGATGACGCAAATCTTGATAAAATCTGCGATCTGGGGGGTTAGTGTACCGAAGGCGATAAGGTCCTGGTCCGTAAAGGGGATCTTGGAGAATTTACGGATGGTGAGGCAAGGACCTACCAGGGAGAGGGGGTGGATAATGGCATTGACACGTGATCCATCCGCGAGCCGGGCATCCACGTATGGCTGACTTTCGTCGATTCTCCTACCCAGTGGGGATACGATTCGTTCAATCACGGCCATGACGGAGGCATCATCCATAAAGGTCTGGTCCGAAAGCACGAGTTTGCCCTGTTTTTCGATATATACTTGATCAGGACCATTGACCATAATCTCGGTGATGTCATCATCGGCCAGAAAGATCTCCAGCGGGCCGAGACGTAGCGCTTCATCAAATATTTCCCGGGCCAGCTCTTTGGGGGCAATGCCGTCCGGCAGCTTATGCTGTACATCGCGGATGATGCCCTCGATGGTCGCTTTTGCCTTTTTGGTAAGATCAGCTTGATTGATGCCAGACACCGACATGCGTTTCAAGTCCATCCGGTCAACAAGCTCTTTGTGGATTTGCTGCTTTATGGATCGCTTCTGTTCCATGGCGGTTTCATCCAGGCCTGGAAGTGGGGGCGTTGGGGGCGCAGGGGTAGCTTGGTGCTTCGCTGTGCTTTCTGGTTCGGCGATGGGCACAGGCTCTGGCGCCGGGGCAGGGTGTGCGATAGGATTTACAATGAGCGCGAAGCGTCCCAGGTCGATCTGTTGGCCATCCTTGACGGGAGAACGGCCGGAAAGCGGGGTTCCGTCGAGGCGTGTGCCGGTTTCGGAAGCAAGGTCTTCAATCCAGATGGCCTGGTCCTGAATGGTGAGAATGGCGTGACGAAATTCTATGGCAGGGTCAGGGAGGCAGATACTGCAATCCGAATCACTGCCAATGGTATAGATGCCTGGGTCCAGATCGAAGATGGACGCGTCCCGGTTGGGTCTATGTATCTCAAGTCTCACGTCAGCCATGGGGTACTACTTTATGTTGGTTTTGTGCCGGATGTGCTTTTGGCGGTAGAGGTTGTACGCTTTCAGGTTCTCTTGCATGTGCTCGAAATTGACTTCAGGAAGATCGGTTTCGAAATATACATCGTCCCGGTTGCGTAGGGAGAGGGTCAGGCTGCCTTGAAGCTGCTCGGCAAAGACCAGGAGTTCGGCCTCTCTGGGGGTGACTTCTACCGTAACGGTACTATAGCCAGATGATGCGCGGGTTGGGCGGCTGAGCTGGCCTTTGGCAATCTGTGTGCCTGTTGCGAGAATACTGACATCCTGCAGGATCGTCAGGGTTACGGTTTCCATTTCGCCGGGGACGGTTTTTGATGGAAAGGAAAATGTGCCAATGATATCGACCTTATCATTGGGGTTGACCATGCCGCTAACAGCGGAAGCCCCTCCTACGGAAAGGGATATGGCTCGCATTCTGTTGTTTACGATGGATGAGAGCCCGCTATCCACGGTAGCGCCGCCTTCTATATCGGACCACAGCACCGGGCTGCCGGCTTTAATCGGGAAAATCACCTTACGGTCGAGCAGCCTCAAGCCGTCTGCCACCTCGACGGCCCGATCGCCGACATTCACTTTAAAAACCTGCTGCGGTTTGAGGTCGGTTTGCTTGAGCCTGGTGCCACTGGGAATGTCATGCGCGGCAACGAGAACACGCACCTGTACCTGCTGCTCGAAGAACGCTTGCTGTTTTTGCCGGAACTCCGCCTCCTTGCTGCGCATGAAGTTCATTGTGAGGAAGAAGGCGATGAGGCCGACGGCAATTGATATGATCGGTATGAGTTTCTGTTTCATGTTCGTATCCCTGTTTGTTTTGGTAGAGCCTATTTGATTCTTAGTTTCTTATGCAACAACGTAATACGGGTTTCACGATGTTGGGGTAGTTGTTCGATCCCGATACATGCTACTTCCTGTTTCCGTATGAACATGGTCATGCCTGCGGGTGGCGTTGCTTTTGATACGGCCGGCAGATGCCAGCCGGCCGCCTGCATGCTGCCCTCGTAATAGTTGCGGACTTGCGCGGGCGCGGCCCGCGAACGGGAGATGCTTACGGACATATCCGCCGTTTCGTCGTGTGCATAAAACACCTGCTTGCTTTGTGGAAAGCGCGGGAGGGACGACCGATGCTTCGGTGCAGCAGCTTTCGTGTCCTGGCGCTGGTATTGTAGCAAGAGCGAATTGCCGGAGAGGTGCAAGCCGGTCAGGGTCGTTTTCTGGTTGTCTTGCTTGTAGGAAATGGATCTTGCGCTGTTGCCCCAGGGCCTGTGTGCTTCCGGTAGTCCATACACGGCGATGTTGGCATCGGCACCATTCACCGACAAATCTGCGCTGTAGGCCAGCTTGCCACCGATGCCGGCGACAAATCTTGCCAGGTGTTTGGCGGCCCCCCACCGGAGAAACACTCTGCCGTCTGCCACAAGGGCCGTCATGATCATGAGCAGCATGCAAGCAAGCATGCGCTTTCGCCTGCAACAAGCTCG
>CAZRCN010000111.1:0-8746 GCA_964598575.1 uncultured Victivallales bacterium | reverse complement strand
CCGTGTTGCTAACGCCTAGAGCCTAACGCCTAACCCCTCCCTTTTTGGGGTAAAGACTTTTTTCGACGTCAAATATACGCTGATATTTTTGTTTTTTTTCACTGCGGAAACTCCTGCCTGGCGTTAGACCTTGTACTCGTTTTGGCTTGCTGTCATCATGCCATTCCTGCTGGGATGGGGTACTGATGCCATGGCTTCATAATGCAAGTTTCATTTGACCGCGCACGACTACCTTGCGTCCGCCTTGTATTTCGGGATCCTTGGTGTAGTACACCACAAATTTGACGCCGGAAAATTCGCGGGCGAGCGCGCAGCGAATGTAATCCTCGACAGCGATGACATTGCCTTCGTCGTCATCGGAGAAGCCGACACTGATGGGGTTCTGGAGGCCGCGCTCGCGGGCAATATGTATGACGTGCTCCACAAAATCCTTGATGGCGAACTGTTTGCCCTCTTCCGTATTGGGCGATGCGCCGGGGGCGTGTCCCATGCGGGCGCGGAATGTCGGGGACATGACCCCATGATAGCGATTATGGGCGTGGTAGAAGGCCAGCACGGCTTGCTCCGTGCTCGCGTCTGCCTCGGGCGAAAAACAAGCCATGTATCCCCGCAGATTGCTGTACATCATCTGGCGTTCGGGGGCGGAGAGCACGGTCTGGATAAAGTCGTCGACAGCAAGCTGAATGACCTCGGAACTATGACCGCGGGCCGTCACAATGGCAAACAGCCGTCCCTCTATGAGGGTTTGCCGGAATTTTTCAAAGCTAGGGCCAGCCTTATCAACACCGGACACGACACGCTGGATCGCCGTCCGGGTATCTCGCAGGAAGACATTTTCGTTCTCGATTTCAACATCGCGGAATTCGCGAAAGGCCTCTTCCCAGTCACCCGCGGGGGGGCGATACGTATGGCGGTCGGCGCGTATGACACTGAAGACGGCAGTTGAAACGGCATGCGGTACCCAGTTCCCATCGGCCGTGCGTTTTTCCAAGTGAATCCGGGTGGGCATGTGCAGGATGTTGTCATCCCAGTCAAAAATATAGTATTTCAGGTCACGGTCTGCGACGGCTAGGTTGATCTGCGGTTGTTGCATGGCGTACGTTCCTTTGTTTAGCACGGGGCGTAGCATGCCGTGAAATGCGGTGTAAAACAAGCTGGGAATATACCGTACCTAAGGCGCTATGCAGAAACCGTCCTGCCGTTGGTGGGTGTACGTGCCGGGGGCGCAGCAACCTCAAGAGCCCGCAGGAATCGGGCAATCACGCGTGGCCAGGCGTAGTTGGCACGAACGTATTGTTCACCGGCGCGGGCCATGCGCGCACGCAAATCCGGCGTTTGAACGATAGTGTGCAGCGTGGCAGAGAATTCGGCTGCATTTTCGAAAAGCAATCCGCCGCCGGACGCCAATACGTGGTCGCGGGTGACGGGGCATTGCGCATGCACAAGGACCGGTGTTCCGCAAAGCCAGGCTTCCATGATCACATAAGAGAAACTCTCATTGCGGGAAGGCTGACAGAAAACGCTGGCGGCACACATGGCATCCTGCTTGTCCTTTTCGGACACAAAGCCATGATCTATCTGGTCCGGGTGGGAACCGGAATAGGGCAGGGGGGCGGGACCGATGAGCACGAGCTTGCCGGGCATGCCGGGGGACCGGGTACGGTGCAGGAAATAGGTGATCAGGCTATGCACGTTTTTGGTTGTGTCACGTCGCCCGGCATACAGGACAAAGGGTTCCCGTATACCGAACCTCTGGCGGAATCGTTCCGCATTGCCTGCACGGTTTACATCGAGCCCGAGTCCGACCGTTTGTGCCTTGCTGTCGGCTTCGTGCGGAAACAGCGATTCTACCAGGCGTTGCTCGGCATCCGTATTGCAGATGATGTGCCGGGCATGGGCGAACATCCGCCGTACCAAGTCAAGCTGGGCGTATCCTTCATCATGCAGGCAGGGGAGGATGACGCTTTGTTCGGCAACCAGCGGAACGCCAAAGCACGTGGTCCCGAAAAGGTAGGGGATAAAACAAATCTTCTGGTAGAGGTGTCGGTGTTGGTGCATCCAGCGCAATAAGTCCGGGCTCGTTACATGGCGCGTCATGAATTGGCGTTCTTCGCTTGGCGACAAGGGGACCCGGTTACGTATAAGCATATTGAGCGGTCCGAAGGACTGCATGTCTGCCTGTGGGACAGGAAAACGCCGAATGCGCAAGGGGCCATCGCGCTCTTCCCCGACCGGATAGGTTTGCCCTGTCAGGCCAGAGGCCAAATCCTTCAGGCAGGTAGTCAGGATCTCGACTTCGATCGCGGGATGTTCCGCCAGTTTCCACGCCAGGGAGCGGGCTGCATGTTCGGCACCGCCTGCGGCTTCCGGGCCAAAAAAGGGAGCAACAAAGGCCAGTTTCACTCGGGGTGTGCCTCCTGTGCCTGGGCAGAAGGCGCTTCTAGTTGCTGCAAGCGTTGTTCTAATGACGCCAGTTGCTGTGTCAGGATCTGCAGGGTATCCAGGGTTGCTTGATGGAAACGGTTGATCTGGTCGCCGACGGGGGTGACAGCGGGAGAGAGGGCTTGACACAATTTTCCGCGTAGGCTGCCCTGGCATTGGCCCAATATATTGGAACAAGCGGTCATCTGTTCCAGCGAGGTCTGCAGCGAAACGAGCACTGCCCCAGCTTGCTGCGTTTCCCGGGAGACCTCCGTCTCTGCCAATCCCGCGCGGATTTCGTGCATGATGGCGGCAACATCGGGTGTGTCTTTTGGTTGTGGTTCCATCCCGCCTCCCTGGGCTTTGCTTGCCTCTTTTGCTTTACGTAGAGGTATCCGATTAGCGCGCTGGTTGTCAAACTACATTTGTAGTTTTGCCTTGGAAGTTACAACGTAGCAGGCGAGCGCAAAAAAAAGGCTAAAAGGAGGGTTGACATGGTGATATGGTCCGTATAGGGTTACAAGCTGTTTGATTTTGAAGAGGGAGAAGTAGTAAAGATGAAAACGTTTTTGCCGAAAGATCCAGGCGATAGCCGGGATTGGTATGTGATTGATGCCGCGAATATACCGGTAGGGCGCCTGGGAGTGAAAGTGGCCAACTTGCTGCGAGGCAAGGACAAGCCGACTTTTTCGCCGCAGGTGGACACAGGGGCATTTGTGGTAGTGGTGAATGCCGGGAAAGTAAAATTGACCGGTGCGAAGGAAGAAAAGAAGCAGTATGCCCGATACACTGGGTACCGCGGTGGGTACAAAGAGACACCTGCAGCGGTCATGCGTGAGCGTCACCCCGAGCGGATCATCGAATCTGCCGTAAAAGGGATGCTGCCGAAGAATCGTCTTTGCCGGCATATGTTCAGCCGGTTAAAAGTATACGCCGGGACTGAGCATCCGCACGACGCGCAACGTCCGAGCCCGGTAGAAGTGTAAATGGAGACCATTGTGGAAGCAAAAGATCAGTGCAGTGCAACCGGGCGGCGTAAGACAGCAGTAGCCCGGGTAAATCTCGTTCCGGGCACGGGCGTCATTAAGGTGAACAAGAGGCCATTAGAGGCTTATTTCCCGAGTGAAGCTCTGGTGCAGTACATTTTACAGCCGTTGCAGTTGACGCACATGCTGGAGAAGTTTGATGCGGCGGTGTTTGTCAAGGGCGGCGGCATGGCCGGGCAGGCTGGTGCGGTGCGCCACGGATTGGCACGCTCCCTGACCCTGACCGATGGTACGCTGCGCGAGGTTCTGAAGAACAGCGGCTGCCTGACGCGCGATGCCCGCATGAAAGAGCGCAAAAAGCCTGGGCAGCCCGGTGCTCGCAAGCGCTTCCAGTTCTCCAAGCGTTAAATCCATTTTCCTGCTCTGCATGGGCCAGCCTACCAAAAGGAAAAGGCTGGCGATGCGATACAGGCAGGTAATGGAGCAGTACGACTGGTATATATGCCAATACGATTGATCAAGAAGTTGACAGAGCGCCTGCAAAAGGGCAGCAATGGCGAAAGCACAGATGGAGTTGCCTCGGGATCGGGGTCGGCCGAGCTGCCGCCGGCACGCGGGTTGCCGGTCAAGGGATCGCAAAAAAGCGGGGAAGTCTGGAAACCGGGTCTTTCGCGTGAAAAACGGCGTGGCTCGCGTACGCGGCGCGACCCAAAGGTAGAAGCGTCTGCTGCATCGACCGACGCCCGTAAAACGGACAAAACGGCAGGCAGCGCTACACCATCTGCACCTTCATCGTCCGGTACCCCAAAAAACCAGGCTTCTGGGGATCAGGCAACCCGTCCGCCTCGTAAGAGGCGTTCCCGTGGGGGCAAGGGACGTAAGAAACCCTCGTCGGGTTCTACCAAGGCACAACCAGGTTCTGGACAACAAGGGCCTGCGTCTGACTCGAATCCGGCCCCCAGCAGCAAGCCGGAAACATCCAAATCGACGGGGGCCGAGGCAACACCTGCCAAGGCACAGCCCTCGTCCGCGCCTTGGAGTCTGGCTGATTTTGATATTCCGCGGCAAGAGGGGAAGACGCGCTTCCATGATGTCGGGTTGCCCGAAGAGATTTTGCATGCGGTTGCGGATCTGGGATTCGAGTACTGCACGCCGGTGCAGGCCCGGGTGCTGACAGAGGTTGCCCAAGGGCACAATGTGGCCGGCAAGGCCCAGACGGGAACCGGGAAAACGGCCGCTTTCCTGATGTTGACCTTCAAACAATTTCTGGAACATCCGGTGCAGGGAGAGCGCCCCAAGGGGCGGCCGCGCGCCTTGGTTCTGGCGCCCACGCGCGAATTGGTGGTTCAGATTGCCCGCGATGCTGAAGATATCGGTAAATATTGTGGCATGCGCTTTGCAGCGGTATATGGCGGGGAGCCGTATGAGAAGCAGGAGCGCTTGCTCTCGGAAGGTCCGGTGGATCTCATTGCTGCGACGCCGGGCCGTTTATTGGATTTCTGCCGTAAAGGTACGCTGAATCTCCGCGATGTTGAGGTACTGATCATCGACGAGGCGGACCGGATGCTGGATATGGGCTTTATCCCGGATGTACGCTCCATCATTCGGCAGACACCTCGCAAGGAGCGGCGGCGGACGTTGCTTTTCAGTGCGACGCTTTCGGATGATGTGATGCGGTTGGCATCCAGCTGGATGACCGATCCGCATGTCGTCGAGATCGAACCGGAACAAGTGGCTGTTGATTCTGTCAAACAGCTTGTGTATCTGGTTCGGGCAGACGAAAAATTCAAGGTGTTGTATAATTTGCTGAAACGCCCTGAAATTGGCCGGGTGTTGATTTTTGCCAATCGGCGGGATCAGGCTGATCGGATAGCCGGTGAGCTGCAGCGTTTCGGCATCGACTGCGCCCTGCTTTCTGGGGCCGTTGACCAGAAGAAGCGCATGAAGGTTTTGGATGCGTTCCGGGCAGGAACGGTCATGACGGTTGTGGCAACCGATGTTGCTGGCCGGGGCTTACACGTCGAGGGCATCCATCATGTGGTAAATTTTGATTTGCCGTACGAAGCCGAAGACTATGTCCACCGCATTGGGCGGACGGGGCGTGCAGGCGCAGAGGGCACGGCCGTATCGTTTGCATGCGAGGACGAGTCATTCGGCATTCCCGATATTGAGCGATACGTGGGCGAAACACTCTCTTGTCAATATCCCGAGGATGTGTTGCTGCGAGCTTTGCCGCGAACCAATGCACCGCCGTATCGGCGGCCACCCCGCAAGACATCAGGAGGCGGTGGTAACCGCCGTTCCGGACCTCCGCGGGGCGGACAACGCGGACGCGGGCGGCCCGGTGGGTCGCGTCGCCGCTGATTCTATGATAACAGATATGAGCGAAATAGCAGGCGGCGTAACTGCCGCCGCAGGCTGGCAGGCATGCGGTATGCATGCCGGCATCAAAGCCAGTGATCTGGATGTGGCGGTGTTGCGCTCGGATACGGCGGCAACGCTTGCAGGCGTATTTACCCGCAATGCCATACTGGCTGCACCCGTACTTTGGTGTAAGGAATTGGTGCAGCATGGTCATGCGCAGGCGGTCGTCGTCAATAGTGGTTGTGCAAACGCCTGCACGGGTCCTGATGGAGTGGCCGCTAACCGGCTGGTAGCCGAGCAGACTGCGGCTGCACTGGGGCTTGCGGTGGCGGATGTAGCGGTTTGCTCAACGGGCACAATTGGCAAACCCCTGCCGGTTGAGAAGATTTCGTCAGCTTTACAGCAAGTGTCGCAGCACCTATCCCGTACGGGTGGCGGGGATGCCGCTCGTGCCATCCTGACCACGGATACGGTTCCGAAAGAGTCGGCCGTAGAGATTACGCTGGACGGACATCGTGTCCGGGTAGGGGGCATGGCCAAAGGCTCGGGTATGATTGCGCCCAATCTTGCCACCATGCTCGCTTTTCTTACGACCGATGCACAGGTGGCCCCGCAGGCCTTGCAAGCATGTTTGACCCGGGTTGCCCATGCGACGTTCAACCGGATCACGGTCGATGGTGATACGAGCACGAACGATACGGTGTTGCTGCTGGCAAATGGCGCTGCCGGCACCGTGCTTTTGGATGAAACCCATCCAGAATGGCACATGTTTGAAGCCGCGGTTGCCCATGTGGCCGATGTGCTGGCAAAAGCGATTGTACAGGATGGTGAGGGTGCCACACGTTTTGTGACCATTACGGTAGCAGGGGCGCGTTCGGTCGAGGATGCTACGCGTGCGGCCAAGGCGATTGCCAACTCGCTCTTGTGCAAGACGGCTTGGTTCGGCGGCGATCCGAATTGGGGGCGCGTGGTCTGTGCGGTCGGGTATAGTGGTGCGAGCGTGGATCCGGAACGGATCGCGGTTGCCTTCGATGAAATCCAAGCAGTCTGCCAGGGCCAGCCAGCAGCCTCGTTTGCCGAACTTGAGCAGATTGTTGCGCGTCCGGCCTATGAGATCCGTGTGGATTTGCAGCTGGGTACAGCCACGGATACGGTGTATACCTGCGATTGCAGCTATGACTATGTGCGCATTAATGCCGAGTATATGACCTAGGAAGGGGGGGTGACATGCAGGATGCAACCCGCAAGGCTGAAGTGTTGATAGAGGCACTTCCCTACATCCAGGATTTCCGGAATGCGATTGTGCTGGTCAAACTCGGTGGTGCGGCCATGGAGGATCCGGAGCATGTGCAGCGGGTTCTGGATGATATTACCTTTATGGAGTGCGTGGGGATGAAGGTTGTTGTTGTCCACGGCGGCGGCAAGGAAATTTCGCGCGGCATGCAGGCCGAGGGTATTGATGCAACCTTTATACAAGGGCTGCGGGTTACCTGCGAGCGCTCGATCCAGGTTGTTGAGCGCGTCTTGAAGCGTGATATCAATCCGCGGATTGTCAAGCAACTGGTAGCAAAGGGTGCACCGGCCAAGAGTGTGCATGGGGAAGCGATCCTGCACGTACAGCGCATAACCGGCCGCGATCCGCAGACGGGGGACACGATTGATTGGGGCTTTGTTGGTCAACCGGGTGAAGTGGATGTGGAGCCGGTACGCATGTTGCTGGAAGGTGGACTCATACCGGTTATCACGCCCCTTGGTATGGGACCAGATGGCCAAGTGCACAACGTGAATGCCGATGTGGCTGCCGCTGCCATTGCCAAAGCACTTCCGGCGCGGAAGCTGGCATATCTCTCGGATGTCCCCGGTCTGTTGCGTGACCCGAACAATCCGGCCACACTGATTTCCACATTACGGCAGGAAGAGGTGCCTGGGTTGATAGAGGAAGGCGTCATATCGGGCGGGATGTTGCCAAAGATCCAGAGCTGTATGGAAGCACTGGCCGCGGGTGTACGCAAGATCCACCTGATTGATGGACGGTGCATGCATTCGCTGTTGCTGGAGATGTTTACCGATAAGGGCGTTGGTACAGAGATTATTGCCACGCATTCGGAAAAACAGCGCTTGCCAGAGCCAGAGCAAAAATAACGGCGGGGGTCAGAATGGGGTTGGAGAACATACGCGTAGTGCTGGTCGGTCCTTTGTATGGGGGCAATGTCGGGTCGGTTTGCCGGGCCATGGCGAATATGGGTCTGGAGGACCTTGTGCTGGTGGCTCCTGAGGTCGTGAACTGGAATGAGGCCCGGATGATGGCGTGCCATGCACACCATGTGCTTGACGGCAGACGGGTGTTTCCCACGCTGGCCGAGGCCGTGGCGGATTGTGCGCTGGTTGTCGGAACCAGTGCCAAGGAGGGCCTGTATCGCCAGCACGCACAGGCACCGCGCGCGTTGGCTCCTGATATGCTATCCGTTTCCGAGGTTGGCAACGTAGCACTCATATTCGGACGTGAGGACAACGGGCTCTCGAATGATGAAATGGCACTTTGTGGCCAGATCATCAAGATCCCCACGCATGCCCGAACGCCATCCCTGAACCTGTCGCAGGCCGTCCTGCTGTGCTGCTATGAACTGTTTGTACGGGGCGGCGACTACGAACCGCCACTCGAAAAATCCGCGCTGGCGGAAACGGCGTTACGCGAGCGGATGTTCGGCATTTGGCGGGAGGTACTGCTCGATATTGGGTTCATGAAAGAAGACAAGGCAGACCACATGATGCAGGGGTTTCGACGGGTGATGGGGCGTGGGGCGATTTCCGAGGATGATGTCAGGATCATGATGGGGGTTGCCCGGCAGATGCACTGGGCCCATACCCATCGCCCCAAGGGGTGAAAAATTCGGGTCTTCCGCAGAATCTGTGGGTAAGTCAAGGGCGTAGGCTGCGTAAAACGTTGATTTCTGGTATGATGTTGGTGGTTATGC
>CAZRCN010000110.1:0-8830 GCA_964598575.1 uncultured Victivallales bacterium | reverse complement strand
GCTAGCCAGTGCCTGCATGACGTTATATCATATGCTGTGGTTTTTCGACTCCGACACCACAAGGAATTTCGGGGCTTCAGCAGAATCTGTGGGTCAGAAAACAAGTCAGGCTTCCTGGTTATGCAGGAGAGATTTGCGTGTACGAGTACGTGTACGAGTGCGTGGGGAGGGGCCGCCTCCCCCCCGCTCAGGCGCGCGGATGAAATTGGTGATGTACGGCTTTCAAGCGCTGCTGGTCGACGTGCGTATAGATCTGGGTGGTGGATATATCCGCATGCCCCAGCAGTTCCTGAATGACGCGTAACGGTGCCCCATTGGCCAGCAGATGGCTGGCAAACGAATGGCGCAAGGTGTGCGGGTAGACGGTTTTGCGGATACCGGCCCGCCCGGCACACTCCCGCACAATTTGCCAGATCCGCTTGCGCGAAAACCCTGCGCCCCGGATGGTCAAAAACACGTGCCGGGAAGGACCATGCACCTCGAGGGTCGGACGCGCCTTGAGCAGGTACCGCTCCAGATACTGGTGCGAGGATGCCCCGAAGGGCACAATGCGCGTTTTAGCCCCTTTGCCCGTGCAGCGGATATAGCGCTCGTCCTCGTGAATATCATCCAGTTGCAAGTCGCATAGTTCCTGTACCCGCATCCCGGTTGCATACAGCAACTCCAGGATGGCCCGGTTGCGCAGCGACAAGGCAGTATCCCCAGCCGATGCAGCTTCCAGCAGCTGGTCGACCTCCCGCTGCGACAGAACCCCCGGCAAGACCTTCCAGAGTCGCGGGGATTCCATCACGGTCGTCACATTGCGGGCGAGCAATCCCTCCCGCTGCAAAAACACGAAAAACACCTTGATGGCAACCAGGCGACGCGACACGGAGTTGACGCGCAGCCCGCGTTCGCGTTCTGCCAGCAGGTAGTCGATGATCTGGTCGCGCGTGACATCGTTGGGACTCGTGATACCCTGTTGGGCCATGGCATCGGCAAACGACACCAAATCGGCCTCATAGGCAAGACGGGTGGCAGGTTGCAGGCCCCGCTCCAGCGCCACATATTCCATAAACATGTCGATCAGCGGTTTCACGGAAGCAATGCGGGCGGCAAGGCCTCGCGGGCTTGGGGGTCAGCCGGAAGGCCATTGACCGCAAAACCGGCATCACGCACCAGATGTATGAAGTTCATATCGGCCGCCTGGATACTGTCGTACTCGATGCGGATGCGGCCATTCTTGATATCGACCACGGCGGATCCCGGTTTAATCCCCGGACCACGGCTCAGGGCCTGCATCACATGCTCCACGGCTGGCTTGTTCCGCATCTCCGGCACATCCAGTTCCAGTGTTCGCCAATCGTGCCGCCGGCAGCCAGCCTGACTCAGCAGCACCCCAATCGCAATGATTCCAGCCAATCGTTTTATCATGCCAAAAACTCTACCCTCTGGCGCAAGACCCGTCAACGCGTTTCAGGGATGATCAAACATCATCCGCTTGACTTCCACGCCATGGATGGCGGACAAATGCTTTTGCAGCGTATCGGCCTGGGCATCGTCATCGAGCATCTCGAGCAGGATCAGCCCATTCGGTGCGCAAACGCTTCCATCGGCCTCATGCAACCCCAGCCGGGTACGGATGGAACATCCGTGCTCGGTGAGCACATGCTGCACTTCAACGGCATGCCGCACACGCTCGGTTATATGTACCCCCAGTATAATGTGCTTATCCATCGTATTGCCCCTTTCCCGATTGTTCCTTCACCGCTACACGCGCACACAAGCCCCCCCTACGGCGTTTCCTTTGCCTTATACTCCGTATGCAGGAGATGGTGCGATTTCTCTCCCAACGGCTTGCCAAGAAACTCGGCATACAATTGCTGCACCGCTTTATTCTCATGCGACTTTCGCAGCTGCTTGCCTTCGTCTTCGGCGTAGATGGCTTGAATCCGCTGTGTACGGACGGCGTTATCGGTCAGCCGCGGCTGACCGCCACCCCCGATGCAGCCGCCGGGACAGGTCATCACTTCCACAAAGTGATAGCTCTCTTCCCCGCTGCGAATGTTTTCCAGCAACCGCCGGGTATTCCCCAATCCGCTGCATACGGCCACATGCAGTTCCACGCCTTCCAGGAAGGACCAGTCGGGCAGGGTACCCTCGATCTTCAACGATGCCTTCTTGATGCCTTCCAACCCGGCAATCGGCTTTACGTGCAGATTTTCCATCGGCAACGCCCGCCCGGTCACAATCTCATAGGCGGTACGCAAGGCGGCTTCCATGACACCGCCCGTGTTGGCAAAGATATCGGCCGCGCCCGAGCTCAAGCCCAGCGGTGCGTCCATCTCTTCATCTGCCAGGGCCCGGAAGTCGATACCGGCCGTCTTGATCATCTGCCCGAGCTCGCGCGTCGTCAGCACATAATCCACGTCCTGCACGCCGCTGTCCTGCATCTCCGCACGCTGGCTCTCGAATTTCTTGGCCGTACAGGGCATGACCGAAACCACCACCATGTCTTCCGGCTTTACACCGATTTTCTGTGCATAGTAGGTCTTGGCAACGGCCCCGAACATTTGCTGCGGGGATTTACAGGTCGACAGGTTCGGCAGGAACTGCGGGTAATAGTACTCCGCAAAGTTGATCCATCCGGGCGAGCAGCTCGTAAACAGGGGCAGCGGCACCGATTCGCCGTCCACAAGCGCTTTTTTCAGCCGTGTCAGTAGCTCCGTGCCTTCTTCCATGATGGTCAGGTCTGCCGAGAAGTTCGTATCGAACACCCCGTCGAAGCCCAAGCCACGCAGGGCAGCTGTCATTTTGCCTGTCACGAGCGTACCGGGGGCATAACCAAAGCATTCCCCGAGGGCGGCCCGAATGGCTGGTGCCGTCTGGACAACCACCGTTTTACTCTCGTCTTCCAGGGCGGCCCAGACGCCATCGAGATGACTGCGCTCCGAGATGGCACCTACCGGACAGACGGCGGCACATTGTCCGCACTGCACGCAGGCTACCCCATCAAGGTCCAGCGTGAAGGCCGGACCAATCATGGTGTCGAACCCCCGTCCTTGCGGGAAGAGTGCTCCCACCCCTTGTACTTCGGAGCAGACCGTGACACAGCGCCGGCACTTGATGCATTTGCTGTTATCCCGCACCAGCGCCGCCGTGCTCTCATCCAACCGCTCCCGCGCTTTCTGCCCTTCGAACGTGATCTCGCGAATGCCTAGCTCGGAAGCAAGCTGCTGCAGCTCGCAATCCTGGTTGCGGTCGCAGATCTGGCAGTTACCATCGTGCTCGGATAGCAGCAATTCCACGACCTGCCGCCGCGCGGCGCGCACCTTGGCGCTGTTCGTCTTGATCTGCATCCCGTCGCGAACCGGCGTGGAACAGGCGGCCAGCAGACGCGGGGCCCCTTCAACTTCTACCATGCATACGCGGCAGGCACCCAGTGGTTCCTGGTTCTCCAGGTAGCACAGCGTCGGTATGCGAATCCCGGCGCGCCGCGCCGCCACCAGAATGGTATCGTGCGCTTCTGCTTCCAGCGCTTTCCCGTTCATTGTTATCTTATGCATGGGTCACCTCCTCGTCCTCACAAACCGCACATTTGCCATAATCGCACCGCAAGCAGCGCCGGGCCTGCCGGACTGCCTCCGCCTCATTCCACGCTTGCTCCACTTCATCAAAGTTGTTCTTACGCTTCTCTACCGGTATCATACGCAGCGATTCCCGCGGATATGGAACCGGTTCCGCGTCCGGATCGTAATCCGTCGTGTTCTCCTGCTCAACCCGCCAGAAGGCATGCTTCGCCCCCGTCAAACGGGCATCGATTGCTACGGCGGCCCGCTCGCCATCGCCAATGGCATGCACGACCGACATCGGACCCGTCACCACATCCCCACCCGCATATACGGGCTCGCAGGTGGTTTGGCCGGTTACGGGATCCGCCTGGATCCAACCGCGGTCCGATGTCACCACCGTTCCGCCAAACACGCCCGGATCCAGCGTCTGACCAATAGCCAGAATTACTTGATCGGCTGCAATCTCGATGCCGGCATCGGAGTCAGCCTCCGGTTTGCGGCGTCCGGAGCGGTCGAAGTCCCCCAGATGCATGTGCTGGCAATGCACTCCGCGCACGACCCCCTCCTGCACGGATATCGCATCCGGTGATGTCAGCGTGTTGATCTGGACGCCTTCCTGCAAGGCCTCATCAATCTCTTCGGCATAGGCCGGCATTTCCTCGCGTGTCCGCCGGTACAGGACCGTTACAGCTTCGGCACCCAGACGAATGGCCGTGCGGGCGGCATCAATTGCGGCATTCCCGCCACCAATCACGACAACCTGCTTGCCGACCGGCACCGACCCACGGATGTTGTATTCCCGCAGGAAGGCCATCGCATCGACCACGCCTTCGGCATCAACACCCGGCATATCCACCCGGATGCCATCAGGGGCTCCCGTTGCCACAAAGATTGCCTCGTAGCCGTCGGCCTGCAGCTCTTCCAGCGTGAAGTCGCGCCCCAACGCCTTGCCGGTCTCGATGCGTACACCCAGATTCTCGATCAGGCGAATTTCGCGGGCTAACGTCTCACGCGGCAACCGGTAGGCCGGAATGGCCTGTACCAGCATACCGCCGGGACGCGGTTCCTTTTCGAAGACCACCGGCTTGTATCCTAGACGGGCCAGGAAGTAGGCGCAGGAGAGACCGGCCGGCCCCCCACCCACGATCGCGACACGACGGGCGGCATTCTCCGCATTCTCGCGCACGTCCGGCACCTGCAGTGTCTCTTCCTGCTCCACCATGAACCGCTTGACCCCCCGGATCGAAACCGGCGCATCCAGTGAGCTGCGACGGCATTTCTCCTCGCAGGTATGGAAGCACACCCGTGAGCACACGCTGGCAAACGGATTACGACTCCGGTGCAAGCGGAGTGCTTCCCCGTAGCGCTTCTCGGCTGTCAACGAGACAAACCCGGGAATATCCACACCGGCCGGACATGCCGTCTGGCATGGTGCCCGGACCAGCGACGGGCATATGCCGGCACGGCAATGCCGGTCCCGGATATGCTCCACATACTCTTCCCGGAAATGGCGGATCGTGGAAAGCACCGGGTTCGGCGCGGTCTGCCCCAGCCCGCACAACGATCCTTCCTGGATGAAATGGCCCAACTCCACCAGGCGATCAATATCGCTGATGTGGCCCTGCCCTTCACAGATGCGCGTAAGGATCTCGAGCATCCGCTTCGTGCCGACGCGGCAGGGTACGCACTTGCCGCAGGATTCCTCCTGCACAAATTCCACAAAGAAACGAGCCACATCTACCATGCAGGCCTCGTCGTCCATCACAATCAACCCACCGGACCCCATGATGGCACCCAGCTCATTGAGCGACTCGTAGTCCAGCGGCACATTCAGGTGCTCTTTTGGCACGCAACCGCCGGAAGGGCCTCCGAGCTGCGCCGCCTTGAACGGCTTGTTGTTCACGATCCCGCCACCAATATCGTAGATCAGCTCACCGAGCGGCGTGCCCACCGGCACTTCTACCAGCCCCGTGTTGCGGACGGCACCCGCCAACGCAAAGACCTTCGTCCCACGGCTCTTTTCGGTACCATACTTGGCATACCACGGCGCACCATGCCGCAGAATGGCCGGAACGTTGGCGTATGTCTCAACATTATTGAGCACGGTCGGCTGGTCCCACAGCCCCTTCTGGGCCGGGAATGGCGGGCGCGGGCGCGGCTCGCCGCGCTTACCCTCGATGGAGGCGATCAAGGCGGTTTCCTCGCCACAGACAAAGGCACCGGATCCCATCCGGATTTCCAGATCAAAGCAGAAGGAGGTCCCGAGGATGTTCTCCCCCAGCAGGCCCCGTTCGTGGGCATTATCAATGGCTTTCTGCAGACGCGATACCGCCAGTGGGTACTCGGCCCGTACATAGACATAGCCTTGTGTGGCCCCAATGGCGTAGGCCCCGATCATCATCCCCTCAATCAGGCTGTGCGGATCGCCTTCCAGCACGCTGCGATCCATGTACGCCCCCGGGTCCCCCTCGTCCCCGTTGCAGAGCACATAGCGCTGTTCGGACGGTGTCTGCCGCGTAAAATTCCATTTCATCCAGGTCGGGAAACCGGCTCCGCCGCGGCCCCGCAACCCGGATTGCTTCATCTCCTCGATGACATCTTCCGGCTGCATCTCATGCAGCACCTTGCCCAGCGCCTGATATACGCCAACGGCCAGGGCTTCGTCCAGACTCTCGGGATTGATGCGCCCACAATTGCGGAGCACTACCTTGGTCTGGTGCCGGAAGAAGGGTATATCCTCCAGTTTGGGGATGGGCGCTCCGCCCTTGGCATCCCGGAAGAGCAGGCGGTCCACGCGTCCCCCCTCGACGATGTGGCTTGTGATGATCTCGGCCGCATCCTGCGGCTGTACCTGCTGATAGAAGGTACCGTCGTTATGTACGAGCAGAACCGGACCTGCCGCACAGAGCCCCATGCAGCCAACCGCATGCACCTGCACCCGGTCGGCCATCTCCTGCCGGGCCAGCTCGTCGCGGAAGGCCTGGATCACTGCATCCGAACCCGATGCCTGGCAGCCGCCGCCTGCGCAGATCAAGAGATGCATCTGATCCGGATCCAAGCCGGCCCCATCCGTCTGCGAAAGCTGCTGCAGCTCTTCTACCGTTGTAATACGTTTCGTTGCCGGTGCAATCATTGTGCGCTCCCTTCCTCATCCTCTTGCGTTTCCGCGTTCGCGGCATAGGATTTCAACAATGCATGAATCTTGGCTGGTTTCACCCGCTGGTGCACATCATCATCCACCATCAGAACCGGTGCCAGGCCACAGGCCCCGAAACAACGTCCGACGTCCAGCGAAAATTGCCGGTCTTCGGTCGTCTCGCCCACGTCGATACCCAAGGCCTTTTTTACGGACGTCAGCACCTCTTTGCCGCCACGCACGTAGCAGGCTGTTCCGAGGCACACACGAACCATGTGCCGTCCACGCGGGGTCGTCGAAAAGAAGGAATAGAAACTGACCACACCCGCCACTTCACTGTAGGATTTGCCGAAATCGATACTGATTTGCTTCAGAACCGCTTCCGGTAGATATCCGAACCGGCCCTGCGCTACCTGCAGCGCAGGGATCAGCCCGCCCGGCTTCTCGCGGTACGCAGCCGTCAAGTCCGACAGTTGTGCCAACATCTCCGCCTCGGTCAGCGGTTCTTCACATACACAACAGGTTCCAGCTTCGCTCATCCAGTCCTCCTTGCAGTCCTGCCACCATGATCCTCGTTAAAACAAAAGATTGCGATAAACAACCCCGGTAAGTGTAGTGGCAGCTTGACGCAACTACGAGCCCCTTTTACACTAAAGTTTTTACGAATGGTGAAGATTGCACGGGGGATACGCATGGAAGCAGCAACCAGAACCGAGAAACTCTATCAGTTTGTAGCTGGCGATGAGGACGCACGGGTCTGCAAGGACATACCCGATGCAGCCTGTGCCGACCAGCCACGCAACTTCTTTGCCTACCTCGTCGCCAATCTGCTGGGCAAGGTGGCGGATGAAATTTCGAGTGCCAAACTGGTGATTCCCTGGATTTTCAGTGCACTCGGGGTGCCGGCCGTACTGACCGGGTTTCTGGTGCCTATTCGCGAGGCTGGCAAACTCCTGCCCCAGATGGCGGTGGCAGCCATGCTCCGCAAGCTGCCCTATCGCAAACCGATCTGGCTATGGGGTGCCGGCCTTTCGGCCCTGGCCCTGGCAGGCATGGCAGCCGCGGCCGCATCCCTTACAGGTGTAGCTGCCGGGCTTGTGATCCTGGCCTTGCTCATCGTCATGAGTCTGGCAGAGGGCCTGTGCTCCGTGTCTGCCAAAGACGTCCTTGGCAAAACCGTATCAAAAAGCAAACGGGGACAACTGATGGGCTGGAGCGTCGGGATCTCCGGCGTCGCGGTCCTGGTCATTGGCTTGAGTATGAGCAGCTTTGACCTTGCCACGGTCGGCATTTCCGTCTTTTCAGGCCTGCTGGTGCTCGGCGGCATTCTCTGGATCGTGGCGGCAATGGCGTTCAGCCGAATCCTGGAGCAACCCGGTGCAACCGAGGGCGGCGGCAATGCCCTCTCGGTTGCCGCCAGGCAGCTTGGGCTGCTGGCCCGCGATAAGCCGTTCCGCCGCTTTGTAACGACGCGTGCGCTGCTATTGTCCGTGGCCCTCGCACCGCCGTTCTATGTGCTGGTTGCACGCCAGACCGCGGATACGGATATCAGCGGGCTCGGACTACTGATCATCGCCAACGGCCTCGGCACCAGTCTGTCTGCGCCCTTCTGGGGCAAGCTGGGCGATCGCTCCAGCCGCAGCGTCATGGCCATCGGCGCTGCCGGGGCCGGCCTACTGGGCATCTTTACCTTCTCGGCCGTGCAGCTCCAGTGGGGCTGGGCCACGAATGCCCTGGCCTTTGCCGGTATTTTCTTTATCCTTAACATCATGCATGGTGGCTTGCGGCTCGGACGCAAGGTCTATCTCGTCGATATGGCCACGGCCAAAACCCGGGCCGCCTATGTAGCCATCTCCAATACCATGATCGGGGTCCTGATGCTGGTCGGCGGCTTTATCGGGCTGCTCGGCGATATACTCGGTGCTCCAGCCACCGTGCTGATTCTGGCCATCGGTGCCCTGGTTGCGGCAGTGCATGCCTGGTCGCTCCCCGAAGTCAGCGAACCCGCCTGATGCCCCCCCCGGCAGCCGAGCTTACCTATAACTTCATCGCCCACCGGGTTTATCCCGGTGGAGATAAACGTTGAGGAAAAAGGGTCTTCCGCAGAATCTGTGGGTAAGTCAAGGGCGTAGGCTGCGTAAAA
>CAZRCN010000109.1:0-8835 GCA_964598575.1 uncultured Victivallales bacterium | reverse complement strand
GCTCGGGGCTGGGGCTACCGCCTGACTTGTGTGGGTGAATTGAAAATGGCTGTTCATGGAGGGCTGGGTTTGGTAGAAAGGGGTTTTGTTGTTTACGAGGGGTTTGGGGATTGCAGGGGAGAGAGATGCAGGTATTTAATACAATGAGCCGTTCGCTTGAGGAATTGGTTCCGGCGGATGGCAAGCAGGTCCGCATGTATACATGTGGACCGACGGTGTACAATGCCGCCCATATCGGGAATTTTCGCACGTATGTGTTTGAGGATTTGTTGCGCCGCTATATCCAGTACTGCGGGTATGGTGTCGTGCAGGTGATGAATCTGACAGATGTGGATGACAAGACGATCCGGGGGGCAATGGAGCAGGGGGTGACGCTGGATGCATACACCAAGCCGTTTAAGGATATGTTTTTCGAGGATATCAAAACCCTGAACATTGAGCCGGCTGAGCATTATCCGGCAGCCACCGAGCACATCGATGAGGTTATTGCCCTTGTATCGCGCCTGCTGGACAAGGGGCTTGCCTATGTGTCGGAGGATGGTTCGGTGTATTATCGGATTGCCGCCTTCGAGAACTATGGGCGCCTGGCCCGGATCGATACGTCCGGCATGCGTGCAGGCGCACGGGTGGCGCAGGATGAGTATGAAAAGGAACATGTGGCGGATTTTGCCCTCTGGAAGGCGTGGCAGGCGTCGGATGGGGCGGTCAAGTGGGATTCACCCTGGGGGCCGGGGCGTCCGGGCTGGCATATCGAGTGCTCGGCGATGAGTATGCGGTATCTGGGCGAAAGCTTTGACATCCACACGGGCGGGGTGGATAATATCTTTCCGCATCATGATGACGAAATTGCCCAGAGTGAAGGAGCTACCGGCAAGCCGTTTGTCCGGTACTGGATGCATTCCGCGCATTTGGTGGTGGATGGGCGGAAAATGTCGAAATCGGCCGGTAATTTCTATACGCTGCGCGACATCATGGCCCGGGGCTACAATGGTCGCGAGGTTCGCTATGTGCTGCTTTCGGCGCAGTACCGCCAATCGCTCAATTTTACCTTTCAGGCGGTGGAGGCAGCGCGGACGGCACTGGCGCGGGTGGATGCGTTTACGGATCGCCTGGCGACAGACGGCGCACAGGGGCAGGGATTGCCCGCTTGGGCCGTGGCGGCACAGCAGCATTTCGAGGCTGCCATGGATCAGGATCTGAATGTACCAGAGGCGCTGGCAGCCATTTTTGACATGATTCACGCCGGTAATCGTGCCATGGATGCTGGAGAAAAGGATTGGAGTGGAGAAGAAGTCCGTGCGCTATTGGTGCGCCTGGATACGGTTTTAGGGGTACTGCAGAAGGCGGAAACGGCTGTGCCGGAGGACGTGCAGGCGCTACTGGATGAGCGGGCGCACGCGCGTGCGGCCAAGAGCTGGCAGGCATCGGACCGGCTACGTGATGCGTTGGATGCACTGGGGTGGATCGTGCGCGATACGCCGAAGGGCCAGAAGGTTACAGCCAAGGAATAAGTATGGCGGGGATGTTTGTTACATTTGAGGGGCCGGAGGGCTGCGGAAAATCGACCCAGATTGCCCTGCTGACTGAGCGCTTATGTGCGGCGGGCTATGAGGTGGTGCAGACGCGTGAGCCGGGCGGCACGGCGGCCGGGGAGCGTATCCGGAGCCTTTTGCAGCATGACCGGGAAGGGGAAGGGCTTTGTGCAGAGGCTGAAACCTTGCTGTTCGCGGCCAGTCGTGCCCAGCTTGTACAGGAAGTCATTCGCCCCGCGCTGGCACGGGGCGCGGTGGTCCTGAGTGACCGCTTTGCCGATTCGACGACGGCGTATCAGGGGTATGGGCGCGGGTTTGCGCCGGAGACGCTCGTCGGGCTGCATACGTTTGCCCTCGGTACCTGCTGGCCGGATCTGACCATTCTGCTCTGGCTGCCGGTTGAAGATGGTCTGGCGCGCATGGCAAAACGCAACCTGCATACGGGGGGGCGTCCGGACCGGATGGAGCGCGAGGCGCGAGCGTTTCATGAACGCGTTGCGCAAGGGTATGAGGCGATGTGGCGTCAGGAGCCAGACCGTATCTGGAAGTTGGATGCAACGGGGGCTATGGATGCCATTCAGACGCAGATTTGGAAGCGGGTATCGGGTATGTTGGAGCGTAACGGACAGGGGGAGCAGGCATGCAAGTAGATACGGCGTACGGGTATCTGGCAAAAAGTGCTGCAGCGGGGCGGTTGGCGCATGCCTACCTGATCGAGGGCGACGTCCGTCGCGAGGGTCAGGACCTGGCCACACGGCTGCTATGCCTGCTCTTTTGCAAAGATCCCGGCGCTGAGGGTCCCTGCCACATTTGTGCAGGCTGCCGGGGCGTCGAAAAAGGAACCCATCCGGATATTCATAGGTTGGAACCTGAAAAAAAATCGCGTATGATCAGCGTGGAGGCGATGCGGACATTCCAGCAGGATTTTCAGCGCACGTCGTTCGCAGGTGGCTGGAAGGCGGGGATTATCGTTGGGGCGGAGTGCATGAATGCCTCTTCGGCAAATGCCTTTTTGAAAACATTGGAGGAGCCGCCCGGCCAGACGCTGTTTCTGCTGTTGACCGATCAGCCGCAGCGATTGCTGCCGACGGTGATTTCGCGGTGTCAGCGGTTGTCGCTTGCCAGCAGTCAGTCGGGTCTGCCGCCGGGCGAGGCGCGATCGAATGTTTTGCGAATTTTGCGGGGCGAATCACTGGAGGGCAGGGTTGGAGCCATGGCGCAAGCGGCATTGCTTGCTGCTCTGCTGAAGGGCATGAAGGAGGAAATCACGAAGGAGGAGAAGGCACTGGCGCGTGACGAGGAGGTTGAGGTGGATACCAAGACGATCGATGGGCGTGCTGGGGCGCGGTACCGTGCTGTACGGGAGCAGGTATTGATGATGGTTCTAGCCTGGCAACGGGATGGGCTGCTGTTGCTGGCGGGGGGGGATCCCGCCTTGCTGACCTTTCCGGATGAACACGAGGCCTTGGAGGCCATGGTCCCGAAGTCGTATCGTGAGGGCATGCACCGGATTCGTGTGTGGGAACAAGCGGTTACGCAATTGCATCGCAATATGCCGGAACCACTGACTTTGTCGCATGCCTTTTTGCAGGCAATCCCCAAGAGGCTTGTACAAGCATGAAACGAACGGCATTGCATGCGTAAGGCAGCGGATGACGGCGAAAGAGTAAGGTTGAGATGGGCATGTATGTGAAAGTCGAGATAGCTCCGGGGGAAGAGGTTGTGTGTCTATGCCCTGCGCGGGTGGCCATTCACAGTGGTGACCGGTGTGTGTTCGAGAACAAGGGGGTCTGGGAATCGGGTGCCATTCTTTTGATGGATACCGAACCGACTGCAGGGCACGAGGGACCATACCCGGAGCTGGTGCGGTGCGAGACGTTGCAGGACCAGGCCAAGGTACGCGAAAATGCCTTGATGGCACAGATTGCACAGGAAAGCTGCCTGAAGTGGATTACGGAACTCGGGTTGGAGATGCGTTTGGTGCGGGTGCGCTACTCGTTCGACCGGGCTTTGCTGCTGGTGATGTTTTCGGCCGAGGATCGGGTGGATTTCCGGGAGTTGGTGCGGCAATTGGCGAGTGAGCATCATTGCCGGGTGGAAATGCGGCAGATCGGGGTGCGGGATGAAGCGGCGTTGGTGGGGGGCATCGGCGTATGCGGGCGTGAACAATGTTGTGCTTCCTGGTTGCGACATTTTGAAGCGATTAATGTGCGGATGGCCCGGGTACAGCGGCTGTCCCTGAATCCGACCGGTATCAGTGGCATGTGTGGGCGGCTGAAGTGTTGCTTGCGGTACGAGGATGAGCAGTATCAGCAAGCACAAGTGGGCTTGCCGCGGGAAGGGAGCCGGGTGGAGTGTCCCGAAGGTACGGGACGTGTGGTGGATCTGAAAATTCTGGAGCGACGGGTGCGGGTCCGGCTTGATGATGATCGGATTCTTGAATATGCTGTGGATGAGTTATGTAGGGGCGGACATGGCTGCAACAAGCAGCATACCTGTCGGAATGGAGAATAACGTGAAAATTCTTGTGTTGAATGGTCCGAATTTGAATCTGCTGGGGAAGCGCGAGCCTGATATCTACGGAGCGGTGACGCTGGAGGATATCTTGTCGCGTGTGCAGCGCTGTGCGGATGCAGCCGGCGTGGAGCTGGAGACGTTTCAAAGCAATGATGAGGGGGCGCTGGTGAGCCGGTTGCAGGAAGCGGCGGGCTCGTGTGACGGGGTTTTGTTGAATCCAGCCGCCTATACCCACACGAGTGTTGCCTTGCGGGATGCAATTGCTGCGGGCGGATTGCCTTGCGTCGAGATCCATCTAAGCAATACACATGCCCGGGAGAGTTTTCGGCATGTCAGCCTGACGGCAGCGGTTTGCATCGGACAGATCCAGGGGTTTGGCGCGTATGGCTACGAGCTGGGGTTTGCCGCGTTGCTGGATGCACTGAAACAAGAAAGGCCCGTATGAAGCATTTGCATCGTTTTTTTTCCTTGGCAGCATATGCCGCCGCCCTCTTTGTTGGTTTGAGCTTGTTCCTGCTCTCCTGGAGCCCTTGGGCCTGGCAGCGCTTTTTTGCGCTCGTATCCGGGGCGCGACCCTACGGAGGCATTCTTGGTGCCATGTTGTTTCTGGGCGGCATTCTCTGGATGCTGGGGGAACGGCAGCCCAAGCGGCAGAACCGGTTTTTATCGTTTCGGAATGAAGAGGGTGCGGTGCATATCAGCACGGCGGCAATTTCAGACTATCTGGATAAGTTGGCCCCCTCGTTTCCGTCTATCGTCCAGATGCATGCGGATGTGCTTCCGGTTCGACGCAAGATTGATATCATCATGGAAGTTCGGATTAAAGCGGGCCCACAATTGCATGAGATCTGCGAAGTGCTCCAGAAGCGGGTGCGCGAAAGCATGGAATCGGGGCTGGGTATACATGATGTGCGCCATGTGATTGTGCGCGTGAAGGAAATCAGCTCGGAGCACAAGGCGTAGAAGAACGGGGGGGATATGTCGGATTTGGAAATGATTGTTGTGGGGTCGATCGGGCTGGATACAGTAGAGACCCGTACCGAGAAGCGTGCGGAGATATTGGGTGGATCTGTCAGTTATGCTTGTGCGGCCGCGTCATTTTTTGGACGTACCGGCATGGTGGGGGTGGTTGGAACGGATTTTCCGGCGCAGCACATCGAACGGTACCACCGTTTTGGCATTGATACGGCAGGGCTGGCGCACGAGGAAGGTAAGACGTTTCGCTGGGGTGGGGTGTATGAGCCCGACATGGTGAATCGAACCACCGTATTTACAGAATTGCATGTGTTTGCCGATTTTCGGCCCCACCTTCCGGAAGCGTACCGGAAAGTACCGTATGTGATGCTGGGCAATATTTCGCCTGATCTGCAACTGGAGGTGCTTGGGCAATGCGAACAGCCAGCCTTTGTTGCGGCTGACACCATGGATTTGTGGATTAATATTGCCGACGAGTCGCTGCGGGAGGTTATTGCCAACGTGGACATGCTGCTGCTGAATGATGCCGAAGCCCGGTTGTTGACGCAGGAGTATCATCTGGGTGCATGCGCGCAGTGGATTCTGGAGCGCGGACCGCAATATGTCGTGATCAAGAAGGGGGAGCATGGGGCACTGCTGTTTTCGCGCGATAGTGTATCGATCATCCCCGCGTTTCCCCTGGACAGCGTCGTGGACCCTACGGGTGCCGGGGACGCGTTTGCCGGTGGCTTTATGGGGTATCTGGCCAGGCAGGGTACGAGTGATGCACGCGCGGTCCGGAATGCCTTGTTCTATGGCAGTGTTATTGCCTCGTTCGGGGTAGAAGCCTTCAGCCTCGATGGCTTAGAGGTATTGACGCCCGCAATACTGGAAGAGCGTGCAGTGGCACTGCGGAGCATGATCCAGTTTGCGTAGCGTGGGCATTGACCAAGGCATGGGTAACGCGTCTGCAGCCCTTCCCGGCTACTTGTCGTGCTGGCGCAAACCTGAATCTGTACGTTTGCAACGCTTCGCAGATGCGCCCTCTCTTCTCCTTCTCTTCCTGAGTTCCGCAAGAGTAGAAATGATCTCACAAAACCCCTGAACCATTGATGCTGCGTTTGAAAATGGGTGTCCCATCTGCATTTTGGGAGGTAAACCTGATCCGTTGTAGCCAGATTTCACCACGGAGGCACGGGGGCACGGAGTTGGGAGGTTGTGTGAATTCGTATCCGCTTGTCTTCAAGGGTTATTCTTACTATTTGTATGACAAGCGGATACGAATTCACACAACGATTGTTAACGAGAAATACAGGAGAGATGTGGTCATGCAAGAATCGGCACTAACCGAGCAGATTATTGGGGGCGCAATCGAGGTTCACAAGCATTGGGGACCAGGGTTGTATGAAGAAATCTACCAGAAAAGCCTTTGTCATGAATTGTGGTTGCGAAAGATAAAGATCGCTTCAGAGGTCAAGCTACCCTTGCTGTACAAGGGCAAAGCGGTCGGGGATGATTTGCGCCTGGATCTGATTGTAGAAGACAAAGTTGTTTTGGAATTAAAGTCAGTTAAATCTCTAGAGCCTGTTCACGAAGCGCAGCTACTGACTTATCTGAAACTAACGGGCTGCAAAATCGGGCTGCTCATTAACTTTAATGTGCCCGTTCTAAAGCAGGGAATCAAACGCATGGTCTTGTAATATGCTCCTTTTCTCTCTGAAAACCGTTCGCGCGAATCTGGGATTGGCAGTCAATGCAGTTTGTTCGTAATCATTTGCCTCTGGTTATTGCCAATCCCTGATTTGTGCGAACCTCCATCTCCGTGTCCCTGTGCCTCCGTGGTCAAAATTCGGTTTTTGTTCATAGGGTGTCCCAATGCGGAACTCAGGTGTACGTTTGCAACGCTTCGCAGATGCGCCCTCTCTTCTTCTTTTGTGCGAGCGGGAAAAGGCGGCTTGTGTTGTTTGGGTAGGCGTAGTACATTGCGAAAAGCAATGGGCTGGCCGTGAAAGGGGATGGTCGTGTCGAAACTGTCAAAGAGTAAGGATGCAGAGCGACTTGCCCGTGTGCGCAAGGAACTCGAGGGCACCCAGGCATCGCTGTCGGATGCGCATCAGCAGCTACAGGAACGTGAAGACCTGCTACTGACGTGGCTGCGTAATTCGATGGATGGCATCTGCTTGCTGGAAGAACGATCGGTGTATTTTGTCAATCCGCGTTTATGCGAGTTGATGCAATGCGCTGAATCGGAATTGGTGGGGGCCGATTTTACCCGGTTTCTGGCGTCGGAAGAACTGGATCGTACGCTGCGGTTGTACAAGCGCATGATCCATAGCAAGGCATTTCCGCAGCGGTACCAGACGATTCTGCATACACCCAATGGCGATCGGGTGGAAGTGGGGGTAAGCGCCGACCTAGTCCAGTTTCAGGGTAGAACCAGCATTATGATCACGGTTCGTGATATTTCTGCGCATCATCAAGCCCGGCAAATGGCAGTCGAAAAAGAGCGCTTGGAAGCCCTTTTGACGGTTGCACACGGTGTTGGTAGCAATTTTGCCAATGCGCTGGGCGTGATTCGCAGCTATGCCGGAACCATTTCAGACAGTTTTTTGCCGAATACGCGACCCCACATTGCTTCGCACAAGATTCTGGATGCAGCGGAGCATGCCGCAGAGCTGGTAAAGCGCTTGTTAAGTGTGGTTCGAATCAGCGGCAGTGGTGAACATGTCCACATAGAGCCGCTTCTGCTCACACAATCCATCCAGAAGGCCCGTGATTTGTTGTCAGGGGGCTTGCAGGAGCGCGGTATTCAATTGGCAATTTCGCTGGATCCCCGTCCATGGTATGTGTCGGCGGATGCGGGGGAACTGCTGGATGTTCTGATGAATCTGTTTCTGAATGCTGCGGATGCCATGCCGCAGGGGGGTGAAATCCGTGTGGATATTCAATCTCGTGTGGTTGAGGCGGAGGATGAATTGGCTTCGGAGTTTGCGCGCGAATTTGTGGAAGTGATCACGGAAGATACCGGTGTGGGGATGACGGAAGAACAGGTAGCACGGGTGTTTGAACCGTTTTATACGACGAAGACCGACAAGCACGCGTTGGGTCTGGGGTTGCCGGTAGCGCAGCAAATGGTCAAGGGATGGGGTGGCTGGATTGAAGTAGAGGCACAGCCCGGAGCAGGCACGCGCGTAAAGCTTTTGATTCCCAAGGCGGAGGTTCCCAGTGCATCCGAGTTACTGCAACAGGAGACCGAAAACCGAACCCTATTGGTGGTAGAAGATCATCCCGCCCGGCGGCGTATGATGGTCGATACGTTATTGGAAGCGGGGTATCTGGTTTTGCAGGCTGAGGATGGCGACGAGGCGCTGCGTTTATACAAGAAGCATGCCGCCCAAATTTCCTTGACGGTGTTGGACTGGATTATTCCGGGTAAGGACGGCAGCAGCGTGCTGCAGGCTATCCAGGAATATGACCCCGATGCCAAAATTCTGCTCATATCCGGTTTTGCAAAAGATTACGTGCGCAGCCAGATCCACCGTGGGGCCTGGGCTTTTTTGCAGAAGCCCTTTACGGGCGAGGCCCTGTGTACGCTTGTGCAGCAAACGCTGCCCGCCCCGCGTTGCCCCTTGCCAAGCCAGGAGGATGCCTCAGAAGCAGAATCCTGATGTTCGTACCTTGAGATGGCGCCGGGGGGGGCGTCAGGTTCCGGCTGGTCGCGGGGTGCCCCGGATGATGCATGTTGAAACTTCGGGAGATCGGCGGACGATTACGGGCGACGATTACGATGGACGATTGAGAAAATTCCCCTCGTAATCCGTAATCGTCGCCC
>CAZRCN010000108.1:0-8840 GCA_964598575.1 uncultured Victivallales bacterium | reverse complement strand
GCCATGTGCCACGAAATGACTAAAACGAACCCACAGATTCTGCGGAAGAGCCTCATTTGTAAATGGGGTGTGCCGCGTGCGCGTGAAACAGGTTGTAGTATGCATCTTGTTTTTGCATGAGAAAAGTATGCGAACCTTGTTCCGCTAATTGGCCGTCTACAAGCATGACAATGCGGTCGGCGGATTGCACGGTGGTGAGCCGATGACTTACCACGATGGCCGTGCGCCCTTGTAATGTGTCGACAAAGGCGGTCAGCAGTTCCCTTTCGGCCTTTGCATCCAGCATGCTTGTCGGTTCATCCAGCAGGGCAATCGGGGCTTTGCGCAGGAGCACACGGGCCAGTGCAATCCGCTGCCATTGGCCTTCACTAAGCTCGACACCATTCGTAAACATGCGGCCCAGTGCCGTCCTGAAACCTTGCGGTAAGCCATCAATAATGTCGACGGCCCCAGCCGCCTGCGCGGCGTTCGCGATGGCCGGATCGTCGGGCGCAATCGACAGATCGCCGACTTGGATATTCTCGTTAACCGTCATCTGGTAGCGCACAAAGTCCTGGAATAGCGCGGCGACCCGGGTGCGGTACTCAAGCGGATCAAATTCACGAATATCGGTTCCATCCAGTAGAATCCGCCCAGCCGTCGGATCATAGAAGCGACATAAGAGTTTTAGCAGTGTCGTCTTGCCGGAGCCGTTCTCCCCGACTAGTGCCACGTGTTCACCAGCCGGGATTGTGAATGAGACATTTTTCAAAACATCCCGATCCGTCTTTGGGTAACGGAATGTCACCTTGTCGACCGTCAGTCCCTTTGTGATCGTTTTGGGAAGTTGTGTGGGCTTTTCGGGGGTGCTGATCGTCGTCGGCATATTTAGAAAATCGTAGTAATGCCCGATGAAGAGCGAATCTTCATAGAGTCCAGCTAAGCTGGCGAGGACCGTACCGAAGGCCCCTTTGCCCCGCTGTGCCCCGCGATAGAGCAGCGCCAGTCCGCCGAGTGTCATGGCTCCGTTGTGCATGCGCCAATAAACCAGCCCCAATCCGATGGCCATGGTAGCGGCTGCGAGCAGATCCGCCAGCAGGTCGTTGCGAGTCCGTTGCCAGGCCAGTTGCAGTCGTGAATCGCGTAGGCGTTGACGGAGCGCTTGGTAGCGCTTGCGAAAGTCGCCGCCCATTGCATATAATCGGATTTCCTTGGCAAACGGGAGTGCTGTAAGCAGCAAATTCAGGTAGAAGGCGTAACGTTCCGGTTCCGCTTGCTGCACGCGGAGCTGATTGCTGAGTCTGGCGTTGCGAATCTTGCTCAAGGCGCCGGGTAGGGCGGCAATCAGCAACACTGGCAGCAAGAGGCCTTGTTCGAACAGAATGACGGCCGAGACCGAAATCAGGGCAAATCCGGCACTGCCGAGCTGAACGAGATTACGAATAATGCTGACGGGACGCGAAAGCGCCTCCCCCTGCGCCATTCGCATACGGTTGTAGTAATCGGGCGTCTCAAAGCTGGCCAGATCGGTCGTGATAGACTTAGCCTGTATGGTGTCCTGTACATGCATGGCCACGGCTTCCGATTGGGACGTGCTGACCCAGGCTGAAATGGCCTGGCAGAGTCTGCCCGTTACGGCAACCAGCACCACCCATGGCGCGAGCATCAGCAGGGGGAGGGGATCACGCGAACCGGAGTCCGTTACCAAATAGAGACTCAGCGCATCGACCAGCCGCTTCGTCAGAAATAGCGAGGCCACCGGGAGCAACCCGTGAATCAGCGTGAGCGATGCTTGCAAAATCGTCAGCCAGCGTGCACAGCACCAGACCAGCGCGATGGCCTGCCGCAGGTAATGTAGCCGTTTGAATAGAGAATGCATGAGAGAAGCGGTACCCTAATTCTGCTGGAAAGACAAGTTGCAGATGAGTTTGGGCACTTGGGCGGCCAAGATGATGCAGGGGTGTAACGTGTAGCGTGGTGGACAAACGTGTAGCCCGCTTTCGCCGAAAGCGCGGCTGTGCTTGTGGGGTGCATGTGGAGTCCATACCGGGTGCTTCGCGCTTATTATGGACTTTCTGTGCTCATTCTATGCGCAAGCCGGCTTTCGGCGAAAGTCGGCTACAGGTAATGAAGTTACAGACTAGCCTTGGCCCCGGGGCCCCGATAATGCATATTGAAACTTATTACAGCGTTTGCGGTGATCCTCGGTTTACGAGAACGGCGACGAGAACGGTGAACGATTGTGTCTTCCCTCCCCATGTCCGCCGTAGCTTTAGCGAAGGAGGATCGTTATCCGTTCTCATTATCCGTTCTCGTCGGCCGAAATAGGGTGTTAATGTTGCGTCCAAAGGAAAGTAAATCGATGAAGTTACAACTTAGTCCATACTGTAGCGCGTCACTGTGTGACGCGGTTTATGTGCATGTGACTTCCGTTTTGTATGCTTTTCGGGCGTTTATTGCAGGGCTTTAGGATATCTCTTATCAGGCGGACAGGACGGATCAGGGCATAGATCGGGAAGAGTGCAGGTGGGAGTTTGAAATCGTGAATATCGGTAATGCTGGGGATAAAGAGCAGACGGGAAATGAAGCGTAGGCGATCACGTAGCCTTTCGCGGGTTCGGAAGGCGAAAACGCACAATTCCCCCAGCCGTGGGTAATGCGAGGGATTGTTTCTCAGCCGATCGGCTTCGCGTCTTGCCATGCGTTGGGCCTTTTTGTCGTGCTGGATGGCCGATGTAAAGGCGGCTGGCACAACGCACTCCAATAGGTGCCTCGTCAGCTCAATCCCAATCAACAAGGCGCGTTTGTGACCGAGCGCCTTTGCATCATCTAGCAGGTTGGTCCAATGGCCGTCAGGATAAGCGTGCAATAGCTGTGCGATGTCCGCCATGGTTGATAGCTTGGACCATTTGTCGTGCGTGCCGTCGATGCAGAGCACCAGCAGCATCGCTTCCGGGCATGGAACCGATAATGCGTGTTTGTCATCGATTGGTATGGAACGGCAAGATTTCGACAGCCATTCCATGTCGTTTGTTCCTGACAGGACATGCCAGATAAGGGTTGGTTTCAGTTCCAGCGGCAGTGGATCGCCCGCCTTTTTGAAACTCCAGTCCTGTTTTGTCCTGATGTAGGCTTGCCGACGGTGTGCGTCCCGCAGCGACCCATCGGTCTGATAGCCCAGAGACTCCAGCCATTCGATCGTGCGCGCCATATCGTCCGGGTGCACGATCAAGTCCAGATCCTCGAACTGTCTGGCTGATTCGTGTCCTTGGCCGAATGCCAGGATTGCCAGTGCGGGCCCTTTGACTGGAATCAGGTTGATTCCTTGTTCATGTGCTTGAGATTGCAGCCGCTGCAGCCTGCAAGTCGCCCGCAGATTATAGGCGGCGATGGCCATGAACGCCTGCCGCAAGGGTGCGCGTACCGATGCGGGCAGCGACGGTTCGTGCTTCAGTGCCTGGTAGACCAGTGGGATTACATGATGATTCGTCGCTAGCGTCAAAAAGCGCTGCCAGTCGATATCGTGCCTGACGGTTGCCGACAAAGCGGATCCGGGTGCACATACAGGCCGCAGGCAGGTAAGTAGAAGTTTGGTTTCAGGTTGAGACATAACACGGTATTCGAACTATTCCGGCGGCGACAGCACCAGATCATAGGGTTTACGGCATGACCAGCGCTGCTCGGCAGGGAACCAGCAGGCTACGGCACGGCCCCGAACAAGGTACTTGATGCAGGTCTCATGTGACGAGTCCTCGGCCAGCATCACCAGCTTAAGACGTAACACCGAAGGGTGCCATAGGAACCGAACCAGATGCGTCGCTCGCAGCAGGCGATAGAAAGGGGCGAGGCATTCACAGGCCCAACGCCGCAGACGGGCGCGAACATGCAGCCAGCGCGCGCGGCGCAAGCCCGCCGCCCCACCTACGACAGAGCGACGAACACCCGCGCGTTCCATCGCAACAACTCGCCCGATCATTTCTTCAGCCCGCAGCACCCGCCGGTCCGACCACCGATTCGCATCGCCCTGCGTTACCCAGCCCGCTGGCGTCCGACCGACAATGCGGTGCGACACCGTTTTCTCATCTTCACGATACGCGACCACGTCGCCTAGTTGGTATTCGTTATAAGGCGTGTTGTCGACCCACAGGCAGTCGCCATCGCGGAATGTCCCGCACATGCTCCCACCGCGGAAGGCGAGGCGGATCATGAACAGCCCTGAATCACGCGTTGGACACGAAGAGATATTAAACGCATCCATTCCCGGCAGGCCCTAAGGGAGATCACCTGCGAAGCACCCCCATACAGCGGATGATCCAATAGAGCATCCATTGAGAGCTGAACTTCCGTCTTGGCAATTGCTACCTGCACCAGAGCCATTAAGGCACCTGTTGGTTGCCGATGCCCCGGAAGGGTTACACGTTTCTTCGACTGTGTTGTCATTGCCCTGCGGGCAATCATCCGCCCCCTCACCAATACTGCACGAATCCCCGAGCACCGGTGCCACGCGCCCCATGTTGATGCTGACCGGCTTCTCATATCGCAATTTTGTTTTCTCGCTCATCATCGAAGCTCCTTTTTGACTCGCTTCATATACCATGACCTTAAACTGCAACCACCTGATATGTCAATTCCTGTTTTGCATTACGTGATGACACCCCACGGGTGTGCGTTTCTCACTTGTAACTGACTGACAGGGAGTTGGAAAGAATATCCAATATCCAACACGGAATATCCAACCGAACAAGGGTCGGAAAGGGACAAATTCAGGCTGTTCCACTGTATTGTACTTGGATATTGGACATTCCTTGTTGGATATTGGACATTGAAGATCGAGGAGTGAGTCACATGCAAACCATGTAATAAAAATCACTTACATAAATACAACGCACTCCCGTGGATGACACCCCATCTACTTCCGCTTTCGATGATTGCCTTGACGATCTCTCGCGGATCGGCGTCTAGCGGAAACCACATCCTATTTCCGCGGTAATCGTGGGCGAGTGTCGCCACGTCTTGGAACCATTTTCTGCGCATCGTTCGTGCCTCAGCGATCGCGTCTGGCGCAGTGGAGGAATCGCTTGGATCCAGCCGTCCGCATTTGCGCTGCACGTCAACCTCCATCACCGCATCCATCAGACACCTGGCCAACTCAAGTGGCGCAAGCTGTTCAATCCGCAGATCCGGCCCCTTATGGATGCGAAAGCAGGCGCGCAATGGTGCTGTGGACGGCTGAGTTGATGGACTGGCAAACCAGCCCTTGCCATCCGTGACCCGCCATGCGCCGCCATTATTACGCTTTACTAGCACCGTGTCGTCTGCCAGTACGGAACAAATCGGACGCAGCAAACACGTCATTGTGCTCTTGCCAGATGTCGAATGCCCCAGAAACAGCACGGCCCCGCCCTGTATAACAACCGCCGAGGCGTGGAGATACAATCCGTTCGCAGTCGGATCGGCCAGAGTCGAGGGTATAATCAGTCGATCAGCCAATCTGGTTTCAGGTATGTCCATTTCCCAGCGTCTCTTTATTACCGCCCGCTACCAACAGTCAACCAACACACGGCCCAAACGTGACCCGCCGCGAATCCGGGAACATGCCACGCTGCTCCGCTTCCGCACACAGCGGGGAAACGCTGACTAGGCTGCCGTTGGCCTCGTAGTTCATCGCCACGCAATGCGTAAGGCAACGCTTGGCATGCACGCAGTCACCACAGAGGCCGGGATAGACACCGTCCAGATCCTGGCGCATACGAACCAAAGTCGGGTGCGAAATCCACACATCACGAACCGAATCTTTTCCCAAACGGCCGAAGCAAAGCTCCGGGATGTTGCGTCCGATACCGCACAAGGCCATCTCGCCGGAACCAAGGATGCCGAGAATGTGTCGCACATGGCAACTGCCGCCGCCGCTTTTCTCGCGCAAGATCTCGCGCACTGTGCTCAAAGCCGGCGGCAACATCAGGCAAAGCCGGATAGGAACTCGATCCTGCAACGGTCCTCGGACGCGGTGCGCTAGATCCATCATTTCTTCGAACGACAGCGCCAGTCCCTGCGCATGCAACTCAGCCCCGCGACCTGATGTCGTGACGGGATTGAATTTCACCGACCCGACGCCTAGACGTAGCGCCAATGCAATCATCGGCTCGACTTGCTCCAAATTCTCGCGGAACACAGACATGATGATCTGAGGCCGAAAACCGGCCTCCACCAGATGCTGTAGGCCGCGCACGGTATCGGCATGGGCGCCGCGCTTGCCGCGAAAGCGATCGTGTTGATTTACATCGGTGCTGTCGAGGCTCACCGCAACGTGCGAGAGCTTGTTCACCTCCCGTAAATGCCGTGCCATTTTGGCGTCGATCAGCGTCCCGTTCGTTTCCATCGTCAGGCTCAAGCCTTCCTCAGACAACAGGTCGGCAATGCGTCGGAACTCGGGGTGCAGGGTCGGTTCCCCGCCGGTTAGCTTGGCCGCCTTCAACCCCATCGGCTTCGCTTCGGCCACCGCCGCTTTGAGCAAGTCGTAGTCCAGGCATTCGGCTGGCACGGGCTTTCCCTGGACAAAAGTTGGGGTAATCCAGCAATGGCGGCAACGCAGATTGCAACCGTCGGACAAGTAAAGATAGAACGTCCGTAGCGGCGGAACGCCCTCCGGCAGGTTCATGTCCGTGGCCGTACGCTTCTCATCGCCCAGTCCGTCACAGGTGTCGATCACATCCGTCATACATCATCCTCTACGATTCCGATGAATCCTTTCGCTAGCATCGCTTCCAGGAATGCACCCACATCCGTGGCCACTTGCTCGCGCGGTGCATCTTCGCAGACCTCGCATAGGTATGCAACCACGTCCTCCGCGGTCCGGGGCGCCGCCAGCGACTGCCAGATTTCAACCGCGATCGGGTTAATCACCTCAAGCCCATCGGTATCTGCGTTGAATAAAATACCGCCATCTTCGTTCTCCTGGCGGAAGGAAACCTCGGGATTCACAAGGTAACGGGGGTCCTGCATGGATTGTGTCCTTTCCTTTAGCAACTTCGTGACGCGCCTCACAATGCCTTGGCTCTCCATGGTCAGCAGCGCACGGCCAACCACCTCGACAGCAAAATTCTCTACGGTGCCATGCCATACTTCCAGCGCCTGCGCCACATCCTGAACCGTGCGCTTGCCGTCCAGCATAGCCAGAAAACGGCGTGAGGCCTGGTTAATCTTGCGCAGTTCCATCGCATCGCGCAACAGCACGAGCGACTCATCGCCGAAATGCTCGATGGCGACCTCATCCCGCACAACAAAGCGAATGTGGATCATCGGATTTGCTGACATGTAATAAAGCAACCGTTCGTCAATATCAAGATATTCATGGCTGTTCGCGCCCGCCCCGCAGCGGATTCGTAGCCCCCCTGTACGTTCTGACGGAATTTATAGTACAGCAGGCGCTACGAACCTGCTGCCTGCACCCGCCCGCCAGACTCCATTATAAATTTCCGATAACAAACATCCGGGTTTGCCCGGTACAGATCGCCAGTTCGAGAGAACACAGTGGCCGGGCAGCCGCCGTTACAGTAAGGATTCCAGTCGCAGTCCCGACAGTCTTCCAGCTCCGCCATGCGTATGCGACTGCGCGTGCGCATTTCCTTGAGCAGTGGATGATCACCCCAGATTGTTGAAA
Organism: uncultured Victivallales bacterium; assembly: GCA_964598575.1. Lineage (GTDB taxonomy): Bacteria > Verrucomicrobiota > Kiritimatiellia > UBA8416 > UBA8416 > T3Sed10-140. The sequence continues at coordinate 1,201 of CAZRCN010000108.1, read as the reverse complement.
CCGGGTTCTCGCCGATGGTTCCCAGCGATGCGTCGGCCAGCATGTTGCATGGCACGATCATCCCGTCGTGATGCACCGCGAGCTTTATGAACATGCAACCGCAAGAGGACAGCGTGCCCATATTCCAGCGCGTGGTTCTCTCACCTGTCGCCTTCGTATGCTCGATCTCGCCAAACATGCGCCACAGCGCCAAGGATCCGGAACTGGCCGTGATGCGGCCGTTGTACTTTTCCGCCAGCCGCACAAGCGTGCGCATAGCCACGGGCCGTTGTTCAGGTGTCAGCACAATCGATTCCTGCCGCGTACAGCCCGTTCCCATTGCCATCGCATCGTTCGTGCTGAAGTTCGGCAAGCCAACATCTTCCAGCAGCAGGCGCGCCACATTATCCAGATCCTCGACATTATGCCGGTTGACTGTGACGCGAACTGTTACTGGGAATCCGTTATCCTTTAACAACCGCAATCCGCGTATGGCTTTTTCGAAACTGCCTTTGCCGCGGCTTTTGTCATGAACGTCGGCGCAGGAACCATCGATTGAGACCTGGATCGAGTTCAGGCGCTTCCGCCGCTGGCCTTGTTCGAATTGTTCGAGCGTTTTTTTTGTGATCAGCGTCCCGTTTGTCAGAATGCCGTAACACATCCGCGCATCGATCAAGGCGTCGATCAACTCCCATAGATCTGGACGCATGAAGACTTCCCCGCCGCTCAGGGTCGCGTTGCGCACTGCGAGGCTTTTGAGCTCATCGAAAAACGCAAGCCAGCGATGCGCTGGCAGGTCGTTGCGTCCGACCATCTCGTCGGCATAGAAGCAATACTCGCAATGCAGGTTGCATTTGCCGGTCAGGGAGAGGTCGAAATCTCGCGGGGCTTCCTCGATGCGTGAGTACGTTTCCGGGGCAAGCGGGGTGGTGGAGACGGGTGCGGCGGCGGCATAGCCATCGTCAAGCAGTTCCCGGGTGAAAGCCTCGGTATCGGCGCGGATCTCGTCTTCGGGCGCACTGTCGCAGGCGGTGGCCAAGTGCGCGGCGAGGGCGGCGGCATCGCGTGTGCCGTCCATGGCGTTCCACAGGATCAGTCCGGTGGCGTTGATCACCTTCTCGCAGCGGCTATCGGGGTTGAACAGGATAGCATTCTCGCCCTCCAGACAGCAGGAGACCTGCGGCAGGCGGGAGAGGAAGGTTGATTGTTTGCTTGCATTCAT